>NZ_WKJP01000006.1 GCF_009674585.1 Haloferax marinisediminis | reverse complement strand
TTGCGTTCGTGAATCTGTGAAATGAGCGTATCGAGTGATTTCTGATCGTATCTTCCCGTCTTCTTCAAGTCTGTCACGACGTCCCTGAACAGTTTCCAGAACGGGGTCTCGTCAATCCCAGGTGCGACCGGGTTGATTAGTGACTCTGCGTACTCCTCAAGTGCGTCTAGTGCACGTGTTACTTCTTTCTCACTTGCATCGAACGAGGTCAAAAGCCAGTTTTTGAGGTCTCCTCGTCGGTTTTCTAGTACTTTTACTAATTCTTCTGCATCAGGGCCATACTCCCCTATCCGGCCCTGATATATCCGGTTGGCATCAATGCCAGTGTGGATATTGAAGTAGTCGAAGACTGCGGCAATCATGTGTTCTGCACGGACGAACCGATTGTGTTCGTCGAGCGGGATTTCGAGATGAGTCTCCTGTGGGTCGCTCAGGTAGTCAGAGTGATGGAAGTAGTACGAGTCGGTCGAAGTCGACCCGAGAACAACGACCGTGACTGGTTTGTCGTCAGCGTCACGACCACCACGCCCTTTCCGCTGCAGGAACCCGGGAACGCTCATCGGTGCACGGTACTGGAACGTCCCGATGATGCTTGGGTGATCGAACCCTACCTCCAAAGCACTCGTCGCAATCATCTGGTCCCACTCGTCGCCGGGGTTTTTGGGGTCTGTTGGTCTCTGTCGGCGACCACTTTTGTGAACGGCCATCTGCATAGGACGAAGCTCAAAGTTCTCACGCATCGTCCACCAACACTCTCCAGCCTCGTAGGTCGGACACCCGTTGAGATACTTGTTCGGAGGCAGTGCTTCACAAACTGCATTCTCTTCGAACTGGTCGTCTACCTTTCCGGAGAACCGCTCGCTTGGGCAGTCAGGGTTAGTGTTTTCGCCTCGTAAGAACGCATCAGGGCGTCGAAGCTTGAACAACTCTCTGTTCTGTTCGGCATCCTCGATAGAAGTACCAAGACGACTGACTGAGTCGATGGAGTCGACGAATCCCAGAATCTTGTCTTTGTCACTTTTACCGGAGGCTGCATTCCCCCGTTCTTTCCGTGCAGTGTGCCAGAAAGAGAAGCCGATCTGAATCATACACGAGAGATTCGAGGCAGTCGTCCGGTGGATATTCTCCCACTTGTCTTGTGGTCGGAAGACGTCTTCTCCGACAGGAATCGCGACGTCTCGTGGCTCTGTCGCTTTGACGAACAGCATGTACTCAGAACCGACCATGTCTGTTTCGTCGTTAGCCGGTCGGATTCGTTTCGCTTCGTCCGTATCGAAGATTCGTTCGGTGAAATCCTCGGCGTTGTTAATCGTCGCACTCGACGCCACGAGCGATAGCGATTGTTGTGGGGCGCGTTCTTTCACAGCCCGTTTGAACCGCCTAACAACGTTCGAGATGTGCATCCCTGCTTGCTCAGTGTAAACGTGAACCTCGTCTAAGACCAAGAACTTGGTCGGGTTATCGTGTGACCAGAACGCACTGTTCCCGTAGCGATCCATGAGACGGAGGTGAAGGGAGTTCTGGGTCGTGACGATGATGTCGGCGGCCGCGCTCCGCTTAGTTGATGTCCAATCGTAGTGGTGGGATTCATCCTGTGAACACGAAAGCGGTCCATCTTCGTGGCCGTCGTTCTTCTCTGGTGGCGTAAGTTCGCCGTCACATTCTGGACACTCGAGTGAGATTCCCTTCCGGCCCCCGTGTTGAATCGATATCGAGACGGGCGCTGATTCGAACGACGCATCGGCCATCCCTAACTGGTCGTTGATGGTGTGGGCATATTTGAACAGTCGCTCGAACTGATTGTCACACAAGTCCCGACGTGGGTAGGTGAGAATTGCTTTGTTCCCACGGATACCTGCCTTCCAGGCGGTGTGGCAGTACATCAAGACAGGGAACAAGAAGGCCTCTGTCTTCCCACCACCAGTACTCGCGGTAATGACGTGTGCAAGTTCTTTGTCTAAAGACTGGTCGGTCACTGCGTGTGTGTACAAATCCACGAGTGCTCGACTTTGGTAGGCTGCTAGTGTATCGAAGTCTTCGTGGAGTCCGTCCTGTAAAAACTGCTTGAAGAACTGGACAGACTCTTTGACCGTCGATTTCCAATCGTTTCCGACCGTCTGTTGGAGTTCTGCCGAGGGAGAAACATCACCACGAATGTTTTTGATAATGTTTCGTAGTGTCGGGTTGAACTGTGCCGCCTGTTCACCCTCGAAAATCGGTTGCTCGCGGTCGATGATAGCCATCTTGACCATCTTGACCAAATTCGGTGCAAAGTCGAAATCAGTCTCTTCATCGTCACTAATTCGCTGACGAATCAGAGCGAAATACCGAGCCATCTCTGCGGTCCGACTTCGGACACGCTGTCGGTCATAGACGTAGAGCAGTTCATCGTTCTGCTCGAGTGTCTCGATGATTCGACGGAACACGACACGCCCGACTTGGTCACGCCCGTGGTGGCTAACCCACTGTAGCACGTCATCGGCCATGAAAACCTCCCGTGTGAGCTCACTGTCTTCTGAGAGGTGTTTGTCTTCGAACCATTGGTAGATATCGACCAACTTTGCGGTGGCATCGTACTCGCCAGCGTTGATTTGTCGTTTACACGTTTCGTCGATGCGCCGAAGCGTCGTCGCCTTGAGCTTCTTGAGCAGCGCTTTGTTGTCTTCGTCGTTGAGTTCTGCCCAAACGTCTTCTATTGCCCCGCCGTCGATTACAATTGAACCGTTACTCATTCGAATTTCACCTCGATATCTACCACCTGGTCGTCGAGATACAGTTTCTGGACTGTGTCGAAGAACTCCGCTGTGCCAAGGTCTGTTGCTGCAAGCGCTTGTTTTAGACTCCCATGATGCTCGCTCAGGAGATCGAACACTCTCTCTTCATCGCTGACTGTCGTTTCACCAGTGACGTACTTGTTTAGCAGTGCGACAAGTTCGTCGACACGTCGACTCGTTTTGAGTTCGTCGAGAGAATCCACCGCCACAGATTCGGCCGCTAATATATCGGCAATTTCACAGCAGTAGGTGTATGCCCGACGTGCAAACGTCGTTTGGTACTTCAACATCATCGCACCCTGCAGAGCGATACTAGTTTCAAGCGCGGTCTCTTGGGTACACTTTCTGTCCGAAAACACCTCACGGACTGGTTCTAAAACACTGTTCAGCGCCTGTCGTTCAGACTTCACTCTAAGTGTTGCACCTGCACGGTTGAGTTCCTGAAGGTCGTCAGTGAATCCCTCTTCGATATCTGATATTGCCTCAAGACAGGCCTCTACGTACTTATCTGGAGAATCAGTACGGATGTCCGCATCTTTCTCGTACAGTTGGTTCCAACAACTGACTAGGCTGAATTGTTGGTTGTCCATCACTTGTGCGTATTTTCCCCCTGCAACAAGTTGCTGGACGACAGTGAAGTTCTCATCCAACGCTTCGACGAAACCGGCGTTTGCATGTGAGAGTGCCTCGAGCCATGTCTCAGCGAGGTCGAGGTGAATGTCGATAAGTGCCTCGTGGAATGTCCGAGAGATAGAAAGAACGTCAGCGAGCAGTGTCGCTCGTTGAGCGACATTCACTGCTGTTTGGGCTTCTTCTGCCGTGACGTCGAGTAAATCGTCGATACGTTCGATATCTTGTTCGAGGTCACTCAATGCGGTTACGTAGCCATCTGGTGGCGAAGCACCGAGTTCCCCGAGCGTTTGGTAGTGATCTCGACTTGCATCGAGGTTCTCAGTCGCTCGGCTGAGAGCCTCATCAAATACGTCCCAGGGGTCGCCTTCAATATCATCCTTCGAAGACAATCATCGTCACCACGTTATCAAGTCATTTGGATACGACTATAAATATTCATGCGTGTGATACCCAGATTGTTACGAGATTAGTTAACGAGAATACATCATTTCGTGTCCGAGATCACAGATCGTGGTTCATTTCTCATCAGAGATATTTTCCTTAGGGACATGAGGGTGTGCATATTTAATAGCGGCGCACTCCCGATTGTCACTATGATTGATTCATCGACAACGGCAGAAGATTTCATCACCGATGCCGAGTATCACAATCCGTGGTGGAGCGGTACCGGTGGGTTCGACGAACTCCGAACCGTAGCAGAGTGGAAGGAACGCTCAGACCTCCACGGCCTACTCAAGGTCCTCGACAAGGCACATGACGATGATATCTACTCACTCGTACACGCGATATATGGCCAAACCGGCATCGGAAAGACAACGATGCTTCGGCAGCTTATCGCGGCACTCATAGACAACGACATCTTAGCATACGCGCCTGGTGACCGCGATCAATCACTCGTCGGATCAGTCTCTCCTCGACAAATCCTCTATTTACCTCTCGAAGAGTCACTCTATCACCTCGAAACGCCAGAAGTGGCGTTCGACCGGCTCCAGAGCGTTATCAACTATTTCGACTCGCACGTCGCCCCTCGGCGTGGGACGAAGTTCATCATTCTCGACGACATCGGTGCGCTCTCATTTGGTGAAGATACTGGTCCCGAGCGGTTGCAGGAACTCGTTGACGACAGAACCTATCTCTTCATTTCGGGAATCGTCAGACCACAAGTCGATGTTAATACGGAATCGTGGCGCGAGACTGTCGAAAACGTAGTTGGCGTGTTCTCGATGCTCCCGACGAAGTTCATTGACGCAGTCAAACAAGGCCACGTTGTCGACTTCGAGGACGAACACGCACAAGCACTCGCTGAATCACTTGAACACCACCAGGTCAACGGCCTCATCAATCGCGCACGCAAAGAGGATCTCAAGCAGCGGGCAGTCGGGAACATGGTCAAATCACTATCCAAGCTCTACTTTGACGAGCTTGATTCTATTGATCACGACATCCTTCACGAAGCGGCGAGAGCATATCTTCGACGGGGAGGATCATTCCATTCAGTCGAGACAGACATGGTCAGAAACGACCTTGTTAGGTCGCATTTTTTACTGTATCTCTACAAGGAACTCGCGCGATATCATAGCGTGCAACGCCCAGAGAACCTCCATCGACTTGGGTCACTGGCAGCGAGTAAGGCAGGCGAGGAACTCCGGTATACAACACTGAGTGAACAACTTGGCGTCGATAGACGGACTGTCGACTCGTATCTCTCAGTTCTCGAAGGAGGGTTAGCAGTGGGTCAATCACACGACTTCGCGCTCCAGCGCTATCGAAGAACACGACTGTACCTCCGTGACCCAAGACACGTGGTACTTCTTTCTCAACGGCGTGAACACCACGGGTTCGAGTCGTACAAAAGCAATGGCGTGTTGAACGCGGAATTTGAGTACGCACTCGCGCGGACAGTCGGCTTTGACCATGCAAAGCGACTGGCATGGTCACTTCCCGGAGAGAGTGATCAACGACTTGATGTCGAATATACTGAGACAGAGAGTGGGACCGTCGATTATGTCCTTCACGGCGATGGGCTTGTCCTTCCGTTCGTGCTCTCGTATCAACCGTACGCCGATGGAAGCGAAGCGACTGCATTGGAGTTCGACCCATCTGCAGGGTCCCACTTCGACGAGTCCGGTGAAGAACTTCGAGATTTAACCTACGAAGCACCATACCGGTTCATCGTCACCGATTCACTTCCACGAGAGGTACACGAATCATCGTCATTGGCCGTTGAGCGTGATGGGAAACAGCTCTGTTATCTCCCGTACTGGTTGTTCTTACTCCTCGCGTAAACTGTCACAGGGTCAAATCCAGGAGAGTTGGCTTTTAATCCTATAAACAGCCTCTCAGCTCACCCGAAGAGAATTGCTTGTATCGTTGAAGAGGCGATTTATCGTCATTTCTGTGCACTGGCTTAGAGTGGATAGAGCCTCACCAAACCCTGTAAACAGCTTATGAGGCCCTTAATTTTCAGATAGACACAATTGATTGTTGCCTAAGAAAGTTTTATATTCTAATAGATTCAATGGAGTGTTGTAAATGGGCAATGAGGACAACAGGGTGTCGATAGTTGGAGAGAGGGGCGGGGTTATGGATTCGGTCACAATCAAAGCTGGTGGCGGGAAGCTCCAAGATGGAGAACAAATCACGCTCATTGGAGAGTTTGTATCACAGCGGACGGTCCATGTTGATAGAGAAACAGCCTGTCGTGTCTCAATTCGAACTGACGCCGAAACGCTCTACGAGGTAGTACTCGCACCAAACGACAGCGGTGAACGACTTGACCTCAAAGTAGGTTCGATTTACACGATTGAGGGGACGGTCGCAACCGCTCAGACTTCGCTACCCTATCACGAAACATCGTGTCCAGAGTGCAATGGAGCACTCCGGGAGTCGGCTACCATAGATGAGTACGAAAACCTGGTCAGCGTCAGCGACGCATTGAATCTGGGCGGTTGTTTCATCGTGTGCGATAGTATCCAGTCCGTCAACACCGCCTCGACCGAACTAAAGGACGACTGGATACCCAAAGAAACTCGTACACCGGCACGGATCAACAGTGACTACATCTGTGTCGACTGTGAAAACGTGGTTCCAGAGCGAGAACTCGAGTTTTCTCGCAGTGATACAAACCAGCCTACCCTCAATGCGTGTGCGGCGCCAGCAAACGAGTCACTCGGACTAGCAACGGGTGGTGCTCGCGACGCTTCAAACTTCCGTGAGAACATCGCCGAGGGGTACGCCCCCCAACCGGACGCCCTGTCGTATGAAGGGCTCTTCTACGACTACCAATTCCCCACAGCAGAATCTGAATCAACGAGCGACGCCCTGTTTACCCCTACCTTCGAACGTGCGGCTGGGGACAACCCCGTCACTGGAGAGCGCGAACAGTTCCTCTCGGTCGGTCTCGACTCGACACTGAACGCCTCAGAGTTTGAACGGCCAGCACTCGATCTCGTAGCCGTCTTGGATATCTCCGGTTCGATGTCCTCGCCGTTCGACGAGTACTATTACGATGCAAACGGTACCCGAAAGAGCACTGAAGCCACTGACCCAGAACAGACGAAGTTGAATGCCGCAACTGAATCACTCTGTGCGCTCACTCGTCACCTCAATAACAGTGATCGGTTTGGGGTCGTACTGTATAATTCAGATTCTCACGTGGCAAAACCTCTCTCCGAAGTTCGAACGACCGACATGGGCGCAATTCGGGGTCACATCCGCGAGGTTGTTGCTGGGGGTGGCACGAACATGGAAACGGGGTTCACCGCAGCACGAGAACTCCTCTCAGGTGGCGACACCAACCGAGAACAGCGTGTCATCTTCATGACTGACGCGATGCCAAACGTCGGTGAGACCCGGTCGGCCCCGCTCGTCGAGTGTGCCACCGATGCTTCCAAGGAGGGAATTTACACGACGTTCGTCGGGATGGGACTCGATGAAAACGCGGCGTTGATGAGCAAGTTGTCCGGGATTCGCGGGGCCAACCACTACTTCATTCACTCTGCTAGTGAGTTCAAAACGCGACTCGCCGACGAGTTTGACTACATGGTCTCGCCGTTGGTTTTCGACCTGTCGTTGTCGATCGAGACTGATGGTTGTGACGTGGATGCTGTTTATGGTGCTCCAAATGCTGACATTTCGAACGGACAGATTCTTAGCATCGAGACGCTCTTCCCGTCACCGACCACAGCAGGTGAGTCCCGTGGAGGAGTAATTCTCGTACGGCTACACCAATTGGAAACCGAACAACCAAATGTTACGCTTGACCTCTCGTGGGTCGAAAGCGATAGCACCACTCATGGTTCCCGAGTCACGGTTGACCTCCCGACTGACCAGCACTACGACAACCGACGGATTCGAAAAGCAGTCGCTCTGAGTCGGTATGGCCGAACGCTTCGCGAGTGGGCCACGTCGGTTCGACAGTCCTCGAAGAGTGCAGACGCAGGTGTTGACGACTGGATGGCACGACGAGAAACTCGTACTAAACACGAACGTGAGTCTGCTCCACTTCGCGTCTCAGACTCGTACGCCGCCGTCTTTGACGACCTCCGAGACTACCTCGCTACTGAGTCAAAAACAGTCGACGACGATTCGATGACACGCGAGATTGCGGTCATAGACGACTTGCTGACCCACACTGATAGGAAAAGACCCTCGCGATAATTGTCAACCCCGTGGGAGTCAGTCCTCAAACCCAACCTCAGGCCCGCTACCCTTATTCCGCCCTTTCATATTGCCGTTCGTTAATCAAGAGCATCGCTCGACTCGGTCGCTACGCCCGTTCGAGGAGTTCAGTCCGGCATCGACCCGTCTTTTACGCAGAAACAGCCTCCCAAACGACAAAGCCAGAACCAGTATTTCGGTCAGGACACGAATTCGCCCAAGAATTCAGTACGGACAATCTCATCAACAGGTAGCACCAGCTCGTCATTTCGGAATGACAACTTCACCACATGAAGCTTTCTTGGAAAAACACCTCAGCTGTCCCATCAGTATCCTCGAACTCAATAACCGACTGGTGTACCCCAATCTCTTTTCTGCAGTCAGGACATCAACCAAGTGCCGTCGAATTATCATAGGGAAGGAGACGCGTGCGATACCGGTTGTCTCCACTTATTAGCGGGATGCCAATGCAAAGGTGGTCGGTGAGTATGGTATTCACAGTATACACCCACTGATAACATACAGGTATTGCATTCATGAACACTATTCATTAAATACATTCATTGATTTTGTTCATCAGTTATGTTCAATGTACATGTTCATAGAAATCACCCAACCTCAGAGAGATGCTACCAGATGAATACCTATTTGATAAGAACGTGAACGGCGGTTTGGCGTACTCTAATATGTATCTGCGCGAGTTCAGTTATTCATTCACCACCTGTATTCACTACAAATGTTCACCAATTGTGTTCACTAGAACCATTCATGAATGAACAAAATTAATGAACACCATGTAGACATTCACAGAAGATTCAAGGTGAAGGTAATTCATGAACACAGTATGCTTACGTATTCGACCTACAGCGAGGCAGGTGGGGTCGGTAAAACGACCACCGCAGCAAACCTCGCGGTCGCACATGCTCGTGCCGGGGTAAAACCGCTTGTCGTCCCACTCGACCCGCAAGACGGAGATCTCTCGCGTCTCTTCGGCGTCGATGACCAGCGAACGGATTCGGTCGATAACGTCGTCCGTCACATGATCCGACGCCCGAACGGTGAATTCAACAATCTTATTCGGACTGTAGAAGGCGTCGATATCGTTCCTGAGCACAATATGCTCTCAGACCTGGCCGAGTTTTTACAGCGTGAAAAGGACCAAGCAGAGGCGATGGGTGAGGCATTCGGAATGCACGCCCAGTTACTTCGTGTGCTCCGCGAGGCAGGCGTTCCAGACAAATACGACGTTCTCATCTGTGACCCACCAGCAACGGAAGGACCACACCTCTACAACGCGATTCACGCAACCAGATCCCTCGTGATTCCCGTCGAGCCAAGCGCAAAAGGTCGTGCAGCGGTTGAAGGCCTCGAAGCACTCGTCGCAGGATTCGAAGAACAACTCGGTATCGACGTCGGCGTCCTCGCTGCAGTCCCAACAGGATTCAAAAACACCCGTGACCAGCGAAAAATCTTAGACGAGATTAATTACCCAATCCCAGAGATAATCAGCGAACGTGCGTCGCTCATGGAAGGGTGCTGGATGGAGCAATGCTCGGCGTTTAGCTACGTTCGCGACCATCGCTCTCGTCGACGCGACTACGAGGTCGAAACGCTTGCTCAGTTCGACCGCCTCGCAAGACAACTCGAAGAACAAGTTGGCATCGAAGCACCCAACCCACCAGAACCCGGCGACGTTGACCATGAGGTGCTAACTGCATGACTGGGATGAAGAAAGGAGCGGGTGAAGATCCTTTCGCAGATACTTCGTCAGTCGAGTCGACAACGCCCCAATCAACTCAGGAAGAACCGTCTGAGAGTGAAAATACTGAGTCGCAAGTGGACGAAGGGGATACGCAACAATCTCAGCAGCAACTCCAGATTCCGTATAAATTCCGTCGTGATGGCGTCCAAGACGGCCGTGACCGAGTTCCACTGTTCTTACAGAAGGAAACAAAAGTCGCAGAGCGAGATGCCCTCCACGAACTCGAAGACAAGTTCGAAGAAAACGTCTCACTGACCGACCTTCGCGAAGCGTTAGTGAAGGTGGGTTTACAGCACCTCGACGAAGCAGAAGAATGCCTCGAAGATTGGGGATACGGAATGACGTTTGACTAACTGCCCGACCACGCTTATTCGGACTTGAACACCTCTCCAAGAGTGTATCGCATCGCAGTTCTCCGGAATGTCCTCCGTTTCTCCTCCGACAGATAGTTCGACATCACCACTACAATCGACGAACTCCCTTGGTCATCGGCCACACCCTTGAGTTGTGAGAGAAGCTCACCAACAGCCTCTTGATACATAGTGTACCAAAAGCGCCGGCTCAACTTCGGTCGGTACCGAGCCATCTACGCATACATTACACGCGCGTGCGAGGCGCTTGAACCGATTGTTGATCGTGTCGGTCGTCAGGTGGCCGCTTGAAGACTGGGAGGACGGGAAGATGTATCCGTTCCATGAAGGACGCTCGTCTAAGACCTCTATGCGGTCATAGAGTTCCTTGACATCGTAGAGAAGTGCGACCGTTCCTGGCCCGTTCTTTCGCTCGTCGAAAGCGAGGTAAGGTTCTGTTTCTTCCTCAACGTCGAGAGCGAGTTGAGAGACGTGCATCGATGCTAGTTCTCCCGGTCGCAATCCCCAGGATGCAAGACCCAGCACGGGGAGCTCGTCTTCGAGGGAGGTTGCAGCGTCGTACATCTCGCGGATTTGGTCAGCGGTCATCGTCCGGTTGTTCGGTGTCCCCTGTTCCCACCGAAACTGTTTGCCGGCGTTCTCGACCGGGTTGTTCACCTCGCGACGGAAGTCAACGAGGTACTCGTAGAAGCTCCGGATGGTTTGGAAATCGAGGCCGCCACGCATCATCTGAGGGTTGATCGTTTCCCAGTGGAACTCGCGAAGTTCGTCGAGCGACTTTCGCGACCACTGGTAGTTGGTCATTCGTATAAAAACGGCTCAGGTTCGGCATCCTTCGGCTGGTACAGCGGGTGGTTCGGATGGCCTTCTTTGGTCGTGTTGAGCGCGTAGAGGTTCTCGTTGAGCGTTTGGGCGACTTCTTTACCGCGTTCTTTGAGTGCCCCGTCTGTACCCCACGCAGCTACGACCATCTCTGCGTTATCACAAATGAATTGTAAGTGTTCGTCGTTATCTGGGCCAATCGGGTCAGGGTGTTCCCGAAGATCTGACGGGTCTGAACTTCGCAGTGCGAACAGGTTTCCAACGACAAGCGACCCGTAACCCCAGTCTTTTGCATACCCGATACAACGCCGAATCGTTGGATCGTCTTCCGTCTCGTCAGCCGTAGACGGATTGAGCATTAGGAAGGCGACCGCTGGCTTCTCAGCATTCCATTCTCTCGTGAGTCGGTAACGGTACTCTCGGCAGTCGCTCAGGACTGCGCTACTTCGTTTGGAACCGGACGATGTGTTCTCTTCTCGAGTCACTGGTGGTCACTTCGGTGAAGGCTTCTTTCTGAGTGTTCCATTTTCGGTACTTTCGCTAAAAATGTCAGGTACTTAAGCATCCCTCATATTCAGTTGTCCCACGCAGACAACCAAGTTAAGTATAACCTGGCACGAAGGCCTCATTTGGCTATAAACTAAATAAAGCCATACAAAATATGCCTCCGAACTCCAACAGAGGTTCGGATACAGATGATGCCGACGTGAGAGCAGAGCCAGGGCCGACGACAGCAGGGTGACCGACGTTCGGCCCGATTCTTCCACTTCGTCCGTACACCCGCAGCGACTCGTCCGACTATGCTAACTCGGGAGGCCACACCGAATTCTCTCCGTGCCCGTCGTAGAATCCCCGGTAGTCTGGGTGGACGCTGTCTCTCTCTCTGTACGGGACATGCGGCGCAAGTTCGTCGCGGTCGCGCGTGAGCGTGTCGAAGGTGACGATGCCGCACCCCGAACACTCGTACGCGGTCGACCCGAGGTCTGGATACTGCAAGTCCCGGCGCTCGAATTCGCCGCCACAGGAACACTGCCCGTCGTGTGCCGGAAGTTTGTCACGCCGGACGAAGTCGGACGAAGCGTTACAGTTGTCGCACCGCCGGGTTTTGATGTAGATTTGGAGGTTCAACTCGTCGGTGAACGACCCCGCCGTGCCACAGTTCGGACATTTCGGCCCCGTGACCACGTTCTCGTTAGGGTCCACGAGGCCCGACTCAACCTCGTACATCCTGTCGTACAGGACGAACGGGTCGTGACGGATGTAAGCACTGTGCCTAACCTCGTGTGGACTCTCAGGCGTCGGCCGGAAGCCGAACTTCGACAGGCACTCGTCGGCCGCATCCTGCCCCGCATTGGGTGCGTGGCCGTTGAGCCGATCGATGACTTCAATTGCCCCGTCGGACTTCCGCTTGTAGTAGACTGGGCCCTCGCCGGCGTCGGCGGTGTTACTCACACCGAGCACACAGCCGTACTCGCCCGGCTCCAACACGAGGTCCATATAGGGTCCGTAGATGGTGACGTCGTCGTGTCGTGGCCGAGAGTATGGTTCCGTTGACGGCTCGTACCGCCGACTGGTCGTCAGCGCGAGGACGCCCGCGTCGTCGCCGCGCATCGGCTGGTCAGTGAGCGTGATGAAGTCATTCACCGTTAACTGCCGTCGAACTCGGCTGAGTCGTTCTTCAGGATTGACAACACCAAATGAGAGGACGGTCCAAGAGCCCATAGTGTAACAGTTGGCACACTAGTAATAAATCATCGCCTACGACAGTATTGTCGAGCGCGTTGATGACGGTTGCTCCGTCTTCATGGCGTAGAACTCTCGCTTCTACAATCTTTCAGTGGGTAAATCAACTCTCCCCGCAGCTGATTTACTGGGTAACGCCACTGCAGTCTGTCCAACTTCATATCATCGGTATAGAGTGCATTGAGGCCGATTGTCACGTACTTTCCGCGACGATTAACATGGAGATCATGGTCGTGTTGGGAAAGGCTGTTAAGAACGGTATCACCACCAAGTACAGTGCTACTGAGTTCGGAACGCCAGGTCAGGCAGGAACCGCCGAATAGCTAGAGGAAGGAAAGAGAAACTACTGTGTACTATCTGTGACCGAGTGATTACACCGCACGATACATCGATTAGTGTTTTCGTCTAGAAAACCCCTTAACGTCGCTGGGGCCCCTGAGTACACTCGGGCTTGCGGTACTTGTCTTATTGACCTCCTGTTCTGTCTTTTCTGATTGAATCTCTCTGAGTTTCGAGAGTCGCTCCTGAATGTCGATGTCGTCTCCCCACTCGCCGATGACGTGTGCGGAGATCCGGATTTTTGAACTCGGTCCTTGTGGGTACGTTCGAAAGGTTATCTCAACGGCAACCACCTGTTCGTCAGCCCCGTTGACGTCTCCCGAAATAGTCATCGTTATATTTCGACGCTCGCTCATTGGTCCGATAAGCTTCACCTCGCCGTTCGGGTCTTTCTCCACGACCGCAATTGCTTTCTCACCGGTTCCGACCTCCGTAGTTAGGTTCAGAATGGGGACCTGGTCATCGCCAGCGTGAGTGTAGTCACTCTCCTGCATAGTTATCAGATATTATATTCATTACTTTATGTACTTTTCTGTGGTGGTCCGAAGTCGTGGAGGGACACCCAGCGTTTCGAAGCTTGGACTCAAACACACATCTTTAGCATTGTACACACATTGTATGTACACATGAGCACGAAACGAGTCAACTTCTGACTCTCCGAGGAATTTATCACGCACGCTGACATCTCTGCGGAGGTCACCCATAAGAATCGGACTGAGATACTCATCGAGGCGCTCAAACAGTACCTCTTAGAGAAAGAATCTGAAGAGAGTTTCCGAGAGGCAGTCGTCGAACTCTACCTCAAGGACCACATCGAGTTCGAGAAACTCGTCGAGATAATTGGCCGGCAAGACGCCGAAGCAGTTCGAGCCTCGAAGCAAGCCCTCAACCGTGGTGAAGAACTCGCCGACAAACTCGCAGACCCTAGATGCTCGTCGTAGATACGAGTGCGTTCATCTCTCTGGCAATCGGTGGTGTTCTCGATTCCGTCGTCAATGAATTCGACGTCGTGACTACCGAAGCAGTCGTCGACGGACTCGAAGCGACTGCCCAATACGATGACCGGCATGGAGACGGTGCGAACAGCGTCCTCGAATCGATAGACTATAACGAAGTGGTCGATGTCACCGGCGACGAGTTCGTAACAAGTCGAATCAACCAGGGCGAAGCGAGTTGTGTCACTACTGTTCGCGAGTTAGATGCAGTATTCCTCATTACTGACGACTACCGAGCACTTCCCGAACTGCAGCAGTTAGTCGACGCTGACGCCGCACTGTCACCGATCGTGCTTCGAGCGTTGGTCAAGCGGGGCACACTCGGGGATGACGCCGTGAAAGCTGCCTTCGAGACGATCGCTGAACGGCGCGACTGGCTGGGGGCACCAATCTACCGGTATACGAGAAATCTCTTTGAGTGATGTTAGCTATCAGATGTCGAGAGTTCTTCCCATCCATCTCCCGAAAACCATTCCCATTGACTTGGACTCCAACCGGGTTCCTGGGCGTCTTCTCCTCGGATGATTTTATCCACTACATTGGCCGCTCCATTCGGGGACCGTTCGTCGCCGTTCGGGTCTACAATTTTCCCATTCTGGACCTCACCCCGATAACTGGAACCGATGTTTTTCAGGTAATTGAATCGCACACCAGTTCCATCGGGGGAGCTCAGATTCATTGAATTCAGCTCCGTCGTTCCCACGGTGTACACAACGGTGGCAATTGGCGCAGATTACAATCACATTCTCCGGTGCGTCTGCACCGCCACTACTTCGAGGGTCAATGTGGTGGGGTCTTCACACGACGAGAACAAAGCACGACCAAAGCGAGGTGGTTGGCACAAGACTTCTCGAGCAGAGCGTCCCGCGATACTTCCCAGATTCAAAGTGCGAAAACAACGTGCTTGAATACATAAACGACCGTGAAGTCCTATGTCGAGCAATCGATTGATGTCAACCAGATACTCCATTTCGCACAGACTGACGTCGGTGTGTAACTTCGCCAGTCGACTGACGGCCTTCGTGAAGTGTTAGTGAAGGTTGGATTACAACAGCTCAACGAAGCGGAGGAGTGACTTGAGAGTTTGGTGGTGTGGGACGGCATCTGACTAGCGGCAGAGTCAGTCATTACCGGACTTGTTCATAGGTCCTTTGTATTTGGATTTGACCTTGTCTCCCTCTCTCCACTGCCAGTAGTAGTATCGGTTGTCGTTGATTTCTTTGATCGTGATGGTGGCCCTTGACGGGACGTCTTCTGGCAAATCACTCGGACGTTCTTTTTTGACCCGGTCTGATTCCTGCTGTACCTCGAGTCGTCGCTCTCGTTCGCGGTGTTCTGCTAGCCGCTCGGCGTATCTCGAGACGTGATTGAGTGTATCAGAAGGTAGGCTTTCAAGCTGTTCGACGATTCCAGCAGGAATCTCGGGGTGGGGTGTCGGTGACTCGTGAGACATGAACTCAATCTTAACCAACACAAGCATTGTACAGACATAGATTTGTTGGTTAATCAGAGATGACATTGTAGGACTACTCAGAACATGACAGGAATGGCATGCTGAATAGAGAGGATGATTTCAGCATGTCCAAATACTTCAAAACTAGAGTGATTGGATATACCGCTAGGCTGCTGATGCCCCTCAGAACCCCATCTCCAGTTAGACTGACCCCCTCAGATTCCTCGTTCGAACGAGGCCGGTAATGGCTGGATAAGTACCTATTCGTCGTGATTGATGCACAGTTTAATCTCATGTCGCGGCTCGGAAGACCACTCGGGCTGGTTGTCGGCGAGGCCAAGGTATTCACAGTCGGCAGCGTATCCGTTTTCTCGTAACTCATCACGGAGGTGGTATGAATGGCCGAGCGCTTCTGCCGGGTCGCTTCCTCTTAGATTCAAAATCTTCGTCTGTTTCTCGTCCGAGAGCGTGCCGTGCTGTGCGTCAAGCAGCAACCGAAGGGTGTCTCCTATACCCTCGATTATTTTTTTCCCGTCGAGTATATCGGGGTCGTCGGATACGTCGATTTCGTCGCTCATAGTTTGTAATTACGTTTGGATATATAAACTATTGACAACTTGGGTATTAAATTGAGGAGTGCAAGCCGGCCAACTAGCGCTCTACATTTTTACTGTTGTGTGTGGCCTAGTGGACATTCAGCCACATAGCCTGCATGTCATGTCCGTTGGACCCACGTCCATTCACTGAGAACCAGTGAGTTCCAGCTCAACAAGTGGGCCTAATTCCGAGTCCCAGTGTCTATTCTCGGCGACAGTGTACACGGAAACAGATTCTGATGCGGTGTTATCCGTGTCAACCAATAGATAATACGTCGCTTCATTATCCGCGAACCGAATCTGGTGTTTTGCCCGATTAGACTCTGCGTAATATACCGAGCGCGCTTCACGTAGTTTTCCACTCTTCATGAGGACATTACCACTCCGTCTCGATTTGTAATGGCACTCAATCGACATGTCTGGAGGTTCTGCCGTTACGGCTGTAGCAAAAACTTCCAGCGTCCGTTCTGAGACCGTCACGTCAGGCATTTCAGCGAACGCTGACTGGAGTTCCTCGACTCGCTCTGTCGTCGAGTAATCTGCTAGCGGGTTGAACTGCAACTCCGAAAGGCCCTCGTTCTCAACCGTCCATGGTTCCCCCTTCTCGGGCGTGACAGTCACGGACTCGACCTGAAGATGTGGCGTGTCTGACCGACCTTCCCAGTCGAATTCCAGCGGATTTTCAGTCCCCGTGATATTCAGCACCCCCATTTTATTTCCGACTGATGAAAGCCGCCTCCGTATTAACATCGCCGAAACCGCTTGTGCTTTCTCCACATCTCCCTTCTCGTCTGAGATATTAACCAGGATTGAGAGAACAGTATCTGGGTCTATATCGAAAGGTGGGGTGTCCGGGAGCAACCCACAACAATCTGCAACGTCGATTACTCGCCCCTCTACATGTTTCACTCCCGGGGTGGTCGTCACGTCCTTCCTGAGTCCGATATCAATGGTGTCCCCAACTTCTACCGCACAAAGTGGTGAGGTTACTTCGTACGTTTGCATCGCTGGACTCGGATACGGTTCTTGGGGGTACTCAAGTCGGACCTCAAAATCGTAGCCCGCATATTTCGGTTCGAAAATGTAGACCCCCGGCTCTGGAGACGATTCCAACGCTAACGCGACCGTTCGATTGCCATTTTCCGGTCGTGCAAACACCGATACGAATCCATCGGCCCCTTCTGAAATCTTGACTTTATGACTTGGTTCCCCGTCCGCTGTCAATCCGGAAATAGCGAATCCAGTCCGGTCCGAGAGCAGTGAGTCATCCCAGTATACACAAACCTGTTCCGACATAGCGTGTATCTTTCGTCTCCACGTGTAAACCCATCGCGCACGCCTCAATAGTTACACATCCTGTTCCATCGTCACCGTGTAATATTCCGCCTGTCGGTATCAGAACCGGACCGCTATCCGTCCAAATATGGAGCGGTATAATCGCGATTCGTGACCACGAGTTCAGCGTGCGTATCAGTTGCTGAATCGGGAACTTGAGAACCAAGGTTGCCACGACTGCTGCGGGAGTTCATCAAACGGCACGTCTCGTCGCTCAACCAACTGGAAGCAACCAAAAGCTCGTTTCGACGACAGAGTGTGTGTCTTGTGAACTTGGCCAAGGAGGTAGAACTCAGCAACGGGTACAATCTACGTGGGGTGGTGGCTGGTCGATATCTATCTCCCTGCCCAATGCACTGATTTCAGTGTAATGTAGGCTAAACTTGCGGATATTGTGGTTGTTAGGATGATAACGCACCGTCGACAGTGGCAGCGGTTCGAGTTTGTATTCAGTACAGCCTCAACAAAATATCAGTGCCTGTGGATTTCACCAGAACGCCTGGGGATATTTTCCGAAGATGGGTCAATTTATCTCGCTTCGCCCACCATCACGCCTCTGTTCTATCCGTCCTCGGCCCTGGATGCACGGGGAGTTCAGCCACATTTGGCAGAACCTCTTCGTGTTCCTCAAACTCGGTTCGTGGTCGTCGGTCACATCAAGTCCTTTGAGTTTGATTCGAGAGAAGTGGCCATCGGACTCGGTGTTCTGCACATTTTGACCTACTTAACCGCAAACGCGTGGGTGACATTCCAGCAATCCACGGGTCTTGAGTCGCGACCGGACGGCGTGGCAGTCTCAGCGCATGCGACTGGGCTGGACCTGGAAGAGTTGTGGTTCGCCTGGCGGGCGTTGCGGCATGGGATCGACGACGTTTGATGAGCCCCCGTTACGCACTCTATTCAGCGCGACCTTGGGAACCCATTGCAGGACAATGATTTCAACAACCTCCAGCCCTCCGGCCGACCACAATCACGGTCTCACAATTCAGCACTCTGAGTCCGTGCTTGTGCACTTCGACCTTTGAGGACTAGTCGTCCCCCATCGCAGCGAAGTCTTCACCAGAATCGGGAAGGTATTCGATGATACTTCGGTGTGCCCCAAACTCGCTGATGATCGTCTGAAGCGCGTCAACGACCGTCGCAATATCTCGATTGAGTTCGTGTTCCCGATACGTCCCTCCGTCCTGACCACGGTGTTCCATGTGTGAGAGCGTGAGGTTGAGAATCTCGAAATCAGAGAGGAAGCTCCGCATTCGACGAGCTGTCCGAGGGTCTCGCCCCTGGAAGTTACAGAGTTCTTTGTAGCGTTGATAGACGATGCGCGAGCGTGCGGGAGTCGCATTCTCAGCAGCGAGCGTCGTCAGCGCGTACAAGGTGAGTTTCTCATGTTCCGTGAGGTCACGCATGATGTCCATGCTCTGTTGTGCCTCGAGTTTCTCCTGGGCACGCTCGACGTGGTCGGTTGTGACCGTCTCTGCATTTTCTGTCCGAGCCAGGTCACCCGCCTTCCGGAGAAGTGTGATTGCTCGGCGGGCGTCACCACCATCCTGTCGACCAAGTGCAGCACACAGCGAAATTACACCATCCTCGATTGCGTTCTGGTGGAACGCGATATCAGCACGTTGTTCGAGGACCTTCTGGAGTTCTCCTGTTCCGTACGGTGGGAACGAGATCTCGGTTTCACAGAGGGAGGATTGAACCTTCGCGTCGAGTTGCTCTCGGAACGTCGAGTCGTTACTGATGCCGATGAGCCCGAGTTGGATATTGTCGATGTAGCCGTTATTGTCTGCGCGTGTGATTTGGTAGAGGAACGTGTCGTCTGCGATGTGGTCAATCTCGTCGAGGACGATAACGACAGTCCCAGAGAGCTTGTTGAGTTCGTCCCAGAGAAGACGGTAGACTTTCGATTGAGGATGTCCGGTTTCGGCGATATGATGCTCCGGTTCTCGGAGGTTGTTGACGAGGCTAATTGCAGCCTGGTAACTCGTGCTGAGGCCATCGCAATTGAGGGATATTACAGATAGGTCGACCTCGAAGTGTTTCGCCGAGTCTTGCAACTCGTTGAGTAAGAAGTTCGTGACGGCGGTCTTTCCGACACCGGTTTTCCCATAAATGAAGATATTGTCAGGGTATTCTCCATTGATAATCGGCTGAAGTGCGGCCTCGTATTCCTCGATTTCGTTGTCCCGCCCGACGATGTCGTCGGGGACGTACTCAACCTTGAGCGTATTCCGTCGCTTGTAGAGTGTATCGTCCGGCTGAAACCGCGGCGTCATGGTTTGGTCAGATAACTCAGTCGTGTCTGATAATTGTTTCGACCACCGTTTCCGGTATTTCCAGTATAACCATGGGTACCCATCGGTTCCAATAGCAAGTATTGCCCCCTTGGTTTCCAATTATACACAAGAAAGTCACTGAGACAGTCATTAGGGACTATGACGAGAGGATTGGGATTTTGGATGATTGTTCACACCACTATTTCCAGTAAATCAACGGGGTGCTGGAAGGTGATTAGACCCCACCATTTCCAGTAAAGTCGAAGAACAAGAAGTCGTAAAGTTAAACCAGAAATGAGACCACTGGGTTCCAGTATTTCCAGTAAAGACTTATTTATATATCTGGGAGACACCACTGTTTCCAGTAAATCTTCGATTATAAGTTAATCGGGAGACGTCGTGGTTGTTCAATCACGAGCTTGGTCGGGACACACCCTCCCCACCATTTCCAGTAAAGAACCTCGAATAGGTCGGGGTGCTACAGAATAAACAGTAAATAGTAGCAAAGTTTTATATTGGTGGATAACAAGTTAGTCCGTAGGATAAACTGACAGAAGCTTGTTGTCGCCCACTCAATGGTGGAAAAAACTTCTGCAAGGGCTAGCCCTTCTCTTCGTCGAGTTTTACTGGAAACGGTGGGGGGAGGGTCAACCGCGTGGACCATCACATCGAGTTCTTGTCAGTCTATTAGTGGAAATGGCGGGGTATGACACTCGTCAGACGCAGTCGAGAAGACCGAATCACCACTTAACCAACAACCATCAAATAACCCGTTATTGTTGGTTAATTCCAGTCATCCACAAAGAACGAGGTGAATATATCTGAGGTCTTCGACCACACACGGTTTTCTGGTCAGTTGAAGCCTCCCAAAGATGTGCTCACGAAACTCGGAGAGTACGGCTCACTAAAAGAAATCACTATACTATCATCGACTATCCTCACTGATTACGTCGTCTACGACACGAGAGTTACTCAAGCGGAAATCGCTGAACTGGGCAAGGTTCTCCCTGGGACCGAGGCTAGATTCCTGTTTGGCTTGTTGATCCCTCGACTGATATCGTTGAATCACCTTGGAGGTTTCCGGGCGACTACACTTGGAATCCCACTGTTGAGTGCCAAAGGTGTGGTCGAGATGTTCCTCCGAGAGAAATCGTAACGCCGGGTTCGTTTGAAACTCCAGTTGGGGACGTCTTCTGTCGGAAGTGTTGGGACGACGTCCACGACCAATGGACTTCTGAAGATGGCTTCCAAAAGCCCGCTCTTGTCGAATTCGTGTGTAACCGTATTACTGGAAATAGTGGGGTGTAAAACTCCAGTAATCCGTCTTCAGAGGTTCCTATAACCGTCTACCCTTGGAAGTGGTTCTTGAAGTCAGTAGAAAAATTCTGTTTCAGATTAGAAAACCATTGCACCGAACGCACCCAGGACAACAACGATTAGAACAACCTGGAGTACGGCGATGCTTGCGACAGCCTTCGCGGGGCCAAACCGATGCTTCTTCGTGTTCGCGATGACCTCGGCGTGCTGGTCGACAATCTCGTTGGGGACTAACCGGTAGATTGCCGCACGGATTATCAGGAAGACGCCGGCATCGTCGATGATCCCCGCCAATGGCACAATATCTGGAAGTGGATCGACTGGCAACAGACCCCACAGAAGCACCCCGGCCATCAACGCTGATGCGTACCATGGTGTGCGTGAATCTTGGAGGACACGAAGGAGGACGCGAAGGTCTCCTCGCCACATCTCAATTTGTGCAAGCCGCTGTATCTGTTCTTGCTCTTGAGCCGCGGCCATCTCATTAGAGCGTGATGTCTTCTGTAAGGCCATTCAAACTATAATTCTCCCCAAATTATATATTCTTATCTACAAGTTTCCAAATGGTTGCCATCGAGTACCATAATCCAAACACCTAATTTCAGTATAGGCTCATCACGTCGAAGCCCGTTACTGAACTGTCAGTAGCTGGCTAGCCAACCTCGATAGCTCAACTGACTCATCGATTTCTTCTATCCATCGAGTTGGAATTTCTTCAACCCCATACCGTGCCCCTGCAACGGCCCCAGCAATCGCTCCGACTGTATCTGTATCATGTCCTCTGTTCACAGCTTGAACCACGGCATCTTCGGCAGAGTTAGCCGATAATCCGTAGTATACCGCTGCTTGGAGTGAGCCGACGACATATCCCGACGTCGAAAGCGTAGACTCGAAACTCGACTGGTTCCTCTCACCGCTCAGTACCTGATGTACGTTTTCGATCGCAGTCCAGAGTTCATCGGGGGCTTCACTTGAGTCTTCAAGTGCAGTTCCTAGTGGGTCGCTCACGTCACAGATTAGGTTTGCGAGCGTCCGATTAAGTAGGATACAGCCCCACTGACAGCGTGGGTCAGCATGGGTTATTGAAGACGAATGTCGACTGACACGGTCTAACTCATTACGTTCGTTCCGGAACGCAATCGCGTGTGGTGCACATCGCATCACGCTTCCATTGCCTGCGTTGGAGCCCTCTGGACGTGAGTGCCACACGTCGACACCTGCTTCGTTCCATGGAGTCCCCTGTTTGATCCGGAAGAGTGCATCACGAGTCATCAATCCAATATCGAAGGGGCCGGAATCCAGCCACTCGACAAATCGGTTTGCAACGTCTTCTGGGTCGAACGCATTCTGCTCAACGAGACTTCGAGCGATACACAGTGCCATCTCGGTATCGTCAGTGATGGTGCCAGCCGGTTGTCCGTGCGTCCCATTGCCAATCATCTCAGTTACGTTGCCATGGTCGGAATCAATCTCGGAAGGGCTCTTGAACTCGACAGGACGGCCTAATGCGTCTCCACAAGCTAATCCTAGAAGACATCCTTGCGCTCGACTCTTTTCTATCATGTGACCGTGATGCCATGCCGGCATTGTAAATCTACACCGATTAACAGTGCCTCGAGAACGCTGACGCCGACCCAACTCAGTTGTCTCAAAACTAGCCTACAAGAACTAAAGAAGTCGATATGCGGTCGCATTGGCTGTCTCCCACATTCCACATGAACGAGATTCCTCATTGACTTCATGGTAGGAGAGTACGTACCCTGAATCGTACGTCTCGAACAACTCCTTCGAGATACGATAGTTACGCTCTTCGGTAAATTGCAATTCGTCCTCGGTCTGTGAACGAATAGTCCCGTCTGAGACGGTGATTCCCGGATAGTTGGTTTGGTAATATGTGGTCTCCCAATCTGAACTTTCGATTGGTGAACGTGGCTCTGGACGGTCGAGGTGCCAGCCACGTTTGTCATGAAGGAGAGTTTCAACGATACGGCCTTCACTTCGCTGGGAACGCACATTTGGCTCGTTGGGGTCTTCAGTCCACACACGGCGAATAACTGTGTGCTGAAACGACTGTGGCTCGTCGTCGATTGGGCTATCCTTAATCTCGAATTGTTTGATAACTGGGTCAAATTTATCTTCTGGACCACGAGCCTGCGTTATCACAATCTCATTTGTTGAACGTGTCACAGAAAATTGCCATGGGTAGGAGTTGTCCCCCATATACGAGGCGATATCGAGCTCAGTACGATTTTCTTTTGGCATGTGTAATCAATTTGCTATTATATCTACAACTAGATAATTCATCTAGCTAAATCGAATAACTCACCAGACCTCTCTGTGTCGATCCAACGGAGACGAATTAGTGTGTTTTGGATCTGCTGAACCTCTCAGTCGCTGATTGTTTTTAGATACTGTGCTGAATACAGGGCCCGTATCGGTTACCAGTGATTCGACGTCTGACGGGAAATCCAATTTATCATCATAGGCCGACGTCTTGCCATCTCAGCAGAACCACCCAAAACTATTCATTACTTGATTAATGGGTACAAGTATGCCACTCTCAGGCTCTAACGATAGAGAGGTTGTATTCCAAATTCTCAATGATCTTGACGCGATTAGCTTTGCTCATCTCATAGCGGATCTTTGTGCAGTACGTGGTTGGAAACCCAATGTTACGATTGCGAATTCTAATCATATAGGCGATGTTCAGGCGACGAAATCTCTACCGTACCCAGAGTCTACATCTATCCTTCACTACGACGACGGCGAATTAACAACTCGGCGAATTGAGGAACTTGTCAGCAAGATACCATCCAATCCCACCTCTCGCTTGTCCATCATCGTACATCGGCCACTGGGCGCGGATGTTGTGGAGCTTGCTCATGAAAAAGGAATTGGGATAATCGGACTCAGTGATATAGCTGAATCAGTAATCATGCTGTCTACGGTCGGGATTCTTGAAACATATGTTGAGAACGATGATGAACTTCAGGAGAAGTATGGCAGCATAATCCAACGAGTCGGTGATAAAAAATCAGGACATAGATCCGACCAATCTACAGTTCTAAATCCAAGTGAATCCGAAACGTCACCGCAACAGGATTCCCAGGAGCACAGATCTCAAATCACGTTCGAAGAGTCGCATAATGCCGATGTTGAAGCCATCGAACGAGAGGTTGATCATATCTACGATTCGCTCCAAAGTGAGCTCCGAGGGTATGTTGAGGAGAATCCAGATGAGGTTACCTCTGATCTTGAATTTGAAGATGGTAGTGTTGTAATCCGGATTCAAAAGGCTAATAGAAGGATCAAAGCACTCCTTCTTGCTTCTGAGATAATACCTCTCAGAGCAATTAACATGGTCACAGAATCTAATAGTGCTGGTGTAGAAAAAGTTAGAGAACTGTGTGAGCTCTACGAACGTAATCAACTGACTGCTCGAGATGGGAAATCTACTGAAGAAACATTGGAAGAAGTAGTTATCGAGAGAATGGACACCTGCCGGGATGCGACCCACGAGATCATTTCGCACACTCTTCAGAATGAAAGTGGATAGGTATCCGGAAAACCAGAGGTACACTTTCTAAGGCTCAATGGTGTCTCAGTGGGTCATGTTTGCAGGAGTAATCAACGTCAATGCCATCCAAAATATCGTGACTAGGTGACGGGAAGGTTGCTGACTACACTCCCTATATTCAGGCACGACACTCCTGTCAAAGTGTGAGGGTTTTCAACAGGATATGTATTCTTTTCAAGGGCCCATGTATAGGATATATTTCCCACAATCGGATTCAAATTTGCCACCAATCAACGAATATCGTCGTACGCGTCAAGTACACGCATCTGACGCTCGACGAGTGGCTCGAGTTTTGGACTTCGGAATTGACACGATAGCTTCTCATGTTGCCATCCGAGTCCTGATTTACCGTTCCACACACCGAAGAGCGTGACTTTTGGAAGGTTGAGGGCACCGAATATGACTGAAAGTAGATAGAGTGTATCTGCAATTTCTTTCCACGTTGCAGACACGGTTCGTGGAAGCACGGGCGTGAACGAAACGTGCTGGGATAATAGCCCTGCATCGACCGACCGCTCCACAAATCCGCGGTCATTACTCAGGAGAAGCGGTTTTTTCCGTGAGTTCTGTTGATACTCGAGATATCCAGACACGATACTCTCGTCGCCTGTCCCGGTCTCGACACGGTCGACGTTTCGCCCTGCCATCAACGCGCGGTATGCATACAGACCCAGGAACCCTTGCCGATTGCTACCTGCTGGTTGATTTGTGAGTCGTTCGAACTCTGGTCCGAATGCCTCGACAAGTGAGTTCGTTTCATAATGCTTGTAGTGCCAGTCGAGTTCCTCTTTCACACCCGTTGCGAGTGCGTAGCCGTTTGTCGGTCGTCTTCCGGCATCGTCGGTAGTCCCATACTTATGATCGAGATCGAGTATCCGTGGGAGTTCCCAGGGGATGATGTTTGTATCGATACCAAGAACGAGTGGGCCATGCCCCGCCTCAAGATCGCGATACCCATGTCGTGAAATATACTCGTGAATCTCGGATACGTTCGCAACAGGAACTAATCCTCCCGCTGTAACAGCACGGACGTATTCATCAGCGTCTGGGAGGTCATTGTGTACGGTTTCACCATATCGTCGACGGATCTCTTCACGACCTTCATTGAGGTCACCCAGATCCATTGTCAACCGGACGGACGTCTCATTCGGATGCTTGAGTCGAATTTCTAGGAGTTCTCCAATCTCGGTTGCAGGATGGGACACGGAGATTCGATTTGTACCCGTTCGATACAGAGCGTTCAGTAGTGGGAGAATATGTTTGCGGCTCAATAGCATTTACAACTCCTCCGTGAAGTCGATGAGTTGAGCGGCGGTAGTCGGGATATCTGGAAGGAGATCACCGAAGTGGCGATCGGAGTCGAGATAGAGATAGTACACGTGGTCTGCAGCAAATTGGATTCCTGCCTGAAATGAGATAGCCGACATAAACTTCCGCCCTGGAGTCACGTCTACAGCAACGACATCAGAGGGGTGTGCGGCCGCAATTGGATCACGGATGTGACTGATGACCCCCGCGAAGTCAGTCTCAGTGTCAAGAGTGGTCACTTTGACTTCCGCTGGCCCAGACCCATAAGCATCAGTCACCGCAGTCATCATCTCTTGGACTAACGGGACTTTCGACTCGATTCCCGGATTACTCAAGAGATGGATGACATCAGGAACGAACTCGTCTTCGCTCGCAGCGAGAAGAGGGTTGATGACCGCCTCGATGTGGGTGCTCATCGTGGTAATCCAGACCTTGGTCATGAATCACAAGATAATTGATAGCTGGATAACTGTACCGGGCAGTGATAAATCCGCGACACACCTGCGGTTTGGATTCTGGTGACAACGGTAATGATATCCAAGGACAACCGCTGGCGAGCCCATCTGTGTACCGGTGGCTATGTACCTGTCTCATACGGTCGCGGATATCTAGTCACTAGAATATGTTACCGTCAAGCACCAGCAGGCAACTCAAATGCACGACCTCAACTGGACTTCGGTGATAAATGGGGGAAATTGAACGGGTTATTATCTTGTGCGGCAACGCGACGGTACAATTCTTCCTCCAAACCATCATTCGTCACCGACAAGCACTAAGCCCGGTCCAGAGGTGGATTGCAGTCTGACCATCGCTCGCCGCCGAACGCCACCGACGCATCGAATGTTTCACCGAGGCATTACTGATTGTGGCTCTCAGGAAGTTTCATACACTCTATTATTAATTGATGAGATATGGTCGTACATTCGACAAGGTTTTGCCGAAATCAGATGGCAGTAGATGTTCATCTCCTGGCAAATTAGCCTCGACGGCACTGATTGTTCGTTAATATGTTTTCGGTTACATATTTATATTTGTACATTGTCTAATTATAGGATGAATAAACATTCAGACGATAATGTTCAATTTGGAACTCGGTCGATAGAAGATGTGTTTGCAGGATCAGAGAGTGAAACGGTAACACTGGGTCGGTTGTCGGAAGCACCCCAGGTAGTAGCCACAATGATTCCCTTCACTCAACGATTGGAGGGGCCGTTCCATGTGTATGTGAATTATGGGGAACAACTCCAATATATGTTTCATAATTGCAATCTATATTTTGAGGGGGGAACTGACCCTTTCGGAGATGAACATGGGTTAGTTACTACTCGAATTTACCCAGCGATGTTTCTCATAACAGACAAACGACTAGTATTAGTCTATAAAAACGGAGCGCAACGACGAGTTATTTCTACACGATACGGGGAAATAAATAGGTTCAAATTCGGTATTTTCAGTGGTGAATCTGTGAAAATATGGACAAACGACTATGTATACAAAATTAGTTTGTCGGAGATTGGTTTCGAAAAAGAAGGGAAAAGTGCACAGATGTATATAAAAGAAAAAGCAGGTAGTGTAAATGAGTCTTCCAAGTTCTGGACTGAGGAGGTGAATTATGATGATGCAAAGAAAATATTGAAAAATAAATTATATGAGCTCACTAATCTTGCTAAGAAAATCGATGTTGAGACTGTTGTTAAATATGCGGCAAATGGTGCAAAACTCGGAGCACTTCGAGGAGGATATGGAGCAGTAGCTGGATTTATTATAGGAGGAGGATATGCATTGTGGAGAGAATTATCAAAAAATTCGGGTACTAATGCACGTATTCGAATAAATGACTTGGATTCGTATAAGATATCCCAATCAGTAATAACCTGGAAACACGCGGGTGAAAGTATTGGTGGGAAAAATGGTGGTTTAGTAGGCGCCACCATTGGCGCTGCATTAGAGATTGATAGACAAACAACTGGGAGAGTCGTATCCACCGCCCTCATGGAAGCAGATGTGGAGTGGATAGCCAAAGAGATAGAAAACAATACTCCTCGAGAAGTGCTATTACAGCTCTATTCACAAGAAATTCTTGAAGTCACAGATCAAGTCTCTAACCTACTTGAAGATGACTTCTTCCAAAATCTTGATGATAGAAATTTCACTATTGAGTAAAGATTTATCATCTATAAATTGAGCTTTCTGTGGCCCGATGTCTTCGAGAAGGTCCCTCTCGTAATCTAGCAGCTCGTACTTAAGGGACAACATAGAAGAACGATTCGTGGTCAACTCAACAGCACTACATCGGGAAACTGGATTCTTAGTTGGGTTCAAGAAGACACATCGGTTGGGTCTCTCAGGACCAGTGCTCACTGATGTTATATTAGAGCAATTAAATATCCAAATTCACCGTATGAGAGAATCTCTCGCGGAGACTCGACCATCTCTGTAGATGCTGTACCCGCACTTGGAATCGTCCTAGCAGTAGCATGATCGTTAGTGATGACTTTGACTTGGTTGCCACATTGGGGGCACCGAGTCCGATATTGTCTACCGTGGCCGATGTTAGCCGGAAGGCGTTGTAATAATCCATAGTAGACATATCTATACACGTCTGGGATAATCCGAATTTGATTACATCGAGTAATCTCTCGAACGTGGTGCGTGGCCTCAAATTTGATGAAAGTCCGCCACAGTTTTACTGGAAAGACTGGGGTTCCGCATCAAGCATTTTCTCTATTCCCCGAATTTGGTCTTCTAATTCGGCATATAACTGTGCACAGCTTTCGTCGGGGGCTCGATGTGAGGCGCGCGTACCCAGCGTGTCCCAATCACCAATTACTACCAAACGTTTCCGACCGCGAGTAAGCGCTACGTTGAGCCGACGTGGGCCCTCGTCGGGCATTGTCAAGAAGCCAGTTGATGCGGCGCTATTGCTTCGAACCAGCGAGACAATGATTGCCTCACGTTCACTCCCTTGGAAGGCATCAACAGTATTAACGGAGACTTGGTGGACTCGATTGATATCGAGCCCACGAAGCTGTTTCCTGATCTCTTTGATTTGTCCCCTATACGCCGCAATGACACCAATATCTGCAGGGGATAGTCCGCTGTTGGTAAGTAACTTCACTTGTTTTGCGGCTGCTTCGGCCTCTTCTGGATTGTAGTAGGAGTGGCTTGCTGCCCGCTTTTGCTCAGTCCCTTTGATATGGATTCCCATCAGTGGTGAAAGGTTATCAACGGTCCAGTCACGGTTCCGGTCAGCAGTGTTCAATTCGCCATCGTAGAAGGCTTCGTTCGGAAAGGCCGCAATGGTCTCGTTCATCCGGTATTGCGTACGAAGCATGACTGCGATATCGTCGCTATACCGGTTCATCAGTGTTTCAAAGAGCGAGAGTCGCTTCTCATCACCGAGTTTGTCGTCGGAGGCGGCGAACGGCGGAAGTTGCTTGTGATCCCCTGCAAGAATTAGCTTTTCGGAGGCACTGAACGCAATGGCAGTCGCGGCGCGACTCGCCTGCGTGGCTTCATCGACGATTCCGATGTCAAAGGTATCGGGAGAAAACCGGGCTGCTCCGCTGGTTGTCGCTGCAACGACATCTGCCCCGTTTGCGGCTACACCTTCATAGTATCGTTTAACGACACGGTTTTCAGAGTTGCTTCCGGAACGCGCTATTGTTAGGTCTATCTCGTCATCTTGTGCCATTGCGTGAAGCGTTTCGTCCTCTGGTTCATCGACAGTGCTGTCACCTACGAGGAGGTTATCGACGGCCTGGTTGGAATGTGCAGTAATCAAGACATTTTGATCACGACCAACAGCATCACGGATATAAGCAGTTAGTGTCCGCGTCTTCCCGGTTCCAGGTGGTCCGTGAATACAGAGGCAATTGTTTGCGGCTTCTGCCCAGACGAGGGCTTTTTCTTGCGAGTCGTTGAGCTCGACAGATGGGTCTGGAACGGCATACTTACTAGAACCAAACGTCACTTCCCGATTTCCGGTTAGAAGCTGTCGCTTTTTCTGGTTGACTTTCACCCTATTTATCGCGTTCAGTCGGCGTTCGTATGGAAGCGGATTAAGTAGGTCGTGAAGCCACACCGTTGCTTCATTGTCTGTGAGTGCATCGTCACGTGGTGAACCTGGTGTAATCGGCCGGTTCAGTGGACGAAGCCACAATTCTGAATCTCCAACATGGACGGCTTCCATCTCAATCGGTTTCTGGCTTTCGTAACCACGCACTCCAGCGATATATTCGTTATCTGGGAAGATACCGGCGTCGTCACGGAGATTTGGGTCCGTATCGTCGTCAGTATCTTCAGTCGTGAGTTGGAATTTGTACGCCCTATCCCCTTCATACGATACTGTGGTAATCGGAACAAGAGGCCCTGCCATCAATCCTCTATGAATGGCGGATTCCAGTCTGAGCTCGTCAAATCTTTCTCTGTTGTTCTCCTTATTGGCCCTTCGTTCCTGTTTGACGACCCCACGCATCTCGGCAAAGAACTCGGACGTCTCACTATCACTCAGTGTGTTGATGGGTGAGACGGCTTTTGGAGGTATTTGATCGTCATCAAGTGTCTTGACACCTTGTTTGATTTCTGGAATCCACCAGCGTAGTCGTTGGCCGAGATTCGTTGTCGACACTTTCTGTGGCGGCAGCCAGTTGAGGCGCCCTTTGTCCCTGTCGTATATTTTGATTTTCTTCGTCGCAGGTTTGTACTGAACATACTCACCAGTGGGTTTCGGAACTTCCGAGTCGAATAGCGGAATCACGTACTCGTCTTTTCCGAAAACACCTATGTCGAGCTTCTCAACCGCGTTTTCGTAGGCTTTGACGACGGAGACTGGCGGATATTGGCCTTGTGTAAGAGAAGCACTTAGGAGGCTTCCATTGTCACGCGACCAATTTTGAAACGGATTATCGTCCATGTCTCTATTCATTAAATTCTGAATCTAAGTTAGTGGGAACAAACATCGGGTGAAAATTGAGGCCAGCAGTGTTATAGGTTCTCTGCACTTTCAGTTTGGCTATTCGGTAACTTTCCAACCCATCTTCTCCGCCGACACATCGTGTTCGCGGAGGAACCGACGTTTCCGGTCCTCCGGCCAAGAATCGCCGTATCTCTTCGCGTACCGCATTCGTTTACTTATCTCGTCTTGTTCTTCAGTATCTGCGTCCGGGTTGGGATTATTGCTGCTCGGCTTTTCCTTGTTGAACTGTTCGTGAATCTCGCCTGGTACAATCACATCATCTTCGGGATTGAACGTCGGTCCTCCTCCTTGACGATCGTGAATCGTCCCTTGGCTGTCGCCATATGTCCCTGGCATTGAATCACCGATATCGTGCGCCTTGTCTTTCCGTCGTCGATTACCCATGCGGAAAACGATGATTGACCCTAACATAGTTTTTTGGGTGAAAAAATTCACTTGAAATCAAACATACAAAGCTCAACCTCGATGGACGGGTCGAAGTTTGCGGTCAGATTGCTTCAGTCGCGTTTGAGATTCACCGGACCCGTAACGTTGACGCGAACCTATATGTTGCACCCACTCTGGTAAGTTTTGGTTCTCCTCCCCAGTGGACATCTGGGATTGCATCTACAACCTCATGCATTGTATCCACTGCTTCAGCACACTCATTGCTCATATCTCGAAGGAGAGTAGTATAATACGTGTCAACAACGTAATGAGAAGGGAATTCTCTAGATTGCACTTCTGGTTGGAGGAGTGCTGGTTCACCATCGTAGTACGATATCACAGTATCATAGTCATCAGGACCAGAGTACTCGACGTCCCACATATCTGGATTTGTTAATGTACTCTCTATCAGTTGTTGTATATCGATACCCATCTGGATTGTTCCCATGTCATTCCACGCGTCGAAGTCAATGACATATCCTTCTGCGCTCACGCCTGCTACCTCTCCGTCAAGAGTCTTCTTAATCGCATTCTCAAACGCTTCGGAGTCAAGAGGAAACCGAATGTGGGGTCGCAATTCACCGTTGTGTTTCGAAAGCTCATCAAAATTCTCACGCAGCTTATTTTGCAAATTTCTGCGGTTGAGGTCTGTCTCTTTGTCTAATTGAATTAAGTCACGAAGCCTCTCTTCTTGAGCATCTTCGTCGTGGATATGTCGCCCATGTTTTTTAATCAATTCCGCTGTCTTTTCTGGGTTAAACTCTATTTTGTCGGTCATACAGTGAAGTTGGGATATACTCGTATATAATCTCACCTTGGAATAATATCTTGATTGAGAAATGGCTAGTTTGATACTATCTATTTACAGTCCTCATCGAAGGCAATCGAGTTTCTATTCGAAGATTTGGAGATTCTCTTCGAACGATTGGTCGATGGCGTCGATCAGTTCGCTATGTTCGACCGCGAGATCCAATAACCCGTCTTGCAGTGCAGCGAGATACGCCTGAAAGAAATCGTCGTATTCCTCAACCGGGATATCGTAGGTCGCAATTAGAGGATTCCCACGTTTCCCGGTGAGCGTCACAGCCTGAGGGCATCCACGTGTCAGTCCATCGACCTTCTTTGCGAGGGCATCTCTGAATGCGTACTCGAATTCGTCAGTACTGCTTGTCCCGTGCCAGAGTTGGAACTCCAGTGTGTCATCCCGAATTGCACGTTCACGGTTCTGTCGTAACCGATGATAGAACGCCAGTCGAATCTGATCGTCGGCTTCCGCAGTGGGGGAAATAGGAGATAAGTCTGCCTTGTTTCGCCACCAACGTTCCTTGGTTATCCCCGCCCAGTCTGGATAGCCCTGTCGGAATATCCACTGGTCACGATTACCATCGAATGTGAGTATGACGTCGTTATCAGAGTTCGTCGAGGTTTCACCAGTCCCTGACTCATCGAAGAGTTGTGCCAGTTGTACTGCCCAATCCTCTGCAAACGCGTCCCATTGCTTATCGAAAGCCGCCTGGGCTTCTTTGATTTCGTCATAGTAATCGAAGTACAAGTTCGCTTTCTCTTGTTGGTTTTCTCGGTATTCAGTCATCGTAAGTTCGGTCTGGATTGTGCTGATGAAGTCGTTGAGTTGCGCTGTCGTTTGTGCTGGATATCTGCCGTGGCTCTTCGAAAGGAACGATTGGAGTTCCGAACTAACCCACTCCCACGAGACTTGGTGGAACTCGTCTGCTTTCGGTGGAGGTGACCCTTCCGGAGCGAGGTAGAGATACCGATGGCCACTGCAGGGTACATTGTCTTTGTGGAGGTCAATACTCGGGAACGAATCAGCGGCGACATAATCTGGCGTTTGGTCTGTGCCCTCCGCGGCTGTGACTTTCAGTTCCCAACAAAGAAACCAATCTTCACTCGACCAGAATACAGCATCAGGCCGTCGACCATTGGAGGTAACAACTTCGAGCTCGACATGCGTGTTGTCCAGGTCAAAACGGGAGAACGCAAAATCCAGGCCCTCTCTTTCGGAAAGTGCCGTCATGAGATGTTCTAAAAGGGCGGATTCGAGTCCATGTGCCTCGTCAGGCGAGAGAAAGTAAAATAGAAGTCGTTGCCAGTCTTGTTCTATTCGGCTCCGACCGAGGATCTGAAGTGTCGTACGAGGGGTCTCTTCGGCCTCTGGGAGACGGTTGAGCCGATTTTTGAATTCGGCGAGGCGTTGCTTTAGGCTCTCTGACACGACACAGTATTTTCTCCGTTCTTAAATCAAACTGCCGGCTCAGCCAACCTCTCCACTCTTCGCCATTCGAAAGTGGCACCCCAATTCTAGCAAAACCTGTCATGTTACTCTTGTATTTCAATCAAATAAGGGGAACGGAGAAGTCATTTATATTAACCGAAGATAAGATATTTTTCAGATGAACTGTCCAGTAGCCGGCTGTGATTATCGCGGCCCAGTAGCTTCGGTTGCAGGGCATATTAGTGGTAAAAGAGACACACAGCATAGCTGGTCTCGGCTCGGTTACGATGGTGCAAATCACTTCAAGCGGGTGCAGAATTCTTCAGAGAGGGACCTTCCTCGAGGTCACGTTCGGTGTCCGGTCAGTAAGTGTAACTATACGGGAGAAATCTCCTCTGTTGCTGCACACGTAAGCGGGAAACGCGACAAACGACACGACTGGAACCGCATAGGATATCGTGGTGCCGTCGATTACAAAAACAAAACGGGCTCTCAAACAGCATCTGACGACACGGTAGTGCTCCAGATGACTGACTCTCACCTGGGGAAAACCAATGCGGGATCAAAACGGTACAAACGCACAGTTGATTGTGTTCCAGGTTTCAAACGAGCTATCGAGTTCGCAGTAGCGAAGGACGTTGATGCTGTCTTTCATTCGGGTGATTTGTTTCATAACGATCGCCATGGTATCTCTGAGTCACTTTCTTCGACGTGTCGCAAACAGCTTTCGTATTTACGATCAGCAAACATCCCATTTTATTACATTCTGGGCAACCATGAGCGTAAAGAGGGGACAGAGATACTGAAAACATACGAACGGGACGGGCTTGCAACCCACCTGTCTACTACCCCTACCAAGGTCGGAAAACATCTAGACCTCTATGGGGTTGATTTCACTAGGCAATCTGAGTGGGAAGCAGCACTATTGAAAGGTAGCCCGTCTAATAATCAATATTCGATTTTAACTTTACATCAGTCTGTTCAGCCGTATTCTCTATCAGACCGCGCAATTGGTACTGTCAATGACGTACTTCGGTGGGCACGCGAGTACTGTGGTGTCAACTTTGATGTGCTCGCACTGGGGCACCTCCACAAACAGATTGAAGAAGATACTGATGGTTGTACGGTGGTATGTGGAGGCTCGACAGCTCCAATCGGCTATAAGAAATCAGCACTTTCGCCGTCTGTGGGTCTATTTTCAGCCAGTTCTTCAGGCTTGAGCTACCAACGGCACCATCTCAAATCGTCGTTAAAATAGCTAACCTGTGCTCGAAGTCAGTTATGTGGTCCCAGGTGTGTTGTCTCTCGAAACGACGTCTGAACACTCGACTTCCCCGCTAACACTCTAGCAACTGTGTCTACTCTGTATAGACGACATCCCTCTCTGTGTCCTTCGTTCTCACGACTCACGTTTGCCCGCTGTTTGCGATGAGTTGATCCTTACCGTCTCATCTCACTTTGCTCGCACCTTTCCGGTGCGCCAGGGGCAAGTTCTCGGCACACCTATTAGACACGATACACTTCTATAGAAAATGTCCTCTCACTTGTTGCCGCTAATCGAACCTGTCGTCTTGATACATTCAAAGGAGTATCTTTTGCCGACGGAATCGACTGAAGGCCATGCAGTTGTCGACACTCAGTTCGCAGTAACTGATTGGGGTTCGGCACCCGTCCCCGCCGACGTTCGAGAACGTCTCGAACCGATGGCCCCGATTCGGCTTTCGACTGGCGAACCCGACATGTTAGTGGCGCTCCCGAAAGAATCGAGCTATCATACGGTTGGAGATGTCAACCTCATGTCTCCCCCACTTGCTGCGATCGAAGCCAAGGGAAAGACAAGCAATTCAGCGGCAGTTTCAGAGGCGATCTCTCAGGCCCACCGCCATTTCGAAGAGGTAAATATATCTATTGCTGCCGTACCCAAATCCGACATCGAACGGTGGCACAAACAGTTAGCGAGTGATCTCAACGTTGGGTTACTCGGTGTCGAATCTGATGGTACTGTAACCGTAGAGGAAACGCCTCGGATCGCTGCAGCAGCGGCAGTTCCGATTGGTGACCGTATTCGGTACAATGCTCAAATTGGGACACCCGAACTGACCAAATTAACGAAGAATAGCCCAAAGAACCCACTCGGGTATGCGGTTTGTGTAGCAGCAGATGGCGAGACAGGTGCTCTCTGTGAAGAGTACGTGATTTCGTCTGTAGCTGACTGTCGACGAGACGCACGTTCTCTGGGGCTTATTGTGGACGGTGTAGACGGCGAAAAACTCACTCCGCTCGGACAAACTGTCGTTCACGCGCTGATCGACGCATATGGAGGTCTCAACGAAGTTCTTGAAGTAGTTCAACGACTCCGACGGAAGGCGAAGCCCCTGATCCAAATGGAACCGATACTGGGACTCATGGCGCGGTGGGTTGTTCTCGAGTACCCGGGTACGAGAGAACTCATCGACGTGATCAATGATTTGATGGAAAATACCGAAACAGAACCATCACTGGAACTCGTTGCAAAGGAACTGGCATCTAGGAGTCCCGACCTCGCTGTTGAACTCTTTGTCAATCAACGAAAGATGAGCACTGAGTTTTCTGACGGTGAAGTATTTGATTCAGATGGGAACATTCGTCCGTCGGTATTTGAGAAAAAGTCGATTTACCATACGAATACAATATTCCAGTACAAGGCCTTCCTCGTGAATGCTGGAATCCTCACGGAGTACGGTGTTGATAGTCAAGAAAAGCTAGACCCACAAACTGAAACTTGGGCACTTAGATCGCCTCAGGCCTCGTGGAGGCAGTTTGACTAAATTGACTCTGTTGAAAATTACAGAGCTTGACAGGAGTAACGTGCTGAATATAGAGAGTGAATTCAGCACGCTAAACTCCTGACCATTAGATTATAGACGCAAGGAGGGGTATCACGACCCATGCCCGAACCAACAACCCGACTTCATGTGTGGATTACTGGTTATGATGATAAGGACGAGGAGAAAATGAAACGACTGATGGAAGAGAACGATTTCCCGATTCAATATTCGCACAAACCTTCCGACGAGGGTATAGAATTCCAATCCCATGGGTTTGAATACAATGATGAAAACTTGGCGCTGGTACAGGACATGTTACAAAAATTCAAAGCAGAATTCTCTTCGAAATCAGTGGAACTTGAAGATGGGACACTCGGCAATCATGTTGCGATAGATTATTTTGAATGCATTCGAATCAAGTAATACAGCTACACCAGTTCTGAGTCCCAAACTGTAGGCGATACGCGCCCTCTATTCAGCAACCACCTCAACAATCAGACCTTCTGGAATTTCGAATTGCTCTTTGTTTTCTCCATCGTTTCGAGTTACACGTAGCGAGTCGCTATCTCTCACGATTTTCACTACATCGGTATATTCCCGCGTCTTTCCACGGTCATTATGGATGAGTGCCTTCATCAACTCTGATTTACCATTGGTTATCTATAGTTATTGACCCACACGGGTTTCAGTCTCGCGCCCTGAGTTCAGCACGCTCACAGATACCCCCTCCCCTCTGAACGTTGTCAGAATCGGAGTGCTGAACTTAGAGGGTATATTCAGCAAGCAGTTGTTGTTGGTTTCACGCGAGCAGAAATGAAACCCATTAGTTAGGAGTTCCTACAGACCATTTTCTACAATTGATCTCTTTCTAGTGGAACTCGATTACATGCGTCAGTCCCTTGGGAGAGTTTCGCTCTCTCGTGATTTCGCTCGCGATACGCGCGGAACTCCGGGCTCTCCTTGGGCAACCCGCTCACTCACTCGCTCCGGCGGTAAAATGTGTACTTCTCGCGGTCGATGACTTCCGATGGGTCAACACCGGTTCCATCGACGGCGTCGACGAATTGCCTTGGGTTGATCCTCACTACCTCTGCCGGATCCGCGCCAGCGTCCTCGAGCATCTCCAGGGCGGCCACGTTGTCCGTCACGGTGGGGCGCTCGCCCTCCAGCCTTTGCACGCCGGCAACGTTGTCTCCGACGTCCATCTCGTCATCTAATGCAGGCTCAACCACTTGTTTTCGTGCTTCTTTAGCCACGTTCTCCAGACGGATGAGCGCATTTCGCATCTTTACAAGCGCCTTGGGGTGGCTTGTGCCTATGCCGTGATCAGCCACGGCCTCGGCGTGGCGGGCTGCGTCTTGGAACGTTCCGGGCTTGGGGGTATCATTGTATCTGGACCGTGGGGGGAGATTCAATGTATAGCTTTCTGCTATCTTGGACACAAAGGAGCCCGTCAACTGAGGTTTCAGATGTGGTCTTGACGACTACGCGCCCTGTATTCAGCACGCCCACAGAGACCTCCCCAGTCACTGTCAGTAGCCGCGTGCAACATTCAGAGGGTGTAGTCAGCAGGATGTCTGAGTATTCACCTATATCCAGAATAGACTCAACTCCATCACTCTGTGTACTCCGTCATCGCCTGATAGTCTGTTGCTCCACCTTTGACATACTCTACCGCGATCAGTTGCGTTTCTGGGAAAATTGCTGTCTCACGATAGAGGTCTGAATATATCCGGGAGTACGAGACTTCATGTCCCGGATACCACTCCTCTAACGTTTTTACAATTTGTTCAACAGACTCGATATTACTATCTAAGGTAGTGAATGCATCAGTCAAAACAGGGTTGCTATCCTGCTCAGTGGAGATATCCGCGATTGAGAACCCGTAGTCTGCGAGAAGATTCCTCACACAATTAAATTGTCTCTCTTCCTGTTCTTCCGGGCTTGTCGGATATATGTCGACCTCCAGAATAGTTGGTTTGATATCCCTATCGTCTTGCATATGTCGTACGGATGCTATTGGTACAAATAAGTTTGTGACCCCTGAGGAACTGAATCAATATCACATGAAAACTATTCCGTGAAGCAAGGAGGCCGTTATTACGTTTGTGCCGCGAATTTGTTTGTCATCGACCACATTCAAACGACCAGACCACTTCAACGAATCCGATCCGGTTGTTCGAACGCATGTTATAGCCTGATACACCAACTACAGGAGTCTGTGTGTCGACGGATTCTTGACCCATCACTGAGGTGTCAGCAGTAGCAATGGATACACCGATGACGGAGCCCGAGGTATTCGAACACGTTGTATCCTACCTCAACTCCCAGTCGTACTCGTTCTTCGTTCACATTCCAGACGCACATGAAGACCGATATGAGGCAGTTCTTAGAGAGTACCAAAGTCACCGAATTACAATCGATGGCAGATATCCAGATATCCTCGGACGGACACCTAGCGGACATGTGTTTGCCGTTGAGGTCAAAGGAGCCGAAGATATTGACACAGGCCTGGGCCAAGCGACGATTTATCGAGACGGTGCTCACTACTCGTATCTCGCTGCACCAGCGACAGAACTCAACCACCTCTCGAAGGATAATGGTGTAATTGGGTTTTTAGGGGTCAACCCAGCGGGGGAAGTTAGCCAGTATGATCCCGATGCCCAAATCAAAGAGTCGCTATATGATGTCGAGACACGTCTCAAATCTTATTTCGAGGGCAACGTCACTAACGGGAATATCTCTGGACTGCAGTTGTCTCAACCGCTGAACTATCTCGCCCCGGTCCTTGTAATGGACGAACTCAAAACGGCAGATAAGGCGGATATCGTCGACGAACTCGCAGACGAGCGTAAGTACGATTTCCACGAAGGCGGGGCATCAGTTTCTGGAGCGATCGAGCTTGGATTACTCAATCGTAACGATCACTCGTTGACGGACCGTGGAAAAATTGCTGTGACCTTCTTAGGAGGCAAAGATATAGTCACACTTCAAAACCTTGACTCGCTCAAAGACCGCATTCCGCAAGGTGGCGCGCTCTGTGAGTCACACCCAACGGTCGCACTCTTCATTCGGGATCTTTTCCGCCGTCATCCTGATTTCGAACTGTTGTACGAAGCAATCGGCTCATTCAATCAAGCACACGTCGTCCTACCGGATGTTCTTGAGCGACTTGTCACCCGATATCCTAACGCCTTTTTAAATCTGCTTTGCCGTCCAGGCAAGCAATCACAAGCCATCCGCTATCTTGAATCAGAAGACAGAGCTCAAATATACCAGGACGAGGACGTCTGGAAATCACTCATCCGACAAAACGTCGTCCATAATTTCACGCACCAACTCAAGCATTTGGGAGTTCTCATGCCGCGGACAACTGCTCATCCAGGCTCGCTGGAAGAATATGACCCGATGGAACATCCTTGGTGGCTTGAGTATGACCATGGATTCTGGTAGAGGTCTACGATAGCTACGAGTGACTTGTTGATTTACTAGCGCCTCGATGGGCGAGGCGCTCTCATCTGGGCGCTTCGAAAAATATCATGTCCGAATCCCTACTAGCAAGACTTGACCCAACCAAGCGTGTTCTGAAACGGGCCCAATACGAGGCATTCGAATTCTCGTTATTCGACGGCGACGTTCTAGTCCGCAATGCGAGCCACGCCGAACCTGAGAATCATGAATACAACGTACAATACAACGTACGAATGATCGACGGCGTACCGACGTCGTGTGGGTGCCCTGCTGACCAGAGATACACTGGCCCGTGCAAACACCGGATTGCTGTCGCAATTCGGCGTTCCATTCTTGATGCCGTTGAGCAAATGCAGATGGTTGCAGACGGCGGTGCGGTAACCGACGAACAACCCGAAACCGGGGTGGAAGACGATGCAACACCTGATGATTGCGACTGTGATGTTCTTGACGACTACTTCCCGTGTTGGGCGTGCGTTGATAGTGGACGACGTGAGCTCCCCGAGTAAGCCCATTGTCGAATCGAGTGAACAGTAACGAAACAACGGCAGTATTTTATTCTCCCTGAAGGGTGCGGGGTGCACTACGAGTGCCTTGCAAATGACCAATGGCGACGAGAGATATCTACGAAACTGGCTTCGACGAAGATGTACCGGTTAACACGAACAAGCCTGTCCAGATTGCGGCGGCTATGTGAGCACGAACATGGTCGAAACCCTTTGTGAGGAGTGTGGACTCGTCATCGACGAGTATCAAATCGACCCGAGCAGTGACACAGAATGTTGTCTCACACAGTCGGAGGACAGTCGAGCGGCGAACGTGTCCGTGGCAACGATTCGAGCTCACCGAGATACATTGAACGAGTTGGGTGATGTAATCGGAGTCGCTACCGAAGGTTCAAGTCTTGAACAACCATCGAGTTGAAACATGAGCGGACATCAATCCGGAACGATTCATTTTGAGTCTGCAGCGGAGGTTCGCGATTTCGTAAGCGAGCACCTCGAAGACTACCGGTCAGTTGCTGAGAAGTACGACACCTATGAGGCTGCAACTGCCATTAGGGCAGACTTCGACCTCTGTCCGTGGAGCATTGCGACGCAGTTCGAATCGCCTGTCCCGTTCGATGAATTAGCAGGCCCCGACCCGACTGACGCGGTGAGCCATTTGGCTACCTTGTGTCTCGAGGAAGAGATTGTTGAACTATTGGACCAGTAGAAATGATTCGGTTGAATAGATTGAACCGACTCTATTGAAATTGAGTACATCTATGACTTTCCCCAACAACTGGGCCAACACAGCGACTTCTAAGACTATTTGATTTAACTGCGTCAACACTTTGTGACCGGTCCAGCGGGATAAGTGAGAGGACCAGACCATTGCCATACCCGTTTTGAATGAGCCAATGCGTCGGTATCGTTCACATTCGATAGGTAGGGTTGATTCTCTTACTCTAGGCAAGTATTATTGTGGTATCTAGCACACATGACACTATGAGTATAGAGGATGTTCTAGGGAACAAACTTCTTCGTTTCGAGGGGGAGGCCGGTCAAAACGAAATAGTCTATACCGACTTGATCCGCACCCGGGTTCGAGATCATATTGAAATCGACAGGGTTCCACTCAACGAATTTTTCCACAAAGAGTTCCACATCCCAGACTATCAACGTGGATATGAATGGGACACGGAGCAATGGGATGAATTCTGGGCCGAGATTATCCCTCTCCTCGAGTCAAACGGACGGAGTGTATCACGACGGGGTTCAGACGTGTTTTTTGGTTCGATGTTCTTCTCCGATCGTAAGGATATCAACCGTGATGGTCATGTCTTCGACGTCATCGATGGTCAACAGCGAGTGACGACCCTCTCCGTTCTCTTCAAAATAATCGCCGACCATCTCGTCGAGAACCTTCCCGATTGCGGGAGTAGGTTCATCAGTCAGTACTCCGGTCACGTAGGCAAAACACAATCGCTCATCTACACCAACGGAGACCCGACATTAGGTCCGTCTCTAGAACTTGATCAACACAACCGCGAGTTCTTCTCTGCCCTGATGAGGGGTGAGGAGGCCCTCATTCGGTATATTATCCAGAACGAAGGGGTGAGCAACAATACCAAGAACAATGCTATTCGTATCAAGACGTTCCTGGATGAATTCGATCTTGAGCACGACGCTTACCTCGATGCAATAGCTGATGACAGTCTGTACGAGGAGACAGATGGGTCTAGGCCGAACCTGATGAAGTCACATGCAGGTATGCCGTCTGGTAAGGACGACGCATCCGATTTCACGGACCTGCAAAAAGAGATTCTGATAAATGGTAAGGTCAAATTCAAAAATTCCAATAATCAAATTAGAAAGGCATACAGATTTTTCTCGAAGCGTATCGACGGGGAACTCGAGAACCGTCCAAACCCTGAGAAGCAGTACCTCTTTCTGGTAAACCTGAAAGAATTCATTCTGCAATGCTTCTATGTTGGCTACTTCGAGGTGGATGATAACCAGCCCCAACTTCTGATGAAGATTTTTGAAGTCCTCAACAATCGTGGAGTCGAACTCAAGCAGACTGACATCATCAGGACACGAATCATCGGTAGACTCCGACGCGATGCATCGGAGCGCGAGTATGACGAGTACACTCGTCGTTGGGAATCTGTGGTGGACGAGTTCGACACCGATCATAGAAGAATACTCGACTTCCTCAAGACATATTTCGTCGTGACGGAGGACGGTATCAATGCCCGGGGAGATATCGGCGACCACCTATTAGAGGCGTTCACCCTCGAAGAGACTGAGGACGACTCTCGAAGACTATCGACACATCTGAGTAACATTGACGATGCGAAGGAACTAATTGAAGACCTGCAGGAGTATGCTGTCTACTATCACCACCTCGTGGATCCCGAGAACTACGGAATCGACCTCGGCGAGGAGGGAGACCAGGACACTGAGTCGGAGTGTAACCGCATCCTGATACGCTTGTCTAAGGCGAACACCAGTGTTTGGCAACCATTGGTTCTCGCAGCGTATCACGATGTATGTGAGCACCACATGGATCGCCAGGGTGACCTACTCGAATTACTCCGGACTGTGGAGTCCATGACTGTCCGGCTTTACGTGAGTCGAGATGTTCATGTTAAGGACAACTCGTACGCGGCAGCAGTGGGTGAGTTCACCGATAACGGCTTCTCAGAGGAGGTAAAGCAACAGTTAGTCAGAGAAGCACGTAGCGAGAACAGTCAGTTGTTCGGTGAACCTCTCGTCAAACTACTATGCGAGAGTGACTGGCGGCCTGACATGGGCAAGCAACTACTCAGGAAGTTAGTCTCTGAAGCTATGGTTGGTGACGATGAGATGGTGTTGAAGACCCTCAATGAAGATGATGAAGTGGTCCATATCGAGCATATCTTTCCTCAGTCTCCGCTCCTTGAGAACCATGGGGACAAGTACGATTGGTACCGGTGGTTCTTTTGTACAGAGAACGCTCCCCAACGAGATGATGGTGACTACACCCTTCAGGGAGTCGTTGAAGGACTCATCGATCAAGAGGCCGATGACCACCTTGGGGAACTCGCAGAGAAGTACATACACAGCCTGGGAAATCTGACTCTCCTACGTTTCACCGAAAACCAATCGATCGGGAACTTGCCCTTCGCAAAGAAAGCGTACGCATACGATAAAACGGACGGTTTCGACGAACTGTCGGTGAACGAGAGTCTCTACAACCAGTATATCGACACGCCGGAATTCTCTGAGCTAGATGAATACATGCGGCTAGCAGAGACTCTTGAGGAGGTCGGTGAGGACACGTACGGAAGCACAGTCACCGAACTTGGATTTGACTCTGTATCTAGCTATGAGGAGTTCGTGGAATCGGTTGAGTCGAGAATGGAGGAATTGGCGAACGTGGCTGATGACTACAACCGGCGATGGACCTACGAGGGCGTGACAGAGCGGAAGATAGAGATTCTGGAGCAAGTTGCTACATCTATACAACTTCTGGATAATGAGTATGGTGGAGAAGATGAAGACGATAATGAGGACGAAGAGATCAATTACAGGGAAATTGTCGAGACAGAGGCGAAGAGACAAGAGACCGTCATTACAGCAAATTTCCAACGGTTTTTAGATTAGACTCTTCGGAGAAAATTCCTCATTCACGGCAAGTATGGTCTCTCGACCGCCCGTTAACGGCAACCAACGTCCAGTCGTGGACTTGTCGAGCGACCAGATGATAAGTCGTCAACGAACATTGATGCTCATGGCTCGGCACACAGAGCAAGCTCTTATTGCCCGTCCAACTTCTGCGACGGGAGTCAGCGAATGACTCACTCGGCGGTTCGAAGTGTAGTTTTTACTCTCGGGTTGGTGTCGACATGGCCTCACCATTATTCTTTATAGAGCATTATCATATTCCTCAGATATTCCCGTTCATATGCCGTTCCGACACAGAGAAAGAGACATACATAAGGTGAGATGGAATTATGACTAAGTAGGTGATCTAACCTGTGCGATTCTACGTTCCAGAATGGGACGATGCTGTCGATGCTGGCTATGATTTCGAACACGACGAACTCTCTACTGTCGACCGTCAGGAGCGTGAGCTCAGCTACATCTGGGATATTTTTGAACACGATACCACTCCCATCGATGGGGTACTGATTTCGCGCGAACAAGTCGAAAGCTCGATCCGGAAATCTCAACGATTGCGCAAGCACGGTGTCTACGATGACCCTGTTCTCTCTATCCCGGAATGGCTCCCGACAATCAGTGACTGCGGCGCGTGGGGGTACAAATCGCTCCCGTTTCCCCCTTACGACAATGCAGAGATGCTGGATTTCTATGAAGACCTGAAGGTCTCTGTTGGTGTCACTATCGACCATCTTGTCTTAGGGTCTGGAAAAGACAAGGGGCGTCTCTATCTCGACAAACGCGCTTTCGGTGGCGGGTTTTCGAAGTCTGACATCCCAGACAGCATAACCGATGTCGTCGATTTGATGATCGATGAGTGGCCCGATGAGTGGCCGAGCTACGTCGATGAGTACGAACCAAGCATTCGCACAGATGCTGCTGTTACACCATTTACGCGGTCTGATTTCGAGGGCGACGTGGATGCTGTCCTCACTGAGTTAGCAGAGGATTCGCGTGCAGTTTATCGTGCTGACGATGCGGCATTCCGGTACGAACTCACGCTCGACAACGCCCAGGAGATGTACGAGCAGTACCACGCGGGCGACTATTCGTTCCGCTTGATGGTCGCTATCCAGGGTTGGGACCCAGAATCCTACGTCGAAGCCCTCGAGTACGTCCTCGGAATCGGATACGACTACGTGGGAATCGGTGGTGTCGCGGGCAGTCCAATCCACGACGTCCGAAAGATCGTCAAAAACGTCGGGAAATCCGTCAAGGAGTTCGAACGCGAACACACCCGACGTATCGATACACACGTCTTCGGGTTTGCGAAGACGGAGGGATTCGATACTGTTGGCCGCTCGGGAATGACGAGTTTCGACAGTGCGAGTATGCTCCGTTCCGCGTGGACTGGCGGCGACAACTATCGGCTCGACCACGACGAACGCTACGATGCAATTCGTGTTCGGTACCCCTCGAATCGTGATTCGTTAGACGAGTCCGTTCAGAAGTCGCTACGTGGGAGAGAAACGCTCGTTGCGTTGCGAGCGTACGACGCTGAGGGGTCTCTTACGGACGCGGTCCACGAATGGCATGAGCTGGCTGCTACTGTCCTCCCGAAAACCCGGGAGTACCTCCGTGAACACCGCCACGACAGTCGGTACGACCAGTCGCTTCTCCAGGACATCGAAGCAACCCTTCGAGATGACTTCGAATACGCTCGCGAACTGCAGGCCAGTTTCAGCGATGCCCTACGAGGGAAGATCGTCAAACTCCTGCGGAAGGACAGCTCAGAAGACCCACTCCCGTTCTCTGAGTACGAAGACCTGCTGAACACTGCTGAAGATGAGTTTGCGACTTTCCCGCGAACGCCCGCGATCATCGACGGAGCAGACTCGACGCCATACGACGAGATTTGGGCTGTCGTCGAGGACTATGCCACCTGGATTGGTGATGACGATCTGTTAGAGGACTATCAGCGGACGCTCGCTAACCGCCCGTGGGAAAAATGCGAATGCCCGATCTGTGAGGAGCACGGAATCGAGGTCTGTATCTTCCGAGGAAATGACCGAAACCGGCGTCGTGGATTCCACAACACACGTCGCTTCTACGACGAGTTCGACGACGCGATTCCGAAAATTCTCATCGCGGTTCGAGGTTCGGCAGGCCTCAGCAATTACGACACTATCGAGGAGTACCTCCGAAGCGAAGAACCCGAATTCTGGCAACAGGTCCACGATCTCCCTGTAGCCGAAATCGGTGTCTTCGACGCTAGTGGCGTCACTGAGTGGTGGGAGGAGACCAACTCCAGTGTCTCGTTTTCGACAACTCGAACGGCAGACAATCTGGGAGAGCAGTCGAAGCGGTACCAACACCTCTTCCTCGTCACACCAGACGGTGACGTAGACCCTGCACTCGCCGAGGGAGTCGAATCCTCCAACTGCGAGCTACACACGTTTTCCGATTCTGCTGTGCTCCGCAGAGACGTCCTCGAAGCGTGTGGCGAGGATTACGTCGTTGGTGACGATTTCATCCCGCACGCTCCCGAGGCGAATCCTGCTGACGGACTCAACATCCTCGTTGTCGACCAGTGTTCGGGCAGTAAGGAGTTCCCGGATGGGGCGCCCGTATTCGACGCAGAGGAGACGCTCAAATTCTCGCGAGAGGAACTGTTAGATAGGGAGAATGTTCCCGGTATCGCAGCATCTGACCTGTATACTGGCCGTCAACAGAACTACGTCCGCGAAGCAGTCAGAAAACTGAGAGATGGCGGCCACCAAGTATCACGCTACTTCATCAGCGCTGGCTTCGGATTAGTTCCAGAGAACGAACCGCTACCACCGTACGAAGTGACGTTCAGTTCGATGAAGGTTGCCGAAATCCGTGACCGTTCCTCGAAACTGCATATCCGGTCAGATCTCGAAAAAGTCTTCGACGAAGGCAACTTCGATGTCGTGTTCTTCACGCTGGGGAAGGACTACTACAACAGCATCGATATCGACTCGATGATACAGCGAATCCGTGCAGACCAGATTGGCGTCGTGTTCAATCGGGAGATTGTCGACGAACAATTCGACAATATCGTGTCTGTCCCCGCCCGGACTGATGACGCCAAAAACCATGGTACAATCGTCGTCGGCTTGAAGGGAGTTTACCTCAAAAACTTCGCACGACGTGTCGAGAATATTGAACTACTAAACCCCGGACTTATCGAAACACTATGTCGGGAAGTCGATGAAGACCCGACACAAGTTGAGCTCAAACAGTATTAATTAACGTACAGTCTTTTTTCTTTCACCTTCTGACTTTTCGTGGACATTTTCTAAGTATGTTAACAGCCTACACGGGCGGGAGGTATGCTATACAGACGTCGGACAATTGACCTCCCTCACGGGAAACTAAACACACCTGTCTTTTTCCCGGTCCGGAATATCGGGAAACGGTCAAGTGACAACACACCATCGTATGTGGGGTCCATACCGGATTTACCGGTGGCGATGATCAATACACGGGCAATTCGTAATCGCACACCGATGTGGGATCGGTTACTGAACGGTGTTACACTCCGCGAGGAGATGGGCGTTCCTGAAGATACAATCGTGTTTGCGGATAGCGGTGGATTCGACTTCAGTTCAGGTGAAGTCGACACTACCCCCAAAAAAACACTTGAGGCACAACGTCAACTCGATGCGGACATTTACGGTACGGTTGATGTCCCACTTTCACGAGAAAAACGTGCGGCAGAAAACCAGCGCCGTGTCAACCAAAGTATCGAATATGCGCTCGAAGCAAGTGACCAGCACTCTGGCGAGGCGTTGTTATTCGCGAGTGTTCACGGGTACGATCCGGAGACCGTTCGCAATTGCATCGCTCATCTAGAGAAGTTCGGTGATTTCGATGGCTATGCCCTCGGGAGCATGGTTCCAATACGGTCAGATTACAAAAAAGTAACAAAACTGATATTATCAGCGCGAACCGCCACCGACAAACACCTCCACGTGTACGGGCTTGGTGGTCTCGTCTATCAACCACTTCTTCTCTATCTCGGCGTCGATAGTTTCGATTCATCCGCTTTCATTCGAGGAGCAGGCAATCGGAATTACCTGATACCAGGTTTTGGTGGAGAAGAATTACAGGACATAGAACAGTTGGAGCGACTCCCGTGTCCATGCCCAGTCTGTGGTACTCGAACACTGGACGACATTCGTGAAGATCGCTCTGCTCTCGTTCAACACAACCTCTGGGCGTTGGCAACGGAATTACGCCGATTCCAATACGTTGCTGAATCCGGGCGGAACATTGAGGATTACCTAGACCTTCGGTTCCAGGGCAATGAGGTGACGAGTCGCGCATACCAGACCGCAAAACAGCAGGTTCGGAGGCTCACATGAGCGATGAGCGACCGACTATCCGTCCTGTTACGCTGAGTCGACTCGTGGAGCTCACGTACGCATGTGAAGACGAATACAGGTCAACAGCAGAACTGGCTGAAGCACTCGATGTAAATCATCGGAGAGCGCGAGAGACGATCCTCGAAGCGACACGGGTTTCACTGTTATCAGAGAGTGAAGATGGTGACGAGTTCGTCTACACGACTACGGGCATCGGAAAGTCGTTCTTGGACTCTATCCGTGCCGAAAACTGGAGGAAAGTCAGCTCGATTCTCGCTGCCCGAAGTCCTCACTACGGTGCATTCCTCCAAGCGCTTGAAGAAATTGGATATGCTGACCTCGACACACTCTTAGAACACCTTGAGAAGACACAGGAGTATACGCCATATTCATTCAACCAGACTGGTATCGAGATCGTTGGTGATTGGGCTGAACGGCTTGGAAGTGTGCAGCGGAATGCCTTCTCTGGGGACTACTACCTCTCGAACGAGACTGAAATCCCGAGCAACTTTCACTTCATCCTATTAGACACCTATGACAACCTCGAACAAACAGCGGGGGTCAACTTGCGTCAACGGTACCTCTCGATTCCACGACTCCGAGAGAATATCTGCGAACGAATTGGGTGTCGGAGACGAGATTTCGACGAAGCGGTGCTTGAGCTTTGCCAGCAGAACGTTGGTAAAATCGAGCTCTCTGGCGCACCGATGGACACGGCCGCGAAGGATGCAACGCTCGGAATCAAACAAATTGAACTCGCTGACGAAGGCTCGCTAATCACGACTTCGCAGTCGACTCAGCGAGTCATGGCAGGCGTCGAATTGTACGGTAAGAAATACTACTACCTCGCGGTCCACGACCGCGACATCACGTTTGAACAAGAGACACACTAATGTCCAGTAACTTCAACATCACAGACCAGCAGCGCGATTACTCAAAATACGGCCTCAGCGGAAACCCCTTCCCGTATAGTCCAGTCCCAGCCGAAAACCCTGAGATATTCTGTGGACAGAGCCATGTTTCAGAGAAGATTAGCTCGACGGTTTCGACGGTACTGTCGACTGGCAAGTCGAAGCACCTCGTCGTCACAGGAAAGTATGGGAATGGGAAGTCGCATACGCTGAAATACACACGCTCACTGCTTCGTGACCACGACGACGTGATTGTAGGCTATGTTGCCCAACCGGGAGAGGGCTTCCTCGATATCTATCACGAGTTCGTCTACGATCTCGGGTTCAGTCATTTACAGAACTTGTCGTACGAGTACCTGGCTTCAATCACTCGAGAATGCACTGATGAGTCACCAGAAGGTGCCGCAGAGATGCGGTCACTCATCGACGAAGGAGACGTCTTACTCCCAGAAATCATTCCAGAGGCAATCAGGGAATTAAGCGACATCACGAAATTCGCTGACTTTGCTCGGGCGATTGTCCACATGATATACGAAGATACCAACCTCTATGCGTGGCAGTGGCTTACGGCCGAAGGGATTCGGTACGAGCAACGCAAAGAGATGGAGATTCACAGTGCACTCGACGATGATACCATGGGTGTCAGGGCTTTTACTGCATTGAAGAATATGCTCCTTGACCTCGGGTATACCGCTGTGTTTGTCTTCGTAGACGAGTTCGAGAGTATCGCACGTCTCTCTCCGAAGTACGAGCAGGCGACGCTCAACAGCGTCCGACATCTCATGGACCAGAATAGCTCTGGACTTTGCCTACTCTTTGGTTGTGCACCAGAAGTGTGGCAGGACGTCATGAGCGAATATCACGCATTCAGCGAACGTATCGGTCAAGAGGTGACATTGAAGCCGCTAACTAGCGACCATCTATACAATCTTATTCATGATTACCTCGCCTTAGAACGTCTATCTGCGGAAGAGGAGACTGACCTTCGACCATTTACTGAAGAGAGTTTGAATGTGATTCTCCAACGATCTCAAGGGAATGTTCGCCAAATCTTAGCGCTCTGCAGTCGACTCCTTGACGACGCGGTGGATGCTGATTACGATGTCATCTCTACGGAGGTTGTTGAGGAGGCCTTCTAAGAGTCGGAAGCATGTTTCTTATTCAACTGTCACTCTGACCAATGTCCAGGTGGTCTCGTTGAAACCTCTGTAAGCGTTTAACTAGAAACACGACGAGAAAACCAATCTCCAAATATTTCAGTAGAGTCAGAAATGTCAAGAAGTACGCGCAGACGGATTAGTGTCTGTATGTTGGTCGTTCCTCGTATTCGATTGGGTCACGAACGCCAATCCGTTGGAATGCTTGGAGGCGGAACGCACAAGAATCACACGTGCCACAGGCGGGAGCCTCTTCCCGGTAGCACGACCAGGTGTGATTGTACGGAACACCCAGCTCGATACCTCTCTCGGCAATTTGTGTCTTCGACCATTCGACGAACGGCGCTTCTAGTGTAATGTCAGTCTCGGGTTTCGTGCCAGCGTCGATGACCTGCTGGAAGGCTTCGAAAAACGATGGTCGACAATCAGGGTACCCCGAAAAGTCCTCAGAGTGAGCACCGATGAAGATAGCCGAAGCATCCTGTGACTCAGCGAAGGAGGTTGCCATCGATAATAAGTTGGCGTTCCTGAAGGGGATGTATGAACTGGGGATGTCTTTGCTCTCCATGTCGGCATCGGCTACTTCGATACTCTCATCGGTGAGTGAGGAGGCACCGATGTGTTTGAGGTGTTCTGTCTCGACACGGAGGAACTCATCCGGTCCGACTACCTCCGCGAGTCGCTGGGCTGATTCGAACTCTTTGTTTTCGGTGCGCTGACCGTAGGACGTGTGGAGGAATAGTGGGTCGTATCCACGCTCCATCGCTTCGTACACCGCTGTTGCACTGTCCATCCCTCCAGATACCAGTATGACTGCTCTTTCGTTAGTGTTCGTCTTCTCGCTTTCATTCATTGTCGTGTACTCCGGTCTATTGTTCGTTCGAACTGCCGCACAACACCATTGGTGACATTTCCGACGATGGCTCGAGTCGTCGTTTCAGTCTCCCGTTCGACACCGCGCATCGCCTCACAGAGGTGCGTCGCCGTTATCTCTACGATGACGCCCTCGGCACCGACCTCCTCATTGAGTCCCACGGCAATGTCCTGGGTCAATGACTCCTGAACCGTGAGTCGCCGTGACTGCCAGCGAACGTATCGTGAGAGTTTCGAAAGGCCGACCACTCGCTCGTCAGGAATGTAGGCTACATGGGCAACACCGTGGTAGGGAAGAAGGTGATGCTCACAGAGACTGTAGAGGGGGATGCTCGTCTTGACCACAGCTGACGACTCTTTGGTTGGGAACGTCCGCATTGTTGGTTTCTCCTCCTCGTGATACCCCTCGGTCAGCGTCTCGAAGGTCTGAGGGACGCGTCGCTTCCACGTGTCTTCGAGGCCCACTCCCTCTGGGTTGGCACCGATTGCTTCGAGGAGAAGCCTCACCCCTTTTGTGCCTTCTCCCAATCGATCTTGACTTCGGTGCTATTCGGCTGGTCGATCTCACCGTTGGTTTTTCTGTTCATGATTAAGTTCCCGGTGCGTCGTCCCACAGGTCTACGTGGAGTCGTGGGGTGTAGCGGTATCCGTACTCTAGTGCCAGTTTAGCAGTCAAACCACGCGTCTCGGCCAACCGCTCGCGGGTCATTCCCTCAGGCATCAATAGGACGTCCTCATTTCTGACCGGAACGCTACTCACTCCACGGAGTTCCCCGACGAGTGTCTGAGCTTCCTTGACGTCTGCTTCGTTTGTCACGACGAATTTCAGTTGGAAGTCGTACGATTCTACCAGCGAACCTAAAACATCATAGTCTAGTCTTGTCTCTTCGTGCTGGTATTCCCAGACACCGACGTCAGCGCCGCCACCAGCAGGAGGACGCCCCTTCGTTGGTGTTGATGAGGAAAGCTTCGGGCTGATAGACACGAGATTGATGGGAGCATCAAGATAAACAGTGCCGTTTGTCTCAACAGTAGTGTGGTACCCTCGATTACGCAGTTCTGAGAGGAGCACGGTAACGTTCTCGTGTATCATCGGCTCCCCACCGGTGACGACGACGTGATTTGAGGCGAAGTTCTCTACTTTCGACACAACCTCGTCAAGATTCAACCACCCGTGAGTAGGCTCCCACGAGGTGTGATACGAATCGCAGAACCAACACCTGAGGTTACATCCGGATGTACGGACAAACGTGCTCGGGATACCTGCGAGCTTGCCTTCTCCCTGGAGTGAGTGGAAGATTTCGTTGATTGGGAGAGCACCGTCGTCGTGCTGCGGTTGAGAATCAAGTGAATTAGCGTCTGAATTAACCGACACGGTCAGAGGACAGCACAGAGTTCGTTCGTCTCGGCAACTTCTACGGAGACGTCCGAAATGTTGTCCGGTAGCGACTCAAGCAACCGTCTTTCGAGTACAACAGCCATTACCTCTGCTGTCGGAGGATAATCGAGCACGACGACGGCGTCATCATCTCCTGACTGAGCAAATGCCTCAATGAGTGGATCTCCCTCCTCCAGAAGGAAGCGGTGGTCCCACTCGTCGATGATACTCGTGACCTCTCCCTTGTCGACAACCCATCCTTCTTCTGTTAGGGTTCCCGTGACTGTGACCGATATCTCGTAGTTGTGCCCGTGTGGTCGAGAACACTTCCCCTCATGGTGGAGAAGCCTGTGGCCCGAACTGATTCGAATAGGGCGGTCTCGTCCGACGTGGAGTGTTCGTTCACCAGCGTCCGATAGCACAGTTTCACTGGGTCGAGATTCTCCCAATGTGATTCGAGCCATACCGAGGTATTATCTCAAGGCTACAAAAAGGTGTTCCGCAGACTGAAAGTAAACCAATTCTCTTCTCTCTCATCTATCTTCCGTCCATGGGTTACCCTCGGGAGTCTCGATGATCTGTCAGGGGGTAAATTAATTACAGTCAGCGCGTGTGAGTCTATTCAATCTGAGATGCACACGTATTCAGTTGACGAGGGCCGATTTCTGTACATTGGGTACATGGGGATGTTCGCGCTACTTCTCGCTCTCATATTGAACCCCGTTCTTAATTCGACCGTTGTTCCCACCTTCGCTGGATACCTTCCGAACACGCTTGGTGCTGCACTGGCCGAAAACACCATTATGATCACAGCCACTCTCGCGTTCACTTTACTCTACACTGGACACAACGTCTTCTTCTGGCGTTTGTTATCTCTGATGAGTAAAGGTGAGGAATTGCCCGATTTACAGGGGGTCTGGGTTCGGTCTGTCGCGATTCTTCCGAACCTTCTGGGGTGGAATACGACGAGGATCTTGTTGGTGCACTCGAGAATGCTCCGCATTTGATCATCTCTCAAAGCTGGACACAGATGGGAATCGCGTACATTGATCTGGACAGTGAGTATTGGCGCAGTGATTCTGCATCGATCATTCGAGGTGATGCACCAAATTCAGAGCTTGTGTGTACATTCCAATCCGAGAGCTATGACAATCTCCCAGTTGATTTTGACCGCGGGACCATGCGTGTCCGACACTTTGAGTCTGAAGGGCGTGATCAGTTAATTGGGTACCTCTACACAGATTCCTCAAACCGCCGTGAGAAGGTAACCTTCGTGCGTAAACATTCCTCGTTTTTCGCACCGGAGATTACTGTCGAAGACAGTCCTGACGCTTTAAAAAAATAGCAGTGCGCGCGGAGTAACTGTTCAAATTATCTACGTCGTTGACACTCAGTGGGTATTTCGCAGCCTTCAGCGGATCCTGTCTAAGAGGTCACCCATCGCTTCTGCATCTAACTTCGCTTCAGACAGCCATTGCGACAGTTGCGACCGGCCATACAAACGGACTCCTGATTTCTCGGCTGCCTCGATTGCACTCTCCGTGTATCTCGAAGTGGTCACCACTGCGGACTTGTCAATTGAATACTCCAGGTCAAGGACTTTTGATCCCGTGAAGATTTCTTGGACAGCACTATTCCCGACTGGATTGTCCTTATTGTATGCCTTTGCTTGGATCCCGATGGTCTCCGTGTCGCGGAACCAAACAACGTCGACACCCTGATCGCCTGATGCCTTTGTGACGGTTGCGCTTCCCTCAATACGGCTGAGGACCTCGGCCAGAATGTGTTCGAATTCATGACCGGACACAAGCTCCAGGTCGGTCAGATCCATATAACGTGGAGCACGCGAGTTCTGTGTGAAAGAAACGTTCTCGAATTGTGCAAGACGCTCTCGTTCTTTGTTGAGTATTGCCTCTGCCCGCTTCTGTGGCACATCTCTCCCCCAGACGTGCTTGATAACCGCGCTTGCCTGGTCTTTAGTTGGGGCGTCTGTCGCTTCAAGGAATTCTGCAAGTGAATTGGTGTCGGCTACCGTCTTCTCGAGAGTGTCTTGATCGCTCATTAGATTCCTCCCAAGAGTTGCTTCAGCAGTCCTGCACTCTGTCGGTGGGCTTCCTCACCAGTTTTGATATCGTACACGATTAGTTTATTCCGGCCGAGAAGTTGCTTACCAAGAATTACCATGTATGCGTCGTTTGCCCCGGCTTTGACAGACCGGTATTCTTTCGAGACCACCGTTGGGATGTGGTCTTCGTCCACCTCACCGAGTGAATTACAAGCTGAGCACTGTCCATTCGTCAGGTTCGTTTCGCGATATTCTATTGTACAGGTACTGCAGGCTGCCCGATGGTTTTCACAGACGTGACCTGAGCCAAGCGTTGTCGAATCTCTGTGTGTCGCACACAGGACTTCTCCACCTACAGAACAGTGCTCTGTGTGATGGTCGCAGAACCCTCGTGGCTCAGCCACTGAGTGTGCGAGACAGACCTCACAGTACTCGACGTGGTCATCACAGACTGTCTCGTCACAAGTCGCGCAAGATGCAGTGTGATCTTCACAGAGGAGGTCGCCACACGTGTCGCAAGTTTCGAGATGTGCTTCACACCGGACTGACCCGCATTGAGCACACGAATCTGTGTGAGTATCACAGTGATAGTCGTCACACTCTGAGCACAGTTCGAGATGGGTGTCGCAATGGAACGAGCCACAGGTCGTGCATTCTTCACCACACAGATGGCACGTAGCCTGTCCACAGGAATCACAAATATCTGTGTGGTCACTGCACACGGCCGATTCACACGTCAGACAGACTTCAACACAACTCTGACAGACGTCTTCCAAGCAGACCGTACAGTTATCGAGTGTAGCGGTTGTGTCACAGTCATCACAGTAGGCTAAGTCGCAGTTTCGGCAGCTATTCGAACACGGGTCACCGACCAGGTGCCCGTTCGAACACAATCGTGGGAGGACTCCCTCAGTGAGGTCTCTCGAGCAGACTTCACAGTCGAGCCCATGATACTCGTCTGTTGCAGGATGGTATGTGACTTCAGCTTGGGTTTGTACCTGACTGGATTGAATATCCAGCGTGAGTGTTCCACGGACGTACGTAATCTCAGTCACACCAACGAGGGAGACGTCAACCTTGACCTCATTCCGGTCTATCACCTCGTCGATTTCAGTTGCCTCCTCCTCGTCGAGTTCCCGCTTCTTTTTTTCGACCGTCTTCTTCAGTTGTTCCAGATTCCTTTCTGCCTCGCGTTTGTTGTTAATGTATTTCCGGCGTGTGCTGTCTTTGCGTGCCTTTCGGTACTTTTTGTTCCATTTTCGAATCTCTTCGACTTGGGACGTAATTTGCTCGTCGAGTTCCGATTGACGCTGTTCGTACCACGACCGAATTTCGTCAATCCGCTCCGTTGCACTGTCATCTGCTTCGGTTTGAATCTCAGAGATGATTGGCCGGGATCGATTAATAACTGCTTGCTGAGCCTTGCTAAATGATTCTTGGACCGCAGCTTCTGAGACGCTTCTGCGCTCTCCTTCGTTGTTTTGCTGGAGTAATTGTGGTAGGTGTGATGTGAGCCTCGCAGTGAGGTCTGGCAGGCGAGCCTGTGTCTGTGGATCAATTGTTACGGAGAACATCTCTTCGCTGTGGAAGGATGCAGGCGTCTCAAATTGGACTCGGAAGTGGAATGTGAGTGCGAAGTCAGAGTCGTTCTTTTGGAACTCTGTGATATCGACACCCAAGTTAGATGGTTCAAAGACGTCCGGTGGGTTAATCTGGAGATTGTCTTCTGTGAGTCGGAGTCGACCTAGGCTTGCCGGCTTCTGAACTAAGTCAAGGAGTGCAGAAAACACGCGTGTCCCGGGCTGGACGAGTAAATCCCCCTCTCCAAGGGTCTTGTCTGCAGGGTCAAACACCAACGTCCCCTGCTGTCGGTCAAGTTCTTGGGACAGCCCTGCTGGGAAATCGACCTGCCACTTTGCGCTGTTTGACCGGTCGAGAGAGGCTCCGTGTTCTTCGAGAACCGATTTCGTGAATCGTTTGATATTGACACTGTTTAAAATCGACGTGTCGACCTCTGACTTCATTTGCCACCTCCAGTCTCAAAGCCTTCGAACACCTGTTCGTTAAATTGCTGTGCCTGCTTTGCCGAGCGCATGTCGCTTTTCAGATCGACTGCCATATCTTCGAAATTGTTCTCAAGTTCTCGTTTCGATCCTGCATTTATCATCTGTTGGAGAACTTCTTGCTCGAACTGTCCACTGGACTGCTCGCGCTCGGAGAGGATCTCCTTGAGGCCACCGACAGTTTGGTGGAAAACGTCGATTTTCCCGTAGAGCTTGTCCAACACGTAATCTTCGACTGTTCCCTCTAACGCGAGATTGTACACGTACACGTCGCGATCCTGCCCAATCCGGTCAATCCGGCCTATCCGTTGTTCGACACTCATCGGATTCCATGGGAGGTCGTAATTCACGATGACGTTACAGAATTGGATGTTTCGACCTTCGCTAATCGAGTCTGTCGTCACGAGCACCCCACCACGGTCTCTGAAATGCCGGATCTGGGCGTCCTTTTGGTCACTTGAGAGCGACCCATTCACAACGTGAATTGGAATGTCTTCTTCCCCATCTTCATCATTCAACGCCGAAATTATCGCGTCTTGGGTCGCCCGAAATTGTGTAAATACGATCGCTCGCCCTGTCTCCATCCGGTCATTTACGCTCCGGATAATCTCCAAGAGCTTTTGTTGCTTAGTTGTCCGACTGATTTCACGGGCTAGTTTTGCAACAGAAAGTAACTCCTCTCTCTCTTTTCCTACGACGGCTTTCCCCTCTCCATCGAGCCACTTTTCGACTGTCTTGAGCACAGCCCATGGCGAACTCACCACCTCTTTTTGCAACATCAGCATGACGAGGTGTTGGCCTCCTTGTTTCGAGTAATAGTTCTTGACGTAGTTGGTGACCGCCTCGTAGAGGGCCCGCTCTTGCTTGTTGGGTTTGAAAGTTTTCGTCCGGACTTGACGGTCTGTAAAGTCGATTGCTGTGTCGCCCCGCTTGTGCCGGATCATCACAGACCGAAGCTCTCTGTTCAGTTGAGCGGAGTTCTGGACGCCATCCGGATTCTTCTCAGGAACATATCGCCGTTCGAACTCAGACTCGGTCCCGAACAAGCCAGGTCGGATTAGATTGACAATGTTGTACAGGTCTTTGACGTTGTTCTGAACGGGCGTTGCCGTTGCGAAGAATGCATACTGATACTCGATGTCTTCGACGAAGTCGTATCGGTTGGTTCCTTGATTTCGAAGGTAGTGTACTTCGTCGATAATTAGTGCATCCCACTTGCGTCTGTGGATCTCCTCAGCGTACGAGTCCCGTTTTGCAGTATCGATACTTGCGATTACCTTGTCGTACGCATCGAAACCCTCGAATCCATCGTCATAGTTACACGCGAACTCTAAGCCAAACTTTTCTCGCATCTCCTTTTGCCACTGCGTCGCGAGTTGTGCGGGGGTTAGAATGAGGAATGTTTCATGTGCCTCTCGGAACACCATCTCTTTGAGAACCATCCCAACCTCGATGGTCTTTCCCAACCCAACTTCGTCTGCGAAGAGAGCCTGCCCATTCATCTGGAATAATGCACGGTGTGCTGCATCCAACTGATGTTCGAGGAGCTGGATTTTGTCCGCGATTTCTTTTGTCGATTGGAGTTCCTGTTGGCTCTGTGCGATAGCTAGACGGGTTGCTTCAATGCTCAAAAGATGGCTTGATAGGTCGTTGTTGACCGTTCCGCCGATCTGAGTCAAAACGTCTGGAGAATCTTCTAAATTAAAATGAGTGTCTACAAGTGACTGATCTTCTGTCGCCATTCGATTGAAACCAGAATATCAATTGACACTGATATAATTTGTGACGAACTTATTTCAATTGATATTTAGAAGTGTAGGTCGATATCTGTTTTCTGTCGATTCCAACCATCTTTGTGATTTCATTTGATGTGGTATCCCCTGCAACGATAGCTTTGAGAATTGCGAAGTATCGATTCGGCTTAGTTAACTCAATTTGGAGGACGTACTCGGGTTCGTTATGAAAATGTAAATGACATGGGGGGAAGGATTCTAAAATCACGGTTCCGAGGTCGTGATCAAGATTGATGCATCGAGATAGTATGGAACACGTTTATCCCGCAGTAGGATTCCAATCGGGGGAGCGGTCACATTAATTCGAGGAGGAAGCCCACGACTTCAGTCGTGGATAACTGACGGCAACGGTATAGAGGTGGGGCAACGAGCGCAGACCATTTTCACATATTTGAAAATGGTTATTGCTACGGGTATCCTCGTGACTCTAATGAATCCTTTCGACCAATTTTCGCACACGGAGCATGACCAGTTGGATCCCTTCAAAACAATGGGGGTACTTGATCATGTGGGCCGGAAGAACATCATCGGAACGATCGTTGGGCACCCGAAAGATGCGCCAAGCCGGAAAGAAATCAAATACTACAACCCCGGCATTTCCGAGGCAACTCTGAGTCGACACTTAGTGAGGCTCGAGGAGTGCGGCCTCATTGACTCAGCGTCAAAACAACGAGAGGGACTGAACCGCGGTGACTCCTATCGATACTATCGACTTACTGAGGAGGCCCGAGAGTTGTTCGACCAACTCAATGTGTTCGGGCCAGTGCCTTACAAGAATCTGCTTGAGCAAGTCGAACGATCCGAAGAAATCCGAGCGGCTGAGAACGCCGAGAGACCCTCGTTCTAGGTGGGTTCAGTGGTTACTCCTGTTGCTCGTCACCAAACTGACCGTGTACCCAATCAATCGTGATATCTGAGACTGACTGGTGCATATTCTCGAATGCTGGTCCTGGTTTCACTGCTGAATCGTCGTACTCAATGATGCCATGAGCACTGAGCTTGCTGGCATGGTTTTTGAGCTTCTGCCGGATGTCATTTGTGTGTGCTGTCTTGTTGTGGTCACGTTTTGGCTCAAGTATCGCGATAATTGTCGCGAGCTCATCGAGCGTCAGTCCTGAGGGATGCACTGCAACGAGGCCGACGATGAGGCGGCGGCGTTCCTCACAAAACAACTCGAAGATAGCGTCGAGTTCTGGCTCGACTTCACGAGCGGATAGAGCGCTTACGTTGTGGCTTTCTTCGCTCACTGTGGTACCTTTGATAGTGCGTCAAAGGTGGTTTTGAGTGCAGTACGCTTTTCTAGAGATATCTCTATGTATTTCATGGGTGTTGTCGCTGACAGCCCCGAGCACTCGTGGTTCCAGCACGGGTGCTCTCGTTTTGAGAGCGACTGTGCTCGGTTCTGCCGTACCTATACTGTATATCGATATCTAGATAAAATGAACGACCACGAATGAATCCACAGAAAAATCAAGGCGGTGCCCTGAGGCAATTTACGCTGGGCAGCGGGTGGAGCTGCTGCGCACATGACTCAGAGTGAGAATGGGAGTCGAGCAACCCAAAGATTTGAGTCCGATATGCAGTGACTGCATTACGACGTAAATTGAATTGGTTATTGTTGAGTGCTCCTGATCCATCTTTGGCTATTTTAGACTCAGAGAACCTGTGCACGGGCAACACCTAATGAATAATCATCTGTTGATGTAATCGTGTTCAACAAAGAGACCACACAAAACTCGAATACTGAACCACGACCGGTAAGCCTCCCCGCTAGTATTGAGCTACCGAAATACCGCGGCATTGTGGAAGAAACAGATTGGGTGACTGATTTCTCTGGCGTCGAAAAAAACTCTCGACTCACGGTGAAGTACGAACTAACGCCCGAAGGAAAACTCATGAAACTCGTTGCAACTGAAGAGTCAGTAGGCGACGCTGAAGACGTGTTTGAGCTTGAACGAACGGTTGATCATAATGATACGTCGCGTGTCCCCGTACTGATGCCCGAGTCCATTCGATTCTGGCCAGCAGACGACCCTGAAAACGTGTACGAAGGCCGCTTCTCAGCTGAGCACGTTCTGGTTGCAGTGCGGAGCTCCCAAGAGAATCAAACCCGGTGGTGCTGGCAACACAAACTTGCAGACGCAGCTGATGTCTCTCTGTATCAGGTGTTCAACCGAAGTGAGTTCGCTTTCGGATTGTGTGTCCTCCGAGAAATTGCCCGAACTGAAGGGACTTCGAAACGGTCTGTTGATTCACCCGAAGAGGAATTGGCACTCTACGACCACATCTTCGAAGCACTTGTGGGGTACGAAGTAGAATCTGCAAAACCCTCGAACTGACTGTCGGTTCTACCCAACGAGATTAGCGTCCAAGATGAGGAGTATCGTTACCCAAAAGGCCAACCACGAATCGTTACAGGTCTTGACTTTGTTCTTTGCAGGTGTGTACTGCAATCCGTTCTGTGAGACCGATTCGACCGCATACTTGGCATTCGTGTAGCCCCTCATTGAATAATTCATCGCACAGTGTTAGTGCTGCGTTGATGTGGTCTGTGACGACGGGTGAGTCACTCCGAGTCAGCGCCTGCGCGAGGTGTATTCGGAGTTGATTGTGAACTTCGGGTGTGGATGATGATTTCATACTTTTTGAATATCGTTGTCACTCAACAGAAACACGTGATCTGGTTTGAGACCGCACTGAGAAGGCAGATTCCCGTGTTTTGGAGTTCTCAATCCGGGGTAGTGAGAGGTCAAATAAGTATGTTCGCACGAGTGAAATTAACAGCAATAAGAACCAAACTCACCGTACCGACGGCAATGTCTGAACTCTCGATTGGTGAGTTGAAATTGACGAGACCAAGACGAAGCACCGGATGTGGTTCCGGAACCGATCCCGCACTCGCATCCTAATAGCCTGTAGTCTTCTGGGTCTCGCTGCACGCGAGTCGTTCACACAAATTAAGCACGCGGTGGTGAGACCATGAACGGGACGCACGTTCAAGTTCAGGAGTCGAGCGAGGAACTCCCGCCCAAGGGAGGTGACTCGACGAACAACGCCACCGGGTCGTGGTTCTTCGTAAGGCCCAGAGTGCAGAGTCATCTCCACAGTCGAGTCGGACTTGACGTGGGCGATGAAAACGAGGCGGCACACCAAACAGAGGTACTCCTCGTACGCGTCGAACTCACCGGATGGGACCCAATCGATGGGAGTACGCCCAATCTGACTGGCTTCGCATTCGCTCCCACATTCGGGGCACGGTCGAGTCACGTATCCGTACGGTGCTGTGACTGGTTCGGTATCGGGAACAGTGACGCCCTGGGCAGTGCCCACGCTACGAGGAGCTGATGCAGTGGTGGTGTCTTGACACCCGTCAGTTGGCTCGGATTCGCTAACAGTCCAGGTCTCAGGAGTCTGGGGCTGGCCCCGCTGCACCCACTGTTCGTACATCGTCGTCCCTTTGGCAGCCCCGTACCTCGCTCGGAATACCTCGTAGTGTCCGCGTTCGTCGTCATCTTCCAACGCATCCCGAGCAGCAGTGATTCGAGTGAACTCCTTGCAGCCAGAGAACCGACCACCGGAATCAGGGTGAGTTCTCTTGCACGCGAGTTTCCCTGCTTTGCGAATCGTCTGCGTGTCGGCGTCTTGTGGAACACCAAGTCGGTCGTAGTAGTTCTCTGCGCTCGGGTCGGTCTGGAATTTCTCAATCTCGTTGGTCATAGTGATTTCTGTCTCTCTTCCGTGCATTCCCCCATGTCGTGGATATAGTGCGTTCACCGGGGGACAATAGAGGTCGAGAGATGGCGACACCAACCACCGGGTGGATTGAAAGGGGCTCGAGGTGTCGCGTGCGATTCAGCGGCCCACTATCGACGAAGTCGATATGTCGCTGAGCGTGCGTCGACACGAGAGGGGCTTTCGAGGACTACTGCTCTGTTGTACCACCCCTCATTCACGAGGTCGCATCCGAACTCCAACTGATGAGATGGGCTATCGACTCGAACTACCCAGACCGGCTACCCAAACCGACTACCCAAACCGACTGCTCAGACCGACTGCTCAGACCGACTACCCAAACCGACTGGTGAGGTGGACTGTCGACTCCGACTACCCAAACCGACTCAACACTCGGACTGCCCACTCGGTCTACCCACTCGGTCTAGTCACTCCGGCTGACCACTCCGGCTGGCTACTCGGTCTAGTCACTCCGACTGGAGTCCCAGCAACCTACTCAGAACTCAGGGGTAAACAATCGAACCCACCCCCAGTACTCCACCAAAGAAACCCCCTGCTCTCACACAAGATCGAGAACATACACGGGCCCACCAACCACCCCAGGCCACACCCCAGCTCACTCCCCACCTCACCTCGACCACCACACACCCAAACACCATATCAGAAAACAGAGAAAACAACAAACCACCACCAGCACCCACCACCCCCGCAAAAGAACCCCACCCACCACACAACCAAAATGCAATGAGTGGGGTTCTTTGGGACAACATCGACAAAAGAGGGGGTGGTTAACTCGGGTTTTACCCCCTATTTCACCCCGTTATTATCGAGATAATGGGTTTATCTCGAACGAGAAGGGGGTCAAGGGGGTGGTTAACTGCACTTTACCAACTTGAGGCGATATCTCGATATCTGAATTATTAACATATAAGCACTAGTCAGGGGACTAACATTGGATGTGTTTTACAATCCAGTTTTCAAAGGGTAGGGGCACTGCACGCTCTGTGTGAAAACCGTAATTGCTGTCCGAGGGAAATGTGAGAGATTCCATTTGATATATCGGGGATAACTCGGACCATGCTTATATAGCATATAAATGAAAATTGAAGTTTACCATCCTATAAAATAGTACGCATTTGGTTTATGAGTGTCAATTGTTGTTTGAGATAAATCGCGTATCTCGGACAGATTTTCAATTCCGCCTTACAATAGGTTTCCAGACCTTCTATCCCCAATATCACGCAGATTCCGAACTCAACACGCATTGTCCAGAGGGGTTGGATTTTGAGATAATGGGCATATCTCGAAGGGAGTTTATATACTACTTATACCACAATCGGACTTTACCAATGTATGCTCAGAATACGTGTTATTAGTATTCTGATACGTTCATTCGGGATAGAATATTATGCTCGTGAACAAGACTGGCGTAAATAATCCGAGCCTCTCAATATTACCATACGAAATCTGATAATTGGCCCCTCTTTTGGGTGTTACAACCCCGGCGAAATCGAACCAAATCAACAGAGCAAGAACGAAAAAACAGCTCGATATTCGGGCCGTCTCAATTGCGGAATAGGCACAGGAAAACGAGGGGAATATGAGGATATATTTTCGCCTGAGAAGGGTGCGCTCGAGAGGGGTCAGTAAAGAGCAAATGGTGGGAATCAAAGGGATTCTCATCAAGGAAATCCCACTGTACAGACGATTGAAAGCCCACTGATTGTTAGGTGAAATGTTTAGTTATCTCGATGAATCGGGGTGTTCTTCCCACGATGATAGCCGCTATCTGTTGGACAATACTGGTTCAATTAACCACCAAATCAACGAGGTCAATTCGTAAAATCCTGGAAGTGGTTCACTCCAGTAGAGTGCTAAACTACGTCAGTGAGATGGAGAGATTGTTAGAAGTGCTGAAAGATGTGAGGTGTATTAGTCGTCGAAGATCTCGCCTTTCAATGGCAGACTAGAGTAGATGTCGTAGGGGCAGTTGTCGTAGCCAACGCAGAAACTCATCCAATCTTCGTTCTCACTGGTACAACTGATTGGCATGATATTCGAGCCGTTATCGAATTCGTAGGTGAGCTGGTACTCGGTAATCTCTGGGTCGTGCCAATCCCACCGTTCGTACAGGGACACGAGGTCGTCGATTGTGAAGTTGTTCTCGAGGCTGAACAGGAGTCGTGCGAGTGTGAACAGCACGTATCGGACTGGTTTTTCTTCGTGGAGGTGCTCGTCGATGTTCGCCACACACGGTAATTCGAAGATATCTTCTGGTTTTTCTATATGTAATTTCTCACCTTTCCGGTACGGGTTCCCGAATTTGAACGTGTTTTCCGCCCTGAATTATCGATATCGAAATGCTTCACGCCCGGATATTCCACGAGTTTCCGAGAGATTGCAAGCGGGTTCTGACTGAGTTCCTTGACGTCCTTCCGGTACGCATCGTGGATGTTGTGATCGGTCAAGAGTTCGTGGATGTCTTCGCTGGTCACCCACTCGTCGAATGAGACCGGGGGTGTTCCGACTGAATCCGACTCGCGAATTCGTTGTCCGTGGGCATGAATTGCCGTCATTATGACACGGACAAGAGGTGGGATTTCCTTGTGGTCGATGAACAACTTGTCGTGCTACCTTGTCTTCCCATATTAACCAACAACTGTGTCACCAGGCAACTTTGTTGGTTAAGAGTTTGCGCCAAATGGGGACCTCCGTATTGACTCCGAGTGATTGATTGCTGTCTCTCCGGATACGGTGGTGTGTATAATTCAAAAACAGCGGCTATGCTGAAATGTGCTATTGATTATATTTCAACACTCCCCGATCTTCAAGATGTGTTTAGAATCCACACCTTGAAAACTTGAATTATCTACTTCCAAATTGGTGGGCAGGTAGTCACGCGAGCGCCCGTGAGTGATTCACACAACCCAGTAAAGTAATAATTTCCGCCAACCACATCTGTTTTTCAACGGACAACGCCGGAAAAGGAGGCTCTAAACTAGAGTGCCGTCGTGATGTTTGTTACTTGTGTGGGGTTCCTTTGGTAGACTTAAGCCACCAATTGGAAAAACTCGTTTTAGGGGCTTTTGGCAATGAATACTATATGTTATGAGAACCTAAGTCCCAATTAGTGAGCTGAATTGTGTGATGGCACCGATTATCAGTGTTTGGACATCCTACTCCAAATCGGTAGACTACGCATGTTCTGAGTGCCAGCATCAACGTACGGTATTCATCAAAAAATCATGTCGATGAAATCGGCAGCCGGTGAACAAGCCCCGGTCTACAACCATGCAAGTGAGCCACGATTCACTCAACCAATAAACCTTGTTTGGATGTGCCTTTATCGTGTAGATGGGTCCAATAGTTCAAACGATATCCGAACCCACACCACAGGCTTTGATAAGGTTCACGTGGGGCTCAACGGATGCGACATCGAATTCGATGAAATCACACCTCAACCTATGGCAATTGAGGAAGGGCATTTTGTCTATACTGAGACTACTTTAGAGACTACTGAGTGGCAGGCCTCACCTTCAGATGGCCTTGACCAACAAGATGACACCACCACACCCCCAACATAATGAGCTCTTCAAAAGATATCACCAAACCGGACATCGACCCCGATTCATACTCACAAAAAGTTAGAATCATCAACGCATTAGCAGTTGAACCGTCACTTCATTACATGGACCTGAAGCCTTTGCTCAACTGCGGGAAAGAATACTCCCGTCGGATAATGAAGGCACTCAGTGAAGGCGAGATATCGAAATACGAGGTCCAAAGTGCACTTGATGTTGACCTTCAGCGGTACATCCTCAACCGAATCCAAGAGGAGCACTTCCACGACGACCAAAATACTGCTCTTGAGAAGCTCTCTCCAAGCATCAAGAGTGACGTAGAGATGCTTGACTTAGGTTTCCAGAAAAAAGATGATCCGTACCCGCCGCGTCCGTCGTACGGTACCAATGGGAAGCAGGTCGTTGTGAATACGATGGAGGTCGCACCAGAACTACACCCTGATGAGGTTGCAGTTGTCGCAGGTATTACTCCCGAGTACGCCGCACAAATCATGCGGGACGTCAGAAATACCAAAATCACCCCCGAGCAGTACGAGGACTACCAAAACACCCGAACTCAAGAACTCATTCTCGAATACATCGAAGAAGCTGGTCTCGGTCAAGAAGAGGAAAAAATGAGGGACGTCGTCAATGTGTCATCTGAGGAATTCACCGACGAGGAGGCCCTCGAGGTTATCAAAAGTGCACCCACCAAGCGCGCTCGCGCTGTGAATGCGTACGTCGCTGACTTAGAGGATATCAGTACCAAAGATATTGGCGAACAACTGATTGCCACGTCTGGTGAACACGTCCGCCGGACATTCAAACAGGTAGAAGATGGTGAGTTCTCGGATGAAGAACTCGATGAGATGGTCGATGATACCGTTATCGCTGCAATTCAGACTCGTTACAACAAATACGTCGGTCAAGATGAAAATGAATCTGAACCAGAGGCAACGGCTCAAGAAGTGGCGAACCTTGAGAGGGATGCTGTACCTGCGAGAGTTGAAGAAGTAGAGAGTAAGACCCATGAACAAGCCACAAAGCCTTCAACTCCTGCTACTGGCGAATACGTTCCTGTGGAAGAACTGGACCGTCTCATAGATATCTATGAAGCACTCAAGGACTTCAGTGAGAACGAGCCAGAGCCCAACATGAAAGCAACGTTCATGGCTGAAGAAGTCCTCAATCGCCTCAAATCTGTGAGAGAGACAAAAACGGTCTCGTTCGAGTAAAACACTACTATACCAATCACTCGGACCTCCTGGAACTGATCGCAGGTAGCAAGTCAAAGTAGTCGGTGAATTACTCGAGACACCCCTTGTTCGAGTACCTCACTGGTTGTAATTGCTTTTAAGAGTAGAAATCGCCAATGTTGGCCAGTATTTTGTCTGCGTATTTGAATATCGAATCCCACTGGGGTAGACGATGATTACTCGACGAGAGCCAGAAGTGTCGTGAAGAGTTGAGAGGACTCGCTGAGTTCGAAAATTAGTCGATACGAAGGTTCGTTGGTTTTCGACTCTGATGGGAGTGTGCTTGAATCTGTGAAACTGTGAGTTAGTCCGAGAGCTTCGATTGGCCTGATGAGTTTGGTTGCGGTTTTTTCAGGTTGTGAATGAATCGATAGAGGGAGATCAACATAGAACGTGGCAACTAGAGGCGATGAGTGTTCTGAGAGGGAAAAGTCGATGTAGAGTGGTTCTTTCGTGTCTCTATACGCTCCAGGAGCGTCATTCCCAGTTGGTTCAGTGGAGAATAATGGTCGAAGTTCCTTGGTGAGAACTTCTTGGATACCACGTGCTAGGCTGACCGTGGCTTTTGAGACCGAGGAATCTTGGGGCATATCGAATGCATAGTCTGCAGCTATACTTGTGACCCGTAGTGGAAGTAATTCTACTTGGATATGTGAATTAAGGGCTTCTCGTGTTAGCGGTGGTATGGACTGCATTGATTGGGACAGTAGTCAGTGGTGGAAGAAGTACTCTCGTGGTGAATCCGGAAGGAAAGAGAGTTTCGTTGGGGTCGTAGTTCAGCGTAGTTCGTTTACGATACATCTGGTGACTGCCAACTCAATAGGTTCATTTCCTTTCGTTATTACTTTTCGGTCCAATTCTCATCTTCAAGAACCTCACTAAATCACTATTCCAACTTTTCACTATCAAAAACACGAAAATTCCGTTGGCTATCTTTATTAGTTATTTTGCCACAATATGGATAACTAATGTCTGGTTTCAGAGACAGTTTATCTCTACCATTTTGTCACTCCATCTCAAACATCTACTGGTCTTTTTCTTCGCCATTAAGGGTAGAATCCGACATCTGTGTGATGAAAGTAGCGTGTGTCAAACGATGTATGTCTAGGATTTTAGGTTCACGGAAGTCAACTTTCTTCTAACTATTCAAGACGTTGCAACAGATGCGGTAGCCAAGTCCTTGGGTTGTTGTAGTAGTTAGACTTATCAATAATTGGGCTCTTCTTTTACTAGTAATGGATTTGGATGGTTCAATGACTCCCAAGTACAGTCTCACCCGGCGAGATATATTGCGTCTCAGCGCCGTTGGTCTCACCGCCTCACCCGGTCTCGCGCAACTTACCACACCCGCAGCCGCAGCAACAAGCGCCCCAGATATTCTCTGGGAACGTGAGTTCCCCCAAGAGGTGTCATCCTACACTCTTGGCGCGAATAACCTCTTCATCGGAGGAGAAGACGGTCTCGTGGAAGCCCGTCACCTGAAAACAGGGGTTCTTCTCCAGAAATTCGACCTTAACAGCTCTGTCGAAGAGATGGCGATTAGTGAAGCTTACTTCTTGTTCACAACGTCCTCTGACCGCCTCCACGTAATCAACCGCCAAACCCTCAAAGAAGAATGGCGCATCCCAACCGGCGGGGAAGTGAGTGGACTCTATATCCACAATGACAACGTAATCATCGCCGCAGACGAGAGCATCACCATGCGCTCACTATCTGACGGGGAGGTTAAGTGGCGTACCAACATGTCCGCGGAAAGGGCAACATTCGGCGATGGAAAACTCTTTTTCCGAGCCATCGATATTGCCGATGGTAACTTTGGGGGAGACACCTCCGTGTACGCACTCAACGTGGACACCGGGGAAGTTGCATGGAAAATCGAGTCGGAAGCAGAGCCAAGCGTTTACGACAATGACCAACCAGTGGACATTTCGTACTCGAATGGGCGCGTATTCGCGTCCTATCCCAGCTACGAATTCAGCGAGTATGAGGGAACCATAGCGCTCGATTCAAACAATGGAAGTCTCATCTGGAATTCGGGATACAGGCCAGAACCGGGTTATGTCACTAACTCAGACGTTGTCGTCGACGAGTCCGTTGACCCCTTATCTGCCTCTACTGGTCAGACGCTATTCGAATCAAATATCGAAGCGGTCAGAAATGGGCTGGCCCTGACGAATGACTCACTCTTTGTGCTTGGAAAAGACAAGGACGGTATTGCGATTAGTTCAATTGTCCCAACGACTGGAATCATCGAGTGGGAAAGCCGCCTCGAGCATAAATCTTGGATAGAGTTCGTTGATTTGCAGGCTGGCCGAGAGATCATCACGTACCTCAGTGTGAAAGAATACGAGTATGACAAGGTTTCCGTCCGAGGTCCGCTTTCAGGGGATAGGGAAGCATTGAGTGGGACACGAATTGGTGCGGACATCCCAGATTCACCTTCAATCGACCCCAGTGAATCTCGCGAAGCCACAGACCAAGCGAACTTCAATCTCACCGCGAGTGAAACCACTGTAACTCTAGGTGGCTCGACCAGACTCCAACTGAGCGCCATCAACGAGGTCGACGAAGAACCAATGACGCTGCAGTTACTGTTGGAAGTTCCAAGTGGTGTGGATGTCACTAATGTCAAGGATGCTGACGAAGGGTCGAACCAGTTTACTGCGGTCTCAGAGGTCTCTCCCGGTTCGGAGGATAACATCGGGCTGAACATCCAAGTGAACGAACTAGGCACCCACGTGGTCCGTGCAAAAGCTGTCTTCTACTACGGAGACAAGAAGGGTGAGTCAGAATCTGTGGAGCTTAAAGCAACAGTTAAAGGAACGAACAAAACACCTACATCCAGTTCAAGTACTAGTGGAAGTGGTTCAGAGTCCGGTAACTCCGGGGTTTCTGATTCGTTGGGACCGTCTGAGTCGTCTGATGGTGGGTTGTTGGATGGGTTCATCCAGTGGCTGCTGTCTATTACTCGGTGACACCACTTCTATTCGTGTGCTCTCGTAACTCATCGTAGTGTCCAATCTGGGTTCGTTGAAGGATGATTCCAGAAACGTGGCGATTGAGAAACCCCGTTTAGCCTCGAACCAAATCCGTCTCGAGAACCTTAGCTGAGAGTTCATTCACGAGAGTTGGTTACAGGTTACAGAATTTTCCTCTCAATACGCAACACTTCCTGTCTTTTGGGTGCCAATTGGAGGGAGTAAGGTAGTTAGTCAGTGGAAGTATTGAGTGGGGGTCTCGAGGAGCTGAACCGAATTAGAGGGATGTAGAACTGGGGTGATATCACGTGACTCTTTCTAGAGTTGCTCTCACAACAGCCCACGGCATACCCGTTTCTGATGCGATTTCATTGGCAAGTTTAGGGCCAAGTTCTTCTTCGGGTTGGTTGATACTGTACCAGTCGTAGATTGCTCTCTCGATGTCAGGCGTGTAGAAGACCTTTCGGTTGTGACGGTATTTTCCTAGCACACCTGCTTTCGAGAGTTTGTTGAGGTGCTTAGAGAGCCACGAGTTGTACTTCGCAGAAGCGTGGTCTTCCAAGAAATCCTGGTGTTCCTTTTGGATAAACGCCGCGATATCCTCCCGTGAGAGCGGTTCAGGGACTTCTTTGACCACTTCGTAGAACTCGCGAGTTGTTCGAGGAAGGCCATCGAGGCGGTCCTCTAAGTCGGGAATGTCGTAGTCTACCTCGTGAACCATTTTCACCGACTCTCCGTTGTCTTGGTTCGCGTTGAGGGCGAACGATTCGACAGCTGTTGGGTTATCTAAGATGGCTTCAACGAGCGCACTCTTTGCTTCTGGAGAGAGCATATCAAATGCCGCTCGAAAGTCTTCTTCGTGAATGTCGGTCATTCGCTAATCACCTTCACGTTGTAGGGCGTCTTGAATTCAGGGTCCCACATGGCAAGAGTGTGGGTGAACCGTGGGCCTGTCCACGATGCGCCAATTGGTTTCTCCTGAGGGACGTAGTATTCGTCAACAGTCGCGTTTGATCGGCGTGAAGTGTCGAAGGCGTGGATACCGTTGTAGTATTCGAAATCATTCGTCCCAAGGGCGTTCGCAAAGCACCGCTGGTACATAGTCGCATCTTCTCTATCGGTCGGGCTCGGCATTGGTCGACCGTTCGGGTGGGTGTGAATCCACGCAATCATTTTTGGCTTCGAAAGGCCATCGTAGGCGTCAGCAACGTCTTGAGCGACCTTTTCTGGCAGCGATGTGAGTGAATCAATCGTAGCGTCCTTGTAGTACTCGGGGTCGTCGAGTTGGAACATCGTATTCGGTGTCGAGTACGTTGGCCCCGCAAGGACGTAAGCAGTCTCTACAACCTCGTGAGCCCCGTTTTGAGCGCGGGTTTCGAGATTCTGAAGGAACGGCCGTGAAGCTGGAAGCGCGAACACACCCCGTCCGAACTCTCGTGAAATGGGCGAGGATTGGTCTGGTTTCGCTATCTCTGGCGATAGCGGTTCTTGAGGCGCTGCTTTGGAAGGCGAAGACCGACTGACGTGGATGTCTCGCGCCTCGAACCACTCGTCAGAGTCAAGCAGACCGGTGGGGTCGGTATCGAGGAGTCCAGTTGGGTCTCCATCGACATTGTTGACTCGTGGGGTCAGTGGATTTCTGAGTAGGGATCGTAATTTGTCGAACATGAGTGGAAAATAGGGGTGGGTGCGCTACTTGTCGTGTGATTCGTCCAGTTACTTGTTCTTCTGGGCGACGTTAATGTCGCCACCGCGAGCGATGAGGCCGACGATTGCGATGAGCAGGAGCAGTGCGAGAACGCCGATAATCACAAGCGGACTAGAGGCACTGAGGTTGTCGAAGCCGAGAGCACCGCCGGAGTCCGAGTCGGCAGATGCGTTAGCGGGAGCAACGTTCTTTTCTTCGACGTCGAAGGTGAGGCGGATGCCGTCGATTTCTTTGGCGAGATCCTTGTGTCCTTCAGGCCAGTAGGTGATGTCAGCGGTGACGGTACGCTTGCCGGTGTTTTCGGAGTAAACGTTCGCACGGATATCCTTGATACCGGACTGGGGGGTGACCTTGAACTGGGCGGAGGTCATACCAGCCCCGGTGGTGAAGGTGTCAGATGCACCCATGATACTCATGCCGTTTGGGACGCTCATCGTGATGTGGACGACGATGGGGCAACTGGTGGTTGGGTCAAGTTGGAAGCCGCCCTCGATTTCACCCGATTGACCGGAGTTGATGGTCGTGACGGGAGCGTAGAGGCGCGATTGGGAGAGCTTCGGGCCATTTTCTGAGACCTCACAGGACTCAGATTCGGTCGGTTCAGACTCCGTAGCTTCGGTGGGAGTAGCGGTAGGTGTGGTCGTGGGGGTTGCCGTCGGAGTTTCGGTGGGGGTGGCGGTGGTGGTGGAGTTGTTGGTGGATTGTGCGGCTGCGAGTGGTGCTGCGGCACTGGTCACCATCATGAAGACGGTGAGTGCAACGATGAGGTGTTGGGTGATGCGTTTCATCTACTCCTACATATTGTCCGGGGGGTAATAAATCTTTCACTAGTAAAAGAATAACCAATTTTATGATATATTGTGTTGAAGCCCAACCAACACATCTGAACGCACATATGTAAATCAACTTCATCCAGTTATTTACCTTAATTGCCGTCACCAAACTAACACGACATCTCATCAAGATTCATCTTTGTCGGTGCAGTAACAAGGTTTCCTCAAGGCACTAACTTCGTTTGCGAAGTAATCATCTTGAGGGAAATGAATAGTTTGATTGTGCGTGATACGCATTGGTGTATTTGTGTTCTGAGTCACAATTTTTATTTATGCCCTTGTGTTTTTACTAGTAAAGTCGCTAGTCAAGAGATAAGCACTGAACGACTATTTAGTCCCAATAATGTCAAAGCCACAGTATTTTACTCGACGGAACTTCCTCAAAGCAACCACAACAGCAACGGCCCTGTCCCTCGCACCAACCGCAACTGCACAAAAATCACCTGCACTTTGGAAAACCAGCAACCCAGGAAATATCACAAACCTCCAAATCGAGGACCAGATTCTCTACGTTGGAACAGGTACCGGTACGCTCAGGAAAATCGGTGCGAAAAACGGCGCAGAAATCGCATCGACGACCCTCGATAACCGTATTATGGTCTCGGGTGTTGCACTCGGTGACAACCACATCCTCGTCGGTACTTCCAACGACCGCCTCCATTGTCTCTCCAAACAGGACCTGTCCAAACAGTGGGAACGCCCCCTCACAGAAGGATTTCTTGGAGTCACATTCACAGAAGGGCTCGGAATTGTTGCGTGCAAAGAAGAACTCCTCGCACTCAACCCCACAGATGGAACAACAAAATGGGATAAACAAACAGACATCTTCACTCGCCCGGTCGCAATCGAAGACAAAATCGTAATCCAAGGATGGTTCAATTCGGGTGACTCAGTCGCATTCCTATCAGCAGTAACTGGTGACATCATCAACCTCACTCAGGACTATAGATACGGAATGCCATATGACCATTACAATCCAGCAACTCGGGAAAACTTTGATGCCCATATTGCAGGCAATACGGTCGTTGTTTCCCCGACTCTGAATGTTTGGAGGTATGAAGGATACACGAAATCCGGGAGTCAAATCTGGGTTAGAGGTGGTGCAACCAGACATGCTGCAGCAGGGTCTATCTCTGGCGATGCTTCGAACGCCGTCGCCATTAACGTAATTGATGATGGCGTTGTTTCGTTTGATAGAACGTCCACCGACACCAACTGGCAAGTGCCGCTTGATGCAAAAAGAGGGAGTGTCAAACAAGACGGTGATACAGTCTACGCAGCCGGCTCAATTGACGATACCGCAACGATACTTGCACTCAACTCAGAATCAGGGGTCATCAAGTGGGAATACACTGGAGACCGCGAATGGTTCAATCAGATGACTACAGGGCGTGACAGAATCTTCGTCGCAACCAGTGCCGGTGAAGTGATGGCTTTCGCGAAACAGGGAGCTAACCACAGTCTCAGTTCCAGCCAACCGACTTCAGCAGGAGACGGCGCAGTCCCTGAATCTACAGGGGATGCGAGTTTCAGCCTCACTACAACCAATCCAACGGTTCCTGTGGGAGGGGAAGCCCCAATCACACTCAGTGCAGTGAACTTCCTCACCTCGAAATCACTCACCGTCCAGTTGCTCTTAGACCTCCCCAGCGGAGTGCAAGTAACAGGTGTCGATGATGCCAGCCAAGGATCGAACCAATACACTACGACGGTTACTGTTGACCCCTCCGACGAGAGCAGCATCACCGTCAACCTACAGGTGAATGAACCGGGTGAGTACAACGTCGTTGGGAACGCGATTTATTACTTTGAGGATGACACGGAGAACAAGGCGATTTACAGCCAAGCAGTCCAGATCCAAACGTCCGAAGAAAAAGTGAAAACCTCTGAAAGTGAGGCTGGTGGTGGTCTCGGGTTCACTGGACCTTCAGCATTCATCTCGATGACAGCACTCGGCGCCGTTCGGTACATTAAGAACAGAGACTGACAGCTCTGCTGAAACCCTAACAGCGGACATGAAACGCCTGTCCAACTTTGAACGGGAACATTTCATCTGATTTTCATAGAATATCTGAAACGGTTCAAACCTGTTTAAGATATGTTTCCTTCGGGAATCGTCGAATTAGATTATGTGGTTATGGTTGATGTGATCGAATTAGTTTGTTGTGGACGTTGACAGGGTAGGGCCTTCGACTGTCAACACTGGAGGTGAAACCGTTATGGTGATTTATGTAGTTCTCATTCTTTTCATCGCTCTTTTCACACAAATACGAGTCCGATTGCAGTAGATTGTGGGTTCCAAGTTTGCTTAGTTAGCTCGAGTTACTGCGATGGCGACTGTGAGAACCAACGCAACGAGCGCCCCGACGATTCCAAAGCCAGGCGCACTCGATTCTGTTTCAGTGACACCTGCCTGAATTTTAATGGGTTCGACTGCGACTACGCGGCGATCTCCTTCGCCAACCTCACCAATGTAATAAACGGCATTCCCAGAAATATTGTAAGAGCCACGTTCATTCAGTTGCATTCGTAACTGGATGCTCTGTTCTCTACCGGGGTCGATAGTAACGAACTCGGTACTGCTGGGGCTCGCCAAGTTACTCCCAGCTACTCCAGAGACAGACACACCACTCTCAGGAAGGTCAAGCTCAAGTCTCACTTGAATAGGCGTATCAGGGAGTTTGTTCGCCCCGGAGAATTTCACGAGCAGTTCTTCACCAGTGTCAACAGCAGACCGATCAGTTGACACATCAAATGTTGCACTTCGCTGGACGGTCACCACCTCGGAGAATTCAGCGGTATCACCGTGCTCATCAGTGGCGGTCATCTCAACAACATGCTTCCCGCTCGATTTGAATCGATAGGTTGCTTTTGGGCCGGTCTCATCGGTAGTTTCGTCGTTGTCGAAGTCCCACTCGTACTCCAAACGCTCGTCCGTGGAATTTGCAGTGAATACAACATCTTGTCCATCACGCGGGACGGATGGATTCCAAGAAACGCTTGCGTGAGGTTTCACGTCTTGAACCTGGATAGTCTTCTGGATTGTGACCTCAAGATTGTCTGTTCCGACTGCTGTCAGTGTGACTTCTTTCTTGCCACCTTCTTCATAGACCGTTTCAACGGTCTGACCTGACTCGTCGCCGTAACCATCATCATCGAAGTCCCACTCCCACGACTTGATCGGTGTATCCGAGGATGCAGAGAACTCAATTGGCTCGTCGTCAATCGGGTTCTGTGGACTCCACGACACATCGATTTGTGGCGGGGTCTTTGCCTGAATCACTGCTTCAGCAGTGTCAGTATTCCCCGTATCATCGGTGACGATAAGTTTGACCACGCTTGTGCCAGGACGATTAACTGCCATTGAGATGTCTTCACCCTGTCGTGTCTCACCGTATGGGAGCACCCATCGATAACTCGTGATACTGCCATCCTCGTCGCTGGAACCGCTTGCAGACAACTCGAACTGTTGGTCAACCGGAATGACAGGAGGGAGTCCATCGATCTCTGCTTTTGGCGGATGACTAACGCCTACTTCTTTCGTGGTGCTGGCCTCGCTTCCTCCGTTGTCTGTAACGACTAACTTCACTTCGTGCGTGCCACTATCACTAAACGAGATAGTTGGAGTCTGACCATACTCGTAAGCTCGACCATCAATAACCCACTGGTATTCAACGATTGTTCCGTCTGGATCAGATGATGCACCACCATCAAGCGTGGCTGACAACCCATTTACTGACTCAACAGTGAATTTTGCAGTTGGCTGCGGGTTCTCAATCCTGATTTGTTTCTTGAGCGTTCGGGTTTTTCCACCGTTATCAGTGACTTTGAGACCAACTGTATACACTCCCCCAGTCGAGAACGAGGTGGTTGCTGTTTGACCGTCTCGCGCGTCATCGGAATACCCATACCATCCGTCTCCGTTGGTATCCCATTCGTAATCAGTGATTTTTCCGTCTTCGTCAGTAGAGGCGCTTGCGTCCAATGAAATTGTGTTGTCTGGGTTCGGAGATGACGGCGAGTACGTGAACGATGGTTCAGGAGCGGGATTATCCACCGTGATTTGTTTCTTGAGCGTTCGGGTTTTTCCACCGTTATCAGTGACTTTGAGACCAACTGTATACACTCCCCCAGTCGAGAATGAGGTGGTTGCTGTTTGACCGTCTCGCGCGTCATCGGAATACCCATACCATCCGTCTCCGTTGGTATCCCACTCGTAATCAGTAATTGTTCCATCTTCGTCAGTAGAGGCGCTTGCGTCCAATGAAATTGTGTTGTCTGGGTTCGGAGATGACGGCGAGTACGTGAACGATGGTTCAGGAGCGGGATTATCCACCGTGATTTGTTTCGTTAGCGTTCGGGTTTTTCCGCCATTGTCTGTGACTTGAAGCCCGACAGTGTATGTTCCACCCGAAGAAAACGATACCGTCGCTGTTTGACCGTCTCGTGCGTCATCGGAATATCCATACCATCCGTCTCCGTTGGTATCCCACTCGTAATCAGTAATTGTTCCGTCTTCGTCAGTAGAGGCGCTTGCGTCCAATGAAATTGTGTTGTCTGGGTTCGGAGATGACGGCGAGTACGTGAATGACGGGTCGGGAGCAGGGTTTTCGACTGTAATTTGTTTTCGAACTGTGTCAATTTTCCCATCACTTGTCTCTACACGAAGACCAACAACATAGGTCCCTCCTGACCAGAATGTGACTGACGAAGTTCGTCCGTCTCGAGCGTCATCAGAGTAACCGTAGAGTCCGTCACCATTAGTGTCCCACTCGTATGAAACAATTTCAGTGCCAGTCGTCGACGAGCTGCTGGCGTCGAGTGTGATTTTAGTATCTGGGTTTGGTGTTGTTGGTGAGTATGTAAACGAAGCAGTTGGTGCGCTCGCTGCGGTTGTCGACGCCGGTGCCACACCTAAAACGAGTACAACCACCAAGAGAATTATTAGAGGGAAATTACTGTGGAGTGATTTCATGCGTAAGTACTACCTGTGAGTTTGAATTTGGTAGTTGCCCATTTTCATACACCACTAGATATGTAACTGTCGATGGCTCAAACAATCGCAACCCCAAACCACGGAACCCAGTCCAATTTTCTGTATAGCGCTATTTGGTATATTGAAAATTCGCTTGTCAGGGACTCCTATTTACTAATTGCAGTTGTGTAACGTCCACTCCTGCACAAGCCAAAGTATTAACTAGATTGGAGAAAGTCGGTGAGTAATGAAAATCTCACATTCAGAATCACCCCAACACGCATTGAGAGGGTTACTCCCTGGTGAGAAGCCGTGAGTCAGCAGTCCGACTCCCAGGGTTTGGACGCTGAAGATGAGGCTTCAGACGAGGGACCGAGAGAAAAGCGCTACAAGTGGTCGCAGATGAGCCTCGACAAACTCGTCGACGTCTACTGGCAAGACATCGCACCGAAGCGATATCGTGATGGGTTCAACGAAGATCGAGACGTACCGACCTACGACTGGCTCACTGAACACGGATGCAGTGGAATCGCGTACGCGCTACGCGAGCATCACGATTTGACTCCCAAGCAGTTTTTTGTCGACGTCGTCGGCCTCGAAGACGAGGAATCAGAGGAGTGGGAGTGGAACGTCGACCACGACTCTACCGTCGACGCGCTCGACGCGTACCTCACGTCGATAAAAACTCGTGGTGGACGGGCAGAAAGTACCGTCGAGACCCACCGGACACGACTGGCCAAGTGGGTTCGGACCTACCGAGAGCTACACGGGACAGATGCGTTGCTCGGACCGCTGTCTGAGTTAGACCAGCAGCCGCGGGAAATCGAACGCTGTCTCGCCGTCCTCGACGTCTTCGACGAGGAGCTATCGACGGATCGGTCCAAGCTGGAGTACCTACACGTCGCCAGAGCGTGGTATGCGTTCGTGAAGCGCCGGAAGTACGCAAAGTACAACCCACTCTCGGAGGCTGGCGAAGAGTTTGGCTGGGAAGCGAGCGAACCGGACCCACAGGCGTTGTCGGCGTCGCAAGTCCGTCGAATCTACAGTGAGGTGGATTCGCCCGAAGCGGAATTACTCGTCGTTGCACTTGCTGGGTGGGGATTACGGCCCTCCGAGGTTGCGGCGTTGCACATTGACCAGGTGGTCTTGGATGCCGAGGATCCACACCTGTCGTTCAGTGATGGAGAGCGGAAGAACGGACCCGGTGAGGTGACCCTGTTGTATGGGGTCAATATGGTCGCTAATCGGATTGACGTGCTTTCTGACCGTGAGACATGGAACGGGTATCTGTTCCCCTCTCGGTCATCGTCGACGGGGCATGTGTCTGTGAGTACGGTTCGTCGTCGGTTCAAGCAACTTGCAGACCGTGCTGGCGTGGTCGTTGATGGGGATACGCCCACACCGAAGATGGGGCGACGGTTCTGGTACTCGGCGTATCAAGAAGCTGTTGGTGAGGTGCTTGAGGGGTTGGAAGGGGTTGCTGAAGACCAGGGGAGTTCGTCGACGGAGGTCGTGCTTCGGAACTATCTGTCGAGGGAGCAAGAGCGAAAGGCTCGGCGAAGGAGGATGTATGAGAAGTTGGAGATAGCGTTTGAATAACTAAAATCTATGCACCAATTCTGTCTATATTCAGATTTCACAAGTTGGCTCTAACATATTTATTACTCAATTGTAACTGTAATTATGGGGTGGTTTTGTTCTGAAATGCTTGACAGACGCGGAGGCACAAAGGCTGCCTGAATTGAACACGACCTACGTGGTCGTCTCTGCTTGAGAAGTGTCGGGATTCTCAACATTCAATCGAATTAAGCGGGCTGATTGAGCGACGTCTGATGAAATCTCCGCTGTTGAGCTGTCGTCTTCTGATTCTCCTTGAGTTCCGTCCGCTGTTTCAGTGCCCTCTTGGCCACCAAGAACTGGTCTCTGTTCATCGTATCGAGGCCTATCTTCCAGCTTACCTAACTGCTCGTAGTATTCCTCGAAATCCATTGGGTTGTCGTAGTCCTGATTCTGGTAGAGCCAACTCGCTTTGCTTTCTTTAGCGAGTTCTTCGGTCGACGTCCGCTTTGTCCGCTGATGGACACGTTCGATTATCTTCTTTTTGGCATTCGGGAGATTGCCTCCAGATACTCCATAGCCCAGGTATTTCGTTGTCTTTCCACCATTACGATAGACAACATCTTTCTTGACGTCCAAATCATTCAACGCCTTTCGTATTGTCTCTGAGTAGCTTCCGTAGATGTAGGGTTTGAACTCCGCCGTCGTAAGCCGGGCCCCATAATTTTCTATACAATATAGTTCAGCCTCATAGACAAGCTTCTGGAAGCGAATCTCGTAGAGGTACTTATACTTGCTGAGGAATTCCTTTAGGACTTCCTGTACTTCCTCTACATCCGCTTCTGTGCTGAGTTGAGGGCTCATAGATTAGTTGTCAGGGTTGTTGTTCTCAATACCGGGCAGTCTGCCAGCCGAGTGCCTGAGTTTGGTTCTAATCATCCGGGTCCTTATCCCCATCGGATGAATGTACTTTTTCTGTATATTCCGTCACCAAGTATTCTACGTAGTACTCCTTGTAATCACCGGACGCATCGAAGAACGCTATCGTCGAAACTGTAAGGACAATGATGAGTGGGCCGATTAATCCGCCGAATACACTGAACAGCAGGATATCCGGTTCGTCAATTTTGTAATTGAACAGGGTTGCGTATATGTCTGTCAGTTGAGCTGCGAGCTCAATCGAATAACCTAGGACGGGCACAAACAGATGGACAAGCAACCCGGCAATTTGAGCCAGAATGTCGCCCCCAAACAAGACAAGACCACCAGCCGCAACCACATACAGACCCACCGTCATAAGCGAAGATAAAGCGTTCTCTCTCCAGTTTTGTGCAAACACGAGCACAAGCGACTCTATCAATACCCCAATAAAGAGAGTGAGTGAGAAAGCAAGAACCAGCTGTAGTATGACCGATTCCGCAGTGAAGTTGGCGACGTCGGTCGGCAACGTAGATACTGCATCCAGAAGTGCTAGTTTATTCTGGTGGACAAAGACCGAGAGGTAGGCTATCGTAAGACCGGCTAGAACGACCCACATACTTCGACAAAATGAATACCTGGATTGGAAGCTACCTGCACGCGTCGGTTGAGCCTCGTCCAATCGTGTCGTAATCAGTGGGTAGAGTTCCTCAAGCCGACTTCCTTCCCGCTCGAGTGTGACGTCGAGATCGTCCAATTCGCTCTCTACAGCATTCACGAATAGTTCGTACTTTGTTTCTTTCCGGCTCTCAGTATTTCGGTACGGAAGGACTTGGTCCTCAAGATTCCGGACGAACAGGTCACGGTGGGATATGAGTCCTGTATCAACCTCTTTTAATCGTCGTTTCGCCCAATCTTTCATGGCATGTCCGATTTCGATAGGGAAAACCCAGTCCACATTCAAATCATTGGACCAGTTTGACTTCGTATTCTCCCACCAGTCGTGCATTCGTGGCTTAAAATTAGTCTCGGTCTTGTCAGTCTCATCCGACGTGTCAGCAACTCCATCGACCGTGCTCTCATCTCCCGTCTGGTCTGGTGGTCCCTCAGGGTCGCCTGTTTTTCCCAGCAACACGTCTTGAGCGAATAGGATGGGATATGGACGATGACTGCTGGTTGCGTCCCGAAGACGCATCAGCCATCCCCTCAACCACCCGAACGACCGCTCAATGTTCACGGCTACGTTGTGAATTCCCTCCCCGAAGACCAAGCCGACGGCAACCCCGGTAATCAAGATTAGCGCCACATTTCGGATCGTAAAGACCGTCGTTTCCCCGTCGGGGAAAATCGACATTGGAAGCAAAAGGACAATCCCGAAAAGCCAGACAACGCCTGGAATGGCCTTCCCAAAGAAATCGTAGGAGTCAAAGAAACCGCCATCCCTTGCACGCATCTAACACTCCCAATTAACTCGTGATTGATAAAGTTAGGTAATTTGTCAGTCAAAGAATCCTGTGCTCATCAATTTCTAAACGCAAAGGCGTGGTGTCATTACTAACAGCTAATGGTAGAGAGTATTCACAGTACCAATCGAGAATTTAATCGAACGATTTAATCGAACAATACAGGCGAAATCAACGATTATGATTCCAATTCCAGCCGTTCAATCGTTAAATCGTCTTCAGTAACCCTCGTGAGCCAAACAGAGGGTTTGTTGTCTTTCTTGTATTTGCTTATCGTCGAAGTCGGGCCAGTTACGAGGACAGGAACATCATGACCAACGACGCGACCCTGTTTACTGACGTGCATGTGGCCAGTCACGATGAGGTCAATATCGATAGACGCTGATTCGAGGAATGCCGACACATCAGCTCCGGTTTTGTAGATGAGCGAACCTTGGTCGTTGGTAACTGGATATGGCTTTTCGTGAAGGACGAGGATATTCCGATTGAAAAACGTCGATGCAGTCGATTCTATACCTCCCTCCGGTAAGTCCCCGGCAGTGTAGTCAATCCCGAACAGATTGACTGAAGGATTACCCAGCGTAATTGGCTCAGTACCCAGACGAAGACGCATCTCAGCCCCGTCTGCGAACTGCTGTAAACTTTCGATTCCATAGTCTGTGTCGTGATTCCCCCGAATGTAGTACATCGGGATATCTGCTCCCAGAGGGTCCGTCAGATCGGCTGTAACCTCAATACAGTCCGACTTCGTTGCCTCATAATCGAACACATCTCCTGCATGGACAATCGCGTCGACGCCGCGTGAAATTGCCACTTCTAACGCCTGTTTGAATCCCTCACGTGCATCGACTGACCGTTCCCACGGACGTTTTTCTGACCGGTCTCGATGCCGATATCCGATGTGCGTATCTCCCACAATGAGGAGTTCGGTTGCCGACGGTTCGGAGTCCAAGCGCTCAATTTCGAGGGCCTTGTTGCTGTCAATGACAACCTCAGGGCTATAGTTCGAGTATCGCTTTCCACGGCCACCAGTAAGAGCGTATTTCTCGTTAATCACCCAGTCACCATTGACGTCGTGTTTTTCCCAAAGCACGATTTGGAACTGGTTCCCATCAGAGTCAGTCGCTGTCAATTCGACGTCACGTGGGGCGTGGGCGAATGGGCGACTTTGTTGATAGTGAACCTGAGAGTACCCGGAACTGGCTGATTGTGTCTAATATCGTCGGCCGTCGTCACGTCTTGAGCCACCAGACGTCACTGACTTATCTGTTTTGGACAACGATGTAGAGGAATTCAATTCTCATTCTTGCCACCCTTCAATGAGGCCAGTTGGGGGCGCAGTACTCCACGCGGATACGGCTAGTAAGAAACTCACAGTCATGGGAGTCTATCTGAAGTGGTATGCTGAATAGAAGTGATGGGTACAGCACGACAGTCTCGTTTGTTCCCCAGCACGCACGGAGTATATGGCATTAGAACATCAGATGCAAGTGGAAGCGGACGTCTGAAGTCGTTGACTGAATCACCACTTGTTTGAATCAGATTCCTCGAAGATCGCAATCGGGTTCGGGCGCACGTAATGCCAACAGAACCCCGATGAGGGCGACACCTCCGGCGACGAAGAACGCAAGGCTATATCCCGCCCAGTCGATGATAGCGCCGGCCACGATGGGTGCAGAAACGCGCCGAGCAGGCCAATGCTCGTCAATAGGGAGACGGCTGTGGTCCGAACTGTGGGTGCAACGAGTTCGACGATGTACGAAAAGATGAGGGCACCACAGAGCTGGAGTACGCCGAGTGGCTTACCAGAGGGCTAGCTGAACACGAGACCGTTGACGATGGAGGGCATCACACGCTCTAGTTTCACGCGGGAGACAAATATGAACTGGATTCGTCCACTCTTGCAGGGGGCGTTTTGTCCGCACTAAGCAACTAGGAGCGATTAGGACTTGAGAGTCCAGGATTCCTTCGAAGTCTGTTGAGTAGGGACTAACCCATTACCGACATGCGTGTTTCACTGGTGGGACTGTTCACTTTCATCCCGCCTTGCTCGTTTTTATATGTCTGCCAGAAGAAAAGTCAGTAAATCGAATACACAGGAATCCTTCCTGGTTCGAAACTCCCTGCTGGAACACAATTCCAGTGAGTAGAGAACAGCAAACACGATTCACAAAACACATCAACAAATGAAAATCGGACACCTTGCCGACATACATCTCGGCCACCGTCAGTACGGTTTGAAACAACGCGAAGACGACATGACGAACACGTTCAAAGCGACGCTACAACTCATCATGCGGGACGATCCGGACGCCATCCTCTTGCCCGGTGATTTGTTCCACTCCCGAGACCTCCGCCCGAAGGCTCTGGAAGCTGCTGAGAAGGGACTCAGCGTCGTTCCTAACGATGTCCCTGTCCTCGTCTCTCGTGGGAACCACGACGAGAACTTGACCCCACGTGAGGTGACGTGGCTAAATTACCTCCATCGCCGTGGACATATCGTTCTTCTTGAAGCTGACCTAGAGAACAATCCAGAGGTCGCCCAGTTCGGACGATACGACGCCGACGAACCCGGTGAAGACGCTGGCTTCTACGACATAGAGACAGACACCGGCACAGTCCGCGTGTTCGGGTTGCAGTGGCGGGGTGCGCGAACAGACACCGCGCTCGAGAAGGTCGCGAAGGGTATCCGAGAGACAGCAGAGGACCACGGACAACCGGACTACACGGTGCTTCTGGCTCACTTCGGTATCGAGGACGAAGTACCTGCACTCGGCGGGAACGTGACACACGCTGAACTCCGAGATGTGCGTGAGGTAGTTGACTATCTTGCACTGGGGCACATCCACAAGTGCTACGATGCGAGTGGATGGATCTACAACCCAGGGTCATCTGAAGCACACTCCACGTCGGAGGCACGAGACGACTGGAACCACGGCTACTACAGCGTGGACCTGAGTCCGGCTGACGATGAGTACGATGGACCGGGACAACTCGCTCACGACGTCAACCACAAGCATTCCCGGCGACGTCCGTTCTACACCATCAAGTTCGATGTGACACCCTATGAGTCGGTAGGTGAACTCGAAACCGCGTTCCGTGAACAACTGAGCGACGAGCAGAGTGTTCTCCAGAACTACCTAGACCGTGAGGAGTTCCTGCTGGGCAATGAACGTCGTGAGCCGATGATCGACCTCCGCTTCGAGGGAACGCTCCAATTTGACCGAGGGAGCTTCCGAGTCGACGAACTAGCCGACCAAACCGCGACTGTGTGCGATGCACTGTACGTACAGACGAACACCAGCCGCGTCACCACGGCTGAGATTCAAGAACTGCTTGCCGAACTCGACGACGAAGAAGTGTTCGTCGACGGCCGATTGCAGACCGCTGCATTAGAACAACGGGTCTTCGAGACCATCGCCACCGAATCTGAGTACAGCAATCACGCCGACGCCGTGGCGGCACTCCTCGGTGATGCACATCGGATGGCGCAGGACGGTGAGAGTACAGACGACATCGTCGACGTCGTTTCTGAAAGTCGCCGGGAACTATTCCCCGAAGCTACATCGGGCGTCTCGCTGGATGTCAGTGAGGACCCCTTTGCAGAACGTGACGAGGGCGAGGAGAGTACTGCCAAACAACAGACTGCTGCTGCCCCTAGAGGTGATGCAAATTGAAAATACTCGGTGTTACGCTGGAGAACATCAAGTCGTACGAGGACAGAACGGAGGTACCACTACAGGAAGGTGTAACCGCGATTCTCGGAGAGAACGGTTCCGGAAAGTCGACTATACAGGAGGCGATTGGGTTTGCCCTGTTCGATTCGCTCCCGTTCAACAACAACGAATTCGTCCGTGAGGGGGCCTCGTCCGGCATCGTCGAGGTAATCATCGAGTTGGACGAGGGCAAAGAAGGACAGCGGTACCGCGTGACCCGGTCTGCGGGGTATTCGAAGTACGGTGTTGCACGGTACGACAGTCAAAACGACGAGTGGATAAACCAAGATATCGATTCGAAGAAAGGACTCGTCGACTGGCTCTGCGCGAAGTTCAATCTCGAGGATGGCGACGAACTGAGCAAACTGTGGGAGTCGTGCCTCGGTGTCCCACAGACACGGTTCCTCTCTGATTTCGCACAAACCGCTCGGAATCGACAGAAGACGTTCGACGAACTACTCGGCATCGACGCCTACGAGAACTCCTGGAACGTCTTGAAGGGGGTTCCGGACGAGATTGAAGCCGAGCGCCGGCGCGTGCGAGAAGACATCCGCGAACTCACGGGGGAAGTACAGAGCCTTCCCAAGGAACGTGAGGAGAAGAGAAAGCTCGAGGAGGAAGTCGAACAGATCTCCGGCGAGATAGAATCTGCACGTTCCGAGCTCTCCGAGGTCGAAGAGAGACACGAAGAGCTAGATGACATCAGTGAACGAATTACGGAACTTGAGACAAAGATTCAACAGAAAGAGCAAGCAATCGAGGCGAAAGAGAACGCGCTCGGTGACGCAGAGAACGAACTCGAAGCCGCACAACAAGCCGCCGACAAATGCGAGGCCGCTCGTGAAGGATACGAGCAGTACGACGAGGCAAAGGAACGCCAAGACCAACTCGAAGACGACCTCTCAGAACTGAACCAGTTACGCGAGGAACGTCAGGAACGGGACGGCAAACTCGGGCGCCTCCAGACGCAAAAAGAGACACTTCAGGAGCAGGTAGAGAAGTACGAACAGGCCAAGGAGAACATCGATACGCACGAGTCGGATAAGGACCGCTACGAGGAACTCGACGAACGGATTTCCGATTTGGAGTCCGACCGCAAGACAGTCGAACGCCTCCGTGGTGAAATTGATTCACTCGACACCGACGCCCGGGATGACCTCGATGAACTACGGCGAACGATTGAGACGATTGAGGAAATCGAAACCGAAGCGGCCGAAGTGGCGGATGCAGGCGGTCTTCGGGACCGAAAAAGTGAGGTGAAGGGTGGGCTCGCGTCACTGAATTCAGAAGAGTCTGAACTTCGCGAGCGCCTAGAAAACCTTCGAGATGCTGACGCAGATTCACCGTGTCCGACCTGCGGTAAACCACTGGAAGGTGAGCATCGGACGAAGACCATCGAAGAGCGGGAAGGACGGCTCGAGGAGATTCAAGAGGAACGTCAGGCTTTCAACGAGGAACTCTCCGAACTTCAGGACGAACTCGAGGAGGCCAAACGGGTCGAGACACGAGTCGCGCAGTTGGACATGCACAAGAGTCGGGCAGGCGAACTTAGAGAAGACCTCGGTGACCTCGCCAAAAAGCGCGAGGAAACTCGTGAGCAAATAACCTCACTCACGGAGGGAATCGAACAGATGCCCGACCTTGAGGACGAGCGCGATTCACTTGAGGCTGCGAAAGACGCCTACCGGACGGCGACGGTTCAAGCGAAAGAGTACGCCGATGCCCCAGATAAACTCGTGGATGTCGAAGAGTCGATTGAGTCGGTTGAGGCCGAGATGGCCCAGCTGGATGAGGAAATAGCCGAGTTCGGTGATGTCGAAGATGAACTGGAGAGCGTGAAAGGGGTACTCAAGGAAAGCGAAGACGACTACCGGCAGTTCGAACGCAATCGGCAGACTGCCAACAAACTGGAGGCACGAGAGGAGGCAGTAGCGGAGATAGAGCAAGCGCTTGCGAATCTTCGGGAAGAACACGATCTGTTGAACGAGGATTTCCAGGACGAAAGGGAATCGTTCGACGAAGACGAGTACGAGTCTCTCTCCAAGGACATAGAGAAACTCAAAGGACGAATTAACACCCTCAATGGAACGAAATCCGCGAAGGAAGAGGAACTCAAGGGAGTCGCAGCCACTGTCGAGGACTTAGAGGAGAAACTGTCGGAACGGAAAGAAGCGATTGAAAAGCTACGCGAACTCGCTGCAGACCAGCAGTTCGCCACGTGGGTGCGCGACAACGTTCGTGCTGCCGGGCCAAAGATGCGTGACGTCATCACCGACCGCATCGGCAAGCGTGCCGACACCATCTTCCGGTCGATTCGCGGTCGAAAGGCAGAACAACTGGAGTGGACGTCCGACTACGATATCGTCGTCGTCGACGCTGACGTCCGAAAGTCGTTCTCAACCCTCTCCGGCGGCGAGAAGATGGCTGCGGCACTCGCGGTCAGATTGGCCATCTTAGAACAGATTTCGGGACTCGGAATCGCCTTCCTCGACGAGCCGACAGCAAACCTCGACGAGGACAAGAAAGCGAACCTCGTCGCGCAACTCAACGGACTGGACGCCTTCGAGCAGCTAACGGTCATCAGCCACGACTCCACGTTCGACTCGATGACTGACTACAGCGTAACCATCGAGAAACCGAACCAGACGTCGGAGGTGATGAGCGACTAATGGCGTTCGACAAGTCCGAAGTCGCGGCGGCACTCGACGACAATGTCGAAGTCATCCGGTCATATCTGGAGGACGATGGCTACTTCGTCGAGCGCTACCAGGATGCCTTTCGCCGACTTCCGAAGATGGGTGATGCGAGTGACCTCCGCTCCGACCTATCGTCTTCGTCGTATCCCGGTGCACTCCCAACGGATAGGTTCGATTCCGCAGATTCACTCGTGATTCATCACGAGGCATCCGACAGTTGGGATAGCCACGAGGCGGTCAACGACTGGGCACGTGATCTCCTTATGGACGTTCCAATGCTCGCCGTTGATGGGTCAGAGATACCCCCAACGAAGCAATTCAACATTCCACTCGCGTATGTGCAGGCGGCATGGTGTCTCAACCACCATTCGCCGGAGGGAAGACTCGAACGTGGGAGGGAGGGGCGACTCTTAGATCCAATGGACGTGACACGCTCGGGTGGCGAGGATGGTGATGACGAGTACCGGTTCGTCGACAGCTCTCTCGTCGGCCTTGAGCGATACGAACACGAGGCTAACCTGCTCATCGACAAAATCGAATACCTTGCAGAGCGACACGGGGGCGGCGCATTTGAACGGAAACCGGTCGTTCTCTACGATGGTCCGCTCGTTGCTTCATTTGCAAACCCAAGGCGACCAGAGATTAGGAACCGATATCTCTCAGCAATCAGCGAGCTCATCGCTGCAAGTCAGCACCATCGGATACCACTCGTCGGGTACATTGCAGGAACCAATGCGATTGAGTTGTCGAAGATGACACGGTTGCTGCTTCAGGACGAACTTGGTGCTGACCGAACAATTCCAGACGCGAGAGTGTTGTCAGGGATGATGAGCCCTTGGGGAGACTCAACTGTCCCGTTTCTGTGCCGTCGTGATGGCAGTGTCGACGCACTTACTGCGACGTATCGCGGCGAAGAGTATGACTTCAGCCACGAGATTCACTTTTCATATCTGAAAGTTCCACCGGGAGAAGGCCTCGACCGGTTGGAATTCCCTGGTTGGCTGCTGGACACGGATGGACCATCCGGGTATGAGAGTCTATACGAGTACGTGCTGGATGTTATTCGAGCCGAAGCGGGAGTTGGCCGAGGATATCCAGAAGTACTCCAACAAGCAGACACCGACGCTGTGCTCGACCAGCGGGACCGACAACAGTTCCTCCGCCTCCTCCAGAAGTGGGCCGAGACGAACGATGTGCCTCTGGAGTGGGATGCTAAAGCACTCAGCAAGGAACTCCGCCGACGATGATACTGACAACACGCTCGGTGTTGGCGACAGAATCGCTCCTCAACTACGGTATTGGAGCCGTTATCTCCACGACTTTCCACAATCAATGAGCGACGCACCAACGACGAATCAGCCCGGCACTCAGAACGACCGAGTCGACGACTGTCTTGCGATAGGCAGTATTGTGAGTTCGAACAGCCACATCGACTACACGGTCGAAATCTACAACGAAACCGACCGAGAGCGTGCTCCCGCCCCTGACGAATGTGGATTTGGCCAGCCCGTATTCGTGAAAAAGACGATTGGGGTAGACGAGTACGTCGTAATGGGCGTCATCTACGACACCCAGCTTGTTGACCCTGACCAGGGGCGGTCCGGTCCGCGGCTCGCACAGGGTGACCAACCGCAGTTCACACCGGGATACGTCGAGGAACGAACGAAGTTCGCGGGTGTCGCCCTGCTGGGTACCGCAGTAATTGGCGACGATGGGACTATCGAGAGCCCGACCCAACAGATGCCGCGGTGGACACTCGCCGTTGAGGATATCGTCGAGCGGTGTCCAGATGGCGTAACCCGCGACTTCCACACCACCGAGGATGGGCGGCTTCAACTCGCGTACATCGAGCGGCTACTAGATGTCGCCGGTCCACTCGGTGCGGAAGTCACACTGGCACTGGTCGAACGTCTCCGTGAGTCGTTCCCTGCAAAAGAACACCAGCGAGTTCTGAACGTCATCGAGAAGGACATCAGATGGCAGTCATCTGTTGATCGGGGGGTGATGCGATGAGCACACCACCCTCCTCGTCCACGACGACTGGGAGCAATGGAGACCTTATCGGTACCGTAGCTGGCCCAGGAGATGGACCGAACGAGTTCTTCATTGTCACCCCGGACGAGCAAGCGGTGAAGACAGGTGAGTTCATCACCTACTCGGTGACTGTCGAGGGGACGCCTCGGGATGTCATCGCTCGCGTTACCAACCGCGAGCAGGCACGGGGCCTCCCCGAGACGTTCATGGCAGACCCGCATGTCGCGCCAGAGGCGGTCGCTGGGACGCTCGGAGTCCCGACGGAAGACATCGACCTCTATCGGCTCGAGGCGACTGTCATCGGTTTTTACGACACCAATATGGAAACGTTCTCTAACCCGCGCCAACTTCCACGGCCGGGAACGCAACTCCGAACTGCACCGGACGCGATGTTGGAGGCAGTCCTCCCGAACCTCGGTGTGGGTGCTGCAGACGCTCGTACCGAAAGTGGCGTGGTAACCTTGAGCTCGGTCGACGTCACAGCACGAGATGGCCTCGCTCACATGGGGTGGTTGCTCAACCGCGAAACCGGTGCGGTCGATCTCCACGTCCCCATCGACGAGTTCGCTGCGACACACTTGGCCATCCTCGCGTCTACTGGCTCTGGGAAGTCGTACACTGCCGGTGTTCTGATGGAGGAGATGATGAAGCCAGACGTTCGAGCGTCACTGTTGGTGTTCGATCCACACGGGGAGTACGGGAGTCTCTCGGAGATGCGGGGAGAAGATATGTTCGCTGGCGAAGACGGGTACCGACCCGAAGTCGAGTATTTCACCCCAGAAAATCTCCGGATTCGGATTTCGGAATTGAGCGTTGGAGACGTCATGGCTGTTCTGGACAACCCCAGTGATCGTATGCAAGAACGACTTGCTGAGGGGTGGCGAACAATGCAACAGCGTGAATCTCGCACGTGGGGTGTCGACGAACTACTGGATGAGATGCGGAACCAGTACGGCACGGACGACGCGAGTGTCGGTGCGCTCGAGTGGCGTCTTCGCCGTTCTATCCAACGCAACGAACTCTTCACGACGGATATGAACGTCCCACTTGACGACCTCGTTGCACCGGGTCGATGTACCGTTCTTCAGATGGACACGCTGAGTCGTCGTGACCAGCAGATGATTGCGACGGTGCTTCTCCGTCGTTTGTATCAGGCAAGGCTGGCTGCCGTTCGTGAGCGCGGTGACGACCCGAATTTCGACGGTGACATCATCGAATTCCCACTGTTTTCGCTGTTTGAAGAGGGTCACAGATTCGCGCCAGCGACCGGTGACGCTCCCTCGTTGGGAATCATGCGGACAATCACCTCCGAGGGCAGGAAGTTTGGATTCGGGCTCGGCATCATCAGTCAGCGACCATCCAAAATTGACCAGGACGTCCTCTCTCAGTGTGGGACACAGGTCACGATGAAGATACAGAACCCGACCGACCAGAAGGCCATCGAGAGCAGTGTTGAAGCTGCTGGTGAAGACGTTCTCCGAGAACTACCAGGACTCACACCAGGGCAAGCAGTGGTGTCTGGAGACGCGATGAACACGCCTGTGCTGATTCAGGTTCGGCAGCGCCACACACAGCACGGAGCGGATAGTATTCCTGCAACAGAGGAATGGCGGACTGCACACGAGCAGCGGCAGGAACAACCGACACGGTCCGAAGGTGCTGATATGGGTGGTGGTGATTCGAGCGGTGAAGTCGACTTGCTAGGAGATAGATAACCCGAATTACTCAGTTCAGACCCACAGGTCGGTTCATTTTCTGTTGAGCCAATCGGCATCGCTGCAGCCGCTGTATATGCTGCGGGAATTGAATCTGGTTTCGAAGACATACCACAGCGTGCAGCAGCATCCGCGGCAGAAATTTCGACTGACACGATATCTAAGCGATTCCAAGAGATTCGGGCCACAGCACGAGACGTCGGCAAGTGGTCGGACTGAATCTCCTATCTTCACGTAGATAGTGTAATCTATTTTTGACATTTGTCACTTGGACTATATCGTTGTTCTATATTCGGACTGGTTGGCACTTGATGAAGTTCGTACTGATGGATATACAGAATGATAACTGCGGCAGAAGTTATAAATATATGAGATGAATTTGTCTATAAATGGGTAGCTTCAATTCTGATCTCAAAGACGGTGAACTCATTGAGCAATATCTGGTGAAATACTTATTCCCCAAAATCTCTGTTTCGTTCGACCGGTTAGAGAGTATGTCTGAGCAATACGATGAAGGTGATATTAGGGCGACGATACCCGATGTCGGCGATGAGTTACTGTTGGACGTGAAAGCCCAAACGACATACATCAATAACCCAAGAGAATCGTTCGTCCTTGAACTAGATTATCTAAAACATGGACAACTCAAACAGGGGTGGTTCTACGACAACTCGAAAGCCACAGAATACTACCTCTTCGTCTGGATCTCTGATGCTCGACGTGATAATCTTCGACAACTATCCGATATCGAGACTGCGAAATGTCTCCTGGTGAGTAGGCAACGCCTTCAGAAATTCTTAGCAGAGGAAGGACACGACAGAGACAGTGTGGAAGCAAAGGCACGGCAAATTCGAGAGCAAGGACAAAAGAAGTACATCGCGTCCGGGCATGACGACTTCTTCTACTACTTGACAAATTTCCTTGATGAACGACCTCTGAACATTGTAATGAAGTACGATGCACTTGATCGTCTATCTGAAGAAACATACGTCGTAGAAGGTGATTCTCTGAGGGCCGGGGAGAGACTTTTCGGATGAGAATGAGTTCTGATATCGCTTAACGCAATCAGAAGCGATGGTACCGATTGAGCACAGGTTCTCTAGTTATCGGCTGTGCCGAACACAAGCTCGTCGTCGGTTTCCACAGCATCCGGTTGCTGATTAAGCCAACGACCCATCTGCTCTACGAGCCCTACTACCAGCGCGTTCCCCATACAGGTGTAACGCCACGTCTCTGGCATTCCGGTGTCAGTCCAGTCATCTGGGAAATCCATGAGGCGTTCGGCTTCCTTGGGCGTCAATATTCGAAAGTCACCGGTCTTCGGGTCTTCGACGACGTGCTTTACACGTCCCACTCCCGTCGTTCCTTCGCTAGTCAGGAGCGTCCGCGATGGTTCGTCGAGCTTGTCTGGGAACGGGATGGCACCTTCCTTGAACGTGTACTCGTAACCCTCATCCGTTACGCGTTCTTCCTCCTTTGCCCCCTTTATGTACTCCCACCGGTCGATGTCTTCCTCGTTCAGGAAGTACTCTTCTGAGACGCCGTCTCTCTCGAGTACGTCACCAAGCGTCTTTCCGTCCACGGTGTCTGGGTCGACTTCCTCGGTCCAGATGTCGCCAGCGACCATGGCACCTGCATGCTTGAAGTGGAATTCGAAACTGTCACTTGTCTCCTTCGGGTCTCCCAGAAGCGACGTATCCGGTTCTTGTGGCATTGGGAACCGCTGTTGTCGGTCTTTCACCGGGAACTCGCGGGGGAAGAATCCCTTCTGAGAGAAGTATTGTGGTTTTGCTGCTTCGGCATCAAGCCACGCCCCCCATTCAGTATCCCGTCTTGCTGCGAAGATGAATACTCGCCTGCGCTTGGTCGCGTAACCGTAGTCGGCTGCATTTATCATTCGCCATTCCACGTTGTATCCGAGATTGTGGAGACAGTGTAGAACGACCCCGAAGTCGCGCCCACGCTGTTCCGTTGGTGACCGAAGCAATCGGTTCACGTTCTCCAGCAGTAGAAGAGGTGGGCGTTTCTCTCGGACGATTCGCTCGATTTCCCACCAGAGGACGCCTTTCTCTCCCTCGATACCCTGTGCCCCAGTCTGAGCGACTGAGTAGTCCTGACAGGGAAAACCACCGACGAGAAGGTCGTGGTCTGGGACGTCCGTCTCATCCACTTCGTTGATGTCCACGTTGGTGTGGTTCTCTTCGCCGAAGTTCACGGCGTAACAGTCCGATGCATGTTGAGCCTGGATGCTAGGCTCCCACTGATTGCTCCAGATAATCTCGTGACCGGCACGCTCTAGACCAAGTCGGAAGCCACCAACACCTGCGAACAACTCTACAGTCTCCAGACCCATCTTTATAATCGGAAACGGTAATCCACCGATTGAATCTGTCGGTACCTAACGAGCGGAGGCCCCCGAAAATGTTCGCCCTGGTTACTTATTCGGACTACCTGTCGAAGTCTCGCAACTCCGACTGAGCGTCACCAATTGACACGAACCGGGAAATCGACTCTGCATCTGTCGCACGGTCCTTCGATTTCTTCCACAAGGCATCCTTCTTCACGTACTGTACGCGACCCCTATCGATTAGTTCGAGATTTGCATTATCTGCTAACATGCGAACAAGGAACCGTGTTGGGATACGCCAGCTTCGCCGCTCGGGTTTTTCCAGGTGTGGATGCCCACTGTTGACGACGAACGACCCAGGTTCGTCGTTCGCGAAATCGTAGTTGTGCTTTGGACAGGTTTGGAGAATATCGTTACCGGCCTCGGTCTCGCTCAGGTGCTCACCCTCCAGAACTTGTCGACGTATCTCTTCGTATTCTTCCTGAATCTGCTCGTCCATGTGCTCGTGTGGGGACCAACTCTGCCACCAAATGAAGGGGAAATCAGCTCGTGAATCACCATCGTGAACGAACCATACGATTAGTAGATTTAGGAACTTCTTCCGCAGTTTCTCAATGTCACGCCAGTACTCGGTCTCAGCAACCTCCGAATAATCAATCATCCCCACGCTTAGCGGTTCTTTCGGGTAGAAGTAGTCTCCATACGAAATCTTCAGAGGTTTACACTTCAGTTCTAACCCCGCAGCACGGAAGTCCGGTAAAGGATCATTATCATTAGCCATCCCGTAGTAGTTCTCGAGAAGCTCACCAAGCTGGCCTTTGACCTTCGTTCTATCGGCACCACTCAGATCAGTCGTCACGATGTCTCCGAACGTGTGTCCAAGGAGTGCGTCGGAGGCGGCTTCGATTTCTTCTATCGATGCGTCACGACCAATCGGAGATGCGTCCATGTCGTCAGGATAGCAAACTCCCATATATATATACTTATAGATTTTAATGAATTTCTTTATCAACTGAATTATAATCTGACAGTGGACCAAGCTAGCAGGCCATCGTCCAACGTGTCTTTCTAAAATAATATATTTCTGATACTATGGATCGAAATGTCTTTACGTGTTCGATAGAGATTGGTTCGTATGCCAGAGGCGCCAACGGCGGTTGACCTGTTCTGCGGTGGTGGTGGTTTTAGTGAGGGGCTTCGTCAGGCGGGTTTCGATATTACCCATGCAGTCGATATCGAATCAAAAGCCTGTGCGACTTATCGACTGAATCACCCTGACGCAGAAGTCATAGAGGCAGACGTACTCGACACCGAACCAGAAGATCTGCCAAACGATATCGACCTTTTGTTTGGGTCTCCTCCATGCACTGAGTTCTCCTGGGCGAAGAGTGGGGGCGGTGGTGACATCGAGGCGGGGATGAAACTCGTCAAACGGTTCCTCTATTTCGTCGTGGAACTGGACCCAGACTACTGGATTATGGAGAACGTCCCACGGCTCGACAACTACCTCCCCGAGACTGTGGAGTACGAAGACATACCGTGGCTTGACCGCGAGGGAACTCTCGAAATCGAGAAGCACGTTCTCGCTTGCAACGAGTACGGTGCATCACAGCGTCGTAACCGACTATTCTCTGGACAGTTCCCTGTCCCCGAGTCTGATACGAGTCGGGTTCTCAGCTTTGGCGAGGTCCGAGAGCACTTCCCACGACCGGTCCACGGTCCAACTGACGATGCGACCATCGCTGACCCCATTTACGACGAGCTCTCGCTTCCGGAGTCAGAACTCACGGACCATTTCTACAATAGTCACCTGACGAACCGCGAGGCAGAGGAAATACGAGTGCGTAAGGAAGACCACTCGTTCTACGGAAAGATGCAGTTCCCGGACGACCCAGATGTACCGTCTCGGACCGTCCTCGCGACGAACCGACGAGTCGCACGGGAGACGCTCGTGATGGAAGAAGCCGACGCTCCCGAAGGCCTGAGCCGATTCCGTAAGCCGACGATTCGAGAGATTGCGACTATCCAGGGCTTCCCAATCACCTATCAGTTCACGGGGACGTCGCAAGCACAGAAATGGCGCCGTGTTGGCGATGCTGTTCCTGTTCCGACAGCGTTCAGAATCGGACAGGCGCTGCGCGAGTCGATGGGACTCGACCCTGTCGACTCTCCCGACGTACGAGAGAACTGTCCGGAAGTGGGTGCGAATCTGAACGAGAGGGACACCTCGTGGAAGGGTCGACGTCGTCTCAGTATCTCTCGAAACTTCCGTCATCACGTACCAGTCGATAATAAGCAGTCTTTCCGCGTCGACCTCGAGACCGACAAAGATGGTGGCGTCAGGCACCCACTCGATGATGCTGTCGACGGTGACTTTCGCCATCCTGTCGAGTTCGAGGTTGTACTCTACCGTGGATACTCCACAGACGTGGAATCGACCACGGTCGATTTCGACACAGCACTCAAACTCCTCGATGGATTGCTCGATTCGCGGCCTGAATTACATCGAGAGGTCGAGAAGGTTATCGATGGGTTCGTCTCGGAACTTGGCCCACAAATTCCCGACGCGAGTACGCTCCAAGCCATCAGGTCACGGCGCCACGAACGCGATGAGCCGCTTGAGTACAATCTACTCTCGGCCATCTCAGACTACGATGGGAGCGGGATTGTCGACCAGGTCTTCCCGCAATTGGAGTTCGACCGAAGCGACCGGGTCGAGACTCCAGACTTGTTTGGGGCTGAGGATGACACGCTCCCCGTCCGTGTGCTATTGAAACTTGTCGGTGCGAACTACCTAGCGTACAAGCTCAACTACTGTGGTGCCTGGGTCCAGGCGAACCGAGATGAGATTCATGTCCCAGAGGAGTTCGAAGACTCGTCGGAGTCGATTACTCCCCTTTGCGGTTCTGAAGCCGATGGCAAGTGTGTGGACGATAGACTCCGTGCACGATATCTGTCGAATTCTACGGAACCACGGATGGGTTCCACTCAGACCGACTAAAAAATCTAGATTTTCAGCCTAAGTCCCAGACCGTCCATATTGTCTGACATCTGCCATCTACTGGGCCACAGTAGAGTAGTGAGGTTTGAGACGTGTCTACGGTCGATTGCCCGGTTTTTAAATCCTCCTAAACAGCACTCGCGCTCGAAACATTCGATGATTGTTGCTTATCAGGATAAGTTCGACGACGAAATGGCATCGGTGGACTCAACAATTTAATCTGGATTACGACGAATGAAATTGGCACGTTGAGCAATGTCAACTGAAGATACTGTTATGCTCTCTGACGATGGATTCTCATGTATGTCTAAGCGCCATAGCGTTTCTATCAACCCAGACCCGTCGTTGATGGAGGACATCGGAGCGGCGAGTTTCACGGTTGCAGAGGCTATCGTTGAACTTGTGGCGAACAGCATGGACGCCCAAGTCGAGGGAACCGATATCGAGGTTGACATCTACATCGACTCATCCGAGATTCGAGTAGTCGACAACGCGAAGGGGATGAATGGCGATGTCTTGGCTCAAGCCGTTCGCCTTGGGGTGAAAATGGATAAGATTGGGAAGGTCTCGGCCTCTCGGAAGGGGATGTTCGGCCTCGGAATGAAGACTGCGTGTGCCAGCCTTGGACGCCGGTGGTCGGTCACGACCCGTCCAGTCGGCGAGGGGACAGAGTACTTCGTTGAGTTCAACCTTGAGGAATGGACGGACCGAGCGGGCGATTCAGATTTCAAGTGGGAAATCGAAATCGAGGAACGAGAACCTGACGAGGATGGGGTCCTGGGGGTTCGCGAGCACGGGACCGCAATCGTGGTCCAAGAGCTCCGAGATTACAACCCCCTGGCCGGTCCGGTACTAGATAAACTTGGCCGGGCATACAAGGGACACATCGAGGACGGCGACGTCATCAAGGTGAATGGTAATCGAGCACGTCCCCCCGAGTACGATTTCATAGAAGGGTCCAAACAGGAGTTCAACATCCCATGTGGCGACGATGAGGAACACCGAATCTACGGGTGGGTGGCGTTGGACAAGCAAACCCACAACGATGACATCTTCGGTCTGAACCTCTACCGCGAGAACCAACTCGTTGAGCCTTGGAACAAGGACTTCTTCAAAGCTCACCTCATGACCTCCAGAATCATCGGTGAGGTACATCTCGATTTCGTCCCTCCAAACTTCTACAAGCGGGGGTTCGAGCGACAATCCGACGAATGGAAGGAAGCGAGGGAGACGATGGAGGAGTTCCTCGAGCCGGTGGTCAAAGCTTCTCGGGAAGCGAGCAGGGGCAAAGACCCGAAGAAGTTCCGGAAAGCTGCCAGGGGCCTTCAAAAGGCGCTGGGTGGCGGGTCTGAAGTTGCGGACCCTGACGGTGGCGAGGAAGGAGAGGATGAGGACACCTCGGGGGGCGGGACTGGGGACGATGATGGTGATTCGACGCACGATGAAGACGAGCTAGTGCAGGTCGATGCCAGCACCCTCTCCATCGATGGCAAACGGATTCGGCTTTCGTACGAGATGGCTGGGATACCCGACGAACGTCTCCCGTGGGATTACATTTATGATGAGGCAACGGGGGAACTGCAAGCCATCCTCAACACCAACTCGCGACTCCTCGACAAATCGGAAGACCACGAGATTGTAGGAACGTTGGCCTTGGCGGACTGCATCGCGTCCTTCCTCACTGACGAGATAGGGTACGAATCGTCCGATGCGAGACGCTATCGTAACATGTGGCTATACCAGAGGCTCGGTGAGTGAAGATGAGCGACGAACGAAGCGATACGGCCGGCGAAGTTGAGGCTGTAAATCTCGAATCCGAATCGCCGAAGTTGGCCCTCGTCGACGTCTGGGATTCATCACGAGACCCGTTCAATGAATGGGTGCTTTCGGTCTCGCAGACCTTCTACGAAAGCGGCTTGGGAATCGAGATGGTCGCGCGGTTCTTGGACACGACCCCTGGAGAACTCGCTGCCGTCCTCGTCCTTGCGACGATGGAGGAAGACGACCTCTCAATTCTCGCAGAAGACGTCCCACCGAAAACCACGTGGTTCGCCTTCGCGAATGCAACCACCGACGAGATCGTTGCTGGGTTGAAAGCGCTCGACGATATGTCCTCTGACGATGCGCCGCACGCGGTGGTGAAAGGGGCCTTCCGGGAGGTCAGCGGACCGCGACCGGAGGAGAACGTTGCCGAACTCCCTGGAAAGGTCTTCTTCCACATGTCGACCAAAGCGAAACAGTACGGCCTGTTGAGCGGGAAGTCGAGGAAATTCCTATTCGATATGGGGAAGAGAAGGAGAGCGGACTACGATATGTCCCCTGCTCAGGCTGATTACGCGTGCGATTTGCTCGAACAGTTGGCGGACAAGGGGGCGGTCACTCGTGGTTCGCCCGACGACGATCAAGACATCTGCAACCAGGTCTTGGACGCGCTCAGACGGTGACATCCATGTCCTCGAATGATGCGCTCTTCACGGAGCTCGATTTGGACATCCTCTACGAGGGCTGGGGTCAGGATATTCTCGATTCGTTCGTCCGCCCCGTCCTCAAACGCGCTCGTAGCTACGACCGACTGACCGGGTTCTTCACCGTCGACTCGCTATTGGCAGTCGCGGACGGTATAGACGCTCTGTGGCGGAAGGAAGGGACGATGCGCCTGATTGTCGGTATACACGACGTCCCTCATGAGATTCTTGAGGCTGAAAGGCTGGATGCAAAGACTGCTGACGAGATGGTTGAGGAGGTTAGAAGACGTCTGCTCGAGGAGGTATCGACTGTCCAGGACGAGTTCGCTCGGAACAGGCTCGCTACACTGGCATGGATGATGAACGACGGGTTGCTCGAGATTCGTATCGCCTGCCCGGTCGACCTCGAGAACCACCGGTCTGGAGGTATCTTTCACAACAAGCGGATGATATTCCGAGATACCGAAGGCAACACCGTCGTCGGTGTGGGCAGCCCGAACGAAACAGGCGCCGGGATGCACGGGAACATCGAGGAACTGAGCGTCTTCACCGATTGGGAAGAAGGCCAACGAGCGTTTGTTCAGCGCCACACAGAGAGCTTCGAGAACATTTGGAATGATGAACGTGAGTACCTCAAGGTCGTCGAGCTCGACGATTCTTTCGCGAGCGAACTTCTCGACCAGCTCAACGCCCCGAAACAGCCCCCTATGTTGCAGCGCCCCCCCTCCGTGAAGATTGACGAGGTACTCGAAATCGTTAAATCAAGCCCTGCATATTCAGTACTCTCGTTCGACAACGTGGGGTTGTACCCACACCAAGAGCGCGTGTTCGTCGAAGCACTTAGCCGATGGCCCATTCGAGTCCTCCTCGCAGACGAAGTTGGCCTTGGAAAGACCCTCGAAGCTGGGGCGATACTGACCTACTTACTGGAATTCGGTGATGTCGAGGACGCGACGATTCTCGCCCCAGCCAACCTCCTCAAGCAATGGCAGGAAGAACTCACGTTGCATTTCGGGCTCGACTTCTGGCGGTGGGATTCGACGCAGACAGAATACATCTCACCCACGGGTGAAATCTGGAATCAACCGCTCGGCGGCAATCCAGTCGGTCCGGCAGCCCCTTCACGTGTCCTGATATCCGCACAACTCGCGAGAGGGACGAGGCAGCGGGGCCATATCTACGAAGACGCAGATCGGTTCCCTGACGTCATACTCGTCGACGAGGCGCATGCTGCAAGGGTTCGACCGACCCTTGATGGTTCGTATCGCCCGACGAGACTCTGGCGACTGCTTGACGACGTTTCCCAGGAGGTAGCCCATCTTGTATTCATGACTGCAACTCCCCTTCAGACGAATCTGTATGAGTATCATTCGTTGCTCGCGTTACTGGGGTTGCCGGAACTCTGGGACGATTCGGAGGTGTACGAACGGTCGCTCGAGATTCTCTCCGGTGGCGAAGGTGCAAAGAGTCTCCAGAACGCTCGCTGGACTCTCCGATTGTTGGAAGCGGTGGTTAATGACATGAAATACACTCCCGACAATATCTCGCCTACCCAGCGAAAGCTCCTTGAGATGGCGAAGTACTCCGGCGAGAGCCCATCGCTAGACGCTATTAACGAAGTCATGGAGGATTGGTCAAGCGCGTTCGACCTTTTGGTCAAACTCCATCCCGCACATCTTCTCACACTCAGAAACAACCGATCTTCACTCGTAGAACTCGGGTATCGGTTCCCGGAGCGGCGGTTCGAATCTCCCGCGCTCGATATCCCATTGGAAGTCAATCAGTTCTACGATGGTCTCCATGAGTACCTACGGGAGGCGTACGGGTCAGTCGAGGAAGCAGCAGACCCTAATCGGGAGATTAGTCTTGGGTTCACGAAGAGTTCGTATCACCAACGGACTGCCTCGAGTCTCAATTCTGCCATCTGTAGTTTGGAGAATCGCCTGCAGAAGATTGACGCGATAGCGGAAGGATACGACACGGACGCTGATGTCCTCGAAGAAGAGTACGAAGAGCCGGATATCAGTCCGGATGAGGAAGAGTCACTCTCTGAGAACACCAGTTCCGAGCAGCGACGGCTGGAACGTGCGAAGAGTATCGAATCAACCTACATTATGGATTTGATTGGACGATTGGAGAACTTCGTCGATGATGGTCCCCTCCGTGACCCGAAGATGGATACGATGGTCGGGTTGCTGAATGAGCACCTCCCCGAAGAGGGAGTCCTCGTCTTCTCACGGTACACCGACACTCTCGATGCCTGTCTCGAAGCGTTCAGAGCAAATCAATCAGATAATCTGGATGTCGGATATGGGTTGTACACCGGGCAGGATGCGTGGATCACGACGGACGAAACACAGCGTCCGGCGACCAAACAGGACGTAAAACTCGCCTTGGAAGACGAGGATATTCGGGTTGTCTTCTGTTCTGAGGCCGCCGCGGAAGGGTTGAACCTGCAGGCTGCTCGGGTGATGATAAACATCGATGTTCCTTGGAACCCGGCGAAGTTGGAGCAACGAATCGGTCGCATCGCTCGTTTGGGCCAAACGGCTGACGAGGTGGTAATATACAATCTGTGGTATCCTGACAGCGTCGAAGCGAAGATGTACACCCGCCTGACCGAACGCAAGGATTTGTACGATATCGCCGTGGGTCAGTCGCCGGAGATTGTCAGTAACGCAATACGCTCGAGGGTCGTCTCAAGAGATAGACGAAGTAGTGGTAACATCGAGGACGCCATCGCAAACCTTGGCGAGATTCGACAGAGCGTCCAACATGCCGCAATTCAGAAGGTCTGGGGTTCGCCCGAAGAGCTGATTCCGCTCTCAACGAGAGTTCGAAGAGCGTTCTTGGAGGTATTGGCAGTTGTTGCGCCGAACGCGACGCTCGAATCGGGGGCGTCTTCGGTTCGCGTGACGCTATCCCAGCCCGATGGCAATTCGATTATCGCGGAATCAGAGCCAGAGGATAGGTCGGTCTTGACGCTCCACCATGAGATGCTGCAGGTGCTGTCCGACTTGAGAGGGGTCCTACTGGCAGACGAAGAACTCTTGGTGGTCGAAGATTCGGCATCCAACCACCCGATTGGACTTTGTCTCAAAAGCGATGATTCTATCGCCGTTATCCCCCCTGCTTCTCTTCCTGAGTTGGTCTCAAGGCTCATCAATGGGGAATCAATGCGTACCCTTGTCCGCGGAGACGGCTGGATTCCTAGAGACGAAGCAGATTTCAGCAAGCAAATCTATGCGACGTCTCGATGGCTTCCTAATCATGCTCTGCTGAAAGCTCCGTTCGATGAGTTGGACTCCATTGAAGAGCAACCATCTTGGAGCGGGCTGAACCTACATCTTCGACCTCTCTAACCCTTCGTCTCATGGCGAAAAACAGTTCACTTTCAGCACCTATTGAGTAACCTCATAGAGAAACATAGAGCAGAGTACAGATATACACGAATCACACTCAGATTGTAGTTTATACTAGCACTTTTCCACCTAAGCGAGATTACATGGAGAAATTCAATGGAAACAAAGTACTGTCATCGGGACGAGGTCGTCAGTCAATTAGTCATGAGCTTCAAATTCCAATCTCAAAGTGAGTTAGCCGAGACTTCGATGATTGACTCGTCGACACGCTGTCGTCAACACCCATCCAGTCTCGAGGGTTCATTAAGCACGATGTCAAGTCGCTCTCAGATGTTCTCTTTTATCTCGCCGACGCACTCCCTTAGTTTAGATTCCTCTTGAACTGTGGCCTCGCAGGACAATTCCAACGAATGTCACATTCGGTACACGTACCTTCAGATGGCGCCTCCATCTGTGAGATGCCGAACCAATCTCGAGTGCTTCGAGATTGTTCGATATCTCGAACCGTCTCGTCGAACGCAGTAAGTGCGTCTTCGACTTCCCCGGTCGAGAACGACAATTCAAACATAGCGTCGTCTCGACTATCTTCACCAACAAAGTAGATGACTCCACGGTCTGGGTACTCACCTCGTTGGTACGCGTAGAGTTCGGCATACGTGTTAAGTTGTGCGCGGTAGTCGTCGAGTTCTTTATCGGAATCCGGTCGACTTCCGGCCTTGTAGTCCCAAATTTCACGGCCGTCTTCGTCTCCCAAGAGGACGTCGACGATGCCTTCGAGGACGAACTCACCACGGTTACTCTGGAGGTGGTGTTCCGTATCGACGACACGCGGGTACAGGTCAGCCCCTTCACGCCGATTGAACCGTTGGATGTACTTGAGGGCCGTCTCCTCGGCTTTTTGGCTCATTGGTCGAATGTTCTGGGCTTTCAACGACGAGGCAACTTCGCGGAAGTAAGTCTCGATGTCACCATCGCTAGGGATTGTTCCGGCAGATACACCGTCGATTTCACCGCTGTAATGTCGGTGAGCCCGGTCGAGCGTTTCGTGGACGACGCGACCGAAGAACAGTTGCGTCGCGTGGTCGGGGACGAAACTCATCTCGTTGTAGTAACCGTACTGCCGTTTACATCGCCTGTACGCGAGTACGTCGCCCGTAATGCTGTAACGGCGCTTCAGCGTCGTCGAATTGTGTGAACCAACTGATTCCTGGGCGGTCTCGAAAAAGTCATCCGGGGTTCGAACTCGCCGTTCGTCATCGAACCACTCGGTAGTAAGTTCGTCATTGTCCTCCGAATAGCCCAGCGAAAGCGTGGTCGGTGCGCCTTCGTTATCGAGGAGTATTAGGTCTTCTTCCGCACGGGAGTAGGCGACGAAGAACCGGCGAAGCTCGTCGCGTTCTGCGCGTTCCGTTTCTGTCCCTGAAGGGTTGATTGAGGCGTAGGGTCGAACCTGTTCTTCAATCCAGTACGTACCGGACATCCACGGCTCGCTGTCGAGGTCGCTCGTGAACACGACTGGGAACTCGAGACCCTTCGCCTGGTGGACCGTCATAACCTGCACGAATCCCTCTGGGATCTGGTTGTAGGGGTCTTCTGGTTCGTCAAAGTCGCTTGCTTCCAAGTACCCACAGAACTGCCAGTAGAACTGTCTGAGAAATCGTGTGGAGACAGTTTCACTCCGCGTCGACTTGGATAATCTGTGTGCACCCGACACACTCATGAACGAATCGAAGAGATTGGAGAGTTGTCCTAGGCGGTTCCCCGGTGCTGGGTAATCTGGGCTCTCAATCCACGTCTGGAAGGGTTCGAAAGAAAGAACCCGATAGAACAGGTCCAAGAGAGTCAATCCTAACGAGTCGCCACCTTCAGCGTCCTCGAGTGCTTCACGTCGCGTTTCGACGTACGCAGCCAGTTCACCCGCATCGAATTCGTCCACGAACTCTTCATAACTGTCGTACCAGGTGTTTAGTTGTGTCCGGGTTCGACCACGAATGTTGATTGTCTCTGCACCGTCGAGGCCGGGGTCGATACAGTGAAGGAGTGCACCGAGTGCGAACTTGATTTCGGTCTGTTTCAAGAAGGCTTTGTTTCGGGGATTGTACACAGGAATCCCTCGCTCACGCAGTGCAGCAACGTACGGGCCTGCATTTTTGGGAGTCTCTTTCGTGCTCTTGAACAGGAACGCGACTTGGCTGTAGTCTGTGATGTAGTCTCGTTCGTACAGTTGCTCAACGAGTTCCGCTGCTTTTTCAGCTGCCACACTGTCACTGCTCCCCTCTAAGAGTGCTTTGACGCTCGGCCGCCCTGCTGTGTCATCTCTACCGACTAACATCGAGTCTTTGTCAGGGGCGCGGGCTCCTGGCACTTGCATGAGCGGGTAGTCGTCGAGGTATCGGTTGCACCAGTCCACGACATCCTTCGTCGAGCGGTAGTTGTGTCGAAGTTGGACGGTCTCGACGCTTGTATCGAAGCGTTCAGCGGCACGCGTTGGGAACTGTATCAGACACTCGACCGTCCCACCACGGAACCGGTAAAGAGCCTGGTCGTCATCACCAACTACGGTGATGTTCGGTTGGTCGAGTTCCTCTGCAAGTCGGAAGTAGAGTTCTTGTTGAAGCGGATTTGTATCCTGATATTCGTCGACGAGGACGTGCGTGAGTGGTGGACGATTGCGCTCTTCATCGCCGTCGACAAGTCGCCGCCCGCTTTCGCTTCCGATGAACTCGATAAAGATTTCCAGCAACCGAGAGAAGTCACACCGACTGTTGTCTTTGAGCGTCTTTCGGTACTTTTCGAGCCCCTCAGCACAGGCTTTCCACTGATCGGGTGCTTGAGATTGCATCGCTGCTGTGTCTACTCTGTACTGTGAGACGCGATCAAGCAAGGTCGCTGCACCAGACGTGGCCTGCCACTTGTTCGGGCCATACTGGTCGCTGATTCCCCAACCCAGCATGGGTTTGAAGAACCGCCACTCGTCTCCGCTCAGTTCTTCCTCCGAAATCGTCTCCCACTCTTCGACGTCTAATCCCCGGCCACGAACGTAGTCCACGAAATCACAGTTGTCGTACATGAACAACTGCTGTCCATCTGCATCGAGTAGTTCGACGTTCGCATACTCGGGATATCGGTACTCCTGTATGAGGTCGTTACACAACGAGTGGAGCGTTCCGATGCGGAGTGCATTAGCGTCGACCTCGTCTTCGAACCCGAGCGTCGAAAGTCGGTCAGCGATTCGTTCTTCGAGATTCTGTGCGGCCTTCTCGGTGAACGTGGTGATGAGAATCGATTTGGGCGCAACTCCATCGACCAAGAGAAGTCGCAATGCCCGAGAAATGAGTACCTCAGTTTTTCCACTGCCGGGGCCTGCAGTGATGCAAAGCGGCCCATCTGCGCTGGTGATTGCTGCCCGTTGCCCCTCATTGAACGACCAGTTTTCGTCATCAAATCGTTCTTTGTTTGCGTCCTCGAGACGGGAGAGGAAACCGTCGAGAGAAAGTGGAAGCGATATCATGTGACTTGTTGATAAGGTTGGAGCGGTTAAATAATTAACTACTATAGATTGCCCCTATCTCAAAATTAAATACATTGTTGGGAGGAGTCTAGGAACCGTGGGTGAGCTATTTTTTCAACCTTGGGTCAATCGCGGGATCACGTCCTTGTTTTCGGGCTTTTCGCTTCGCTTTCTCGATACTGGACTTGTCGCCAGAGTTTGTCTCAGTGAACACCCGGTTTCCGATTCTTGACTTAGCAATCGCCCTCAGTCTGCGGTTCTTGGACCCTGCCGATTGTTTCGACCTCTTTGGCTTTGTCGACTTCTTCGACTTCTCAGATTGTTCAACCCCGAGTTTTTCGAACTCTGTCTGGTTCGTAATGTACACCTGTGTTTGGTCGTACTTTGCGTAATGATGGTCCTTGACCCCCGTGAACCTGAAGCGAGTCCCGATTTTCAGATAGGGGTGTCGAACACTGTTCGCCACGACGAACGTCCGAATCCGGCCAGTCTTCTCGTCACGGAGTTTGCCAATAATATCAGGCATCTTGGAGTCATCTTTATTGACCGATTTGATTGAGTCGATAACAGCCTCAACTGTGACGTACTCTCCACTACCCGAGAGTTCAGTAATACGGCGTCTAGGATATCTTGGCCGTGAGCTAGTGTCCTGCGACTTCGAGTGTTGTGGCGGGTCGGAGTTTTGCACTGTGGTTGGTGCCTTCGCTGTCTTGTCACCCACTTCGAAAAAGAGAAAGTCGGGACCACCGTTCGTACTTCGCATATATTTCGAGACAGTCCCTTCAAGTTCACAACACACATCTGTGGGTGATAGTTCATCGATACCTCGTACAACACACTTCACTTCAGACTTGACATGAGGCTTAGTGAGATACCACGCGTCATCCCGATGAGAGACAGTGATTGTACCCTTCTTTCCCTGTTTCGCAACCCAACAAGAATCCATGTTTGGATATCATATCAATAGTACATATAGTTTGAGTCACTGTCACAGTTGATATGTACCAATCCCAAAATCCATTGTTTTGTACCTGTTGACGTCCTGTCTTATCAGACAAATCATCCAGCAAGAGATAATTCTAATCATCGCTGGGTGGAGCTATTCCATCCAGTCTTTCCCCAAACCGTAGACCTCAACAGAAGCATCTCCTTTCTTTGGCGTATCCACTCCAGTTGGACAGAACGTGCCGACGGTTCCCCTCCACACGGGTCTCTCTCGACCCACACCCAGTTCGCCATACAACCGTTTCCAGATGAGAGTCTTCTCGTATTCGTCTGCTTTGGGTGGGATGAAATCAAATACCGACTCACTCGCGATGAGAACGACTTTCTTTTCCATCCGAGATAGTGCGACGTTGAGTCGGTTCGGATTTAACAGGAATTTCGATTCGCCACGGACGTAGTCCGGGTCACTCGCTGTCGTCGAAATGAAGATCGTTTCTCGCTCTCCCCCTTGGAACCGCTCGACAGTATCCGAGAGTGCTTTCGTTCCAACCAGATCTCTGAGCCTCGATTTTTGTGCGTTATGTGGAGTGACAATCCCCACTTCGTCAGGGTCTGCTTCTGGGAGCCCGTCCAGCAACGCTTCAATAAGAGCGACTTCAGTCAAATTAGAGTCTTGACTTCCTTTTTCGCCGTGAACTACCAGCGTTATTGGTCGTTCCGAATCCATCGCTGCGGCGACTCCCGCGGTACTCGTGTCTACACAATCCAAGAGATCCTCACGTTTTGAGTAGAAGTCGATTCCGTCCTGTTGATAGACGAGTCGTCTGAGGAGTTCTGCGGTTACACGGTGGAATCGATAAGACTGCTCGAGTCCAATAATGGGGATTGCGTCCCCGATGTTCGGCGATTCTCGGTGAATGCTTTCAGTCTCATCAAGGTCTCCACGGAGGAACCGAACGAAGTTCAGCGCAGACATGAACGGGATGTTCTCTTCGATGGTCCGGCGGTCTTCGCCCTCCCATTCGTGTTTTTGCACCGGTTCCATCTGTCTGTGGTCCCCCACCAACAGCGTCTGGCTCGTGGATTTGAGGAACGAGGCGGGAAGAAGGAACTGTGGCAGGTCGATCATACTCGCTTCGTCGACGACGAGCAGGTCGAACAGCGGAACACCTGCTTCGAGCAGTTGTTCCACACTGTTCATCGGCAGCATCGCCGTCGATTTCGCGAACTTATCCAGTGTGCTCCGGATGGATGACGGTGTCCCCAGTAAGATGACGTCCGTCTCTGAGAACAAGAGCTCTTCAAACCGTTTGATGTCATCTCTTCCGTGATAGTGGCAGTACTCGACACCAGGGAGGTCCTTTCCGATTTGACTTGGGTTCGAGACCAGTCGGACGAACACGACGTCATCCAGGTTTCCAGTCGTTTCATTGTATGCATGCCAGTGTTCCGACACTGAATCTCGGACTTCGTCGATAGCGGTGTGAGAGGGAGCAGTCACAACACCCAAAAATGACCCACTACGTTGAGCACGTAATGTGTGCTCCCAGAGTCTAAGTCGCCACAACAACGCTGGTGCGAGCGTGTACTTCGTCTTCCCAGTCCCAGGTGGACCCTGAAGGACTGCAAGTGGTGGTTCGGTCTCCTCGACGAAATCACGCTGTTTCCCCTTTGGCGAGTTGCCGATTGCCTTGCTGTACTCCTCGTAGAACCTCGCTAGTAGATCAGTATCAGCCTCCCAAATCGAGTCGCCAAACTCGGTTGCTAATCCACTCTCGAACGCCGTGTTCAGACGTTCATACAGCGGTTTATTTTCGGCGTAGTCAAGCCCCGTTCGTGCGTACTCTTGAACGTAGCTGTCCGCCATCGGGTCGAGAATAAACAGCGCCCCCTCGTCGACGACGGTACACCACTCTTCGTGTTTAGAGACGACCTCCTGTTGGCTACGCACAGGGTACCGATGCGGTGTCCGGTACCGACTTTTCTGTGCGTCTTCTCGCTTGCTGAGTATCCAGAACCCTGAGCTTGCTGAGAGCGTTATGTGTCCTGTTTGGTGGTCGATTGACTCCACCGTCACCTGAACAGAATTCTCGATGTCGGTTGGAGAGTCAATCTGTTGTTGGATAAGTGCCGAGCCTGATTGCTTGAGTTGGGTCATGACCATCCAACTTCCGCTACCGCCACTGTCGGACCCTTTTACTTTTGTCCCACCAAGGATCTGCGACGGGTTCGCGAAGAACTCATCGTATGGGAGTGTACCAGTCACCGTGAGATCGTTCTTGTCTTTGACGACCTCGTCGACGCGAAAGAGGACCGACTGACCTGTGCGGACTCGTCGAAGCGGCGGTTTTAGATAGTGGTCGAAGTTCTCCTGTCTGTGTGTCGTATATTCGAGGTCAAGGTACTCTTGGCAGGCTTCCCAAAGCTGTCGGTCGTCGAGTCCGAAGTCAGGAAGCTTCGGTATGTTCAACGCCGGCTTTTTCAGATCGGTGTTTTTGTGCTCGATACTGCGTTCGATGTGGGCTAGCGCTTCACAGAGTTTGATGGCTAACAAGCGGACATCTGTATCGGTGATCCGGCGGCGCTTGGCGTCTGAATGGTATCGATAGTCGTCGAGTGAGCCGGGGCCTTCGTCTTCAGTGACGATCTCGCCGATATCCTCTAGCGCATCTCGAACACCCCAGACGTACTCCATCGGGATATTGTTACCATATCGGTTGAATAGTGGGTACTCACCGTCTCCCGTGTTTGGATCCTCACCAAGTAACAGTTTGATTCGATTACCACTATCTTCGTAAGGAACAGCACTCTCGAACAGGCCATCAGAGAACGTCGACCGGAGGTCGAACTTTCCGTGTTCACCCTCGACAATCCAATCGTCACCCGTGAACTGCCCGTGGCCCGCTCGTGTGAATTGTTTGGACGTTTGAATAAGCCCAGTTCCGGGGTATTTGAGCGCGAAACGTGTGGTCAATTCGTCGTGGACGACAGAGACCATCGGTTGGTCGAGTCCCTCTCGCAACCCTAACAAGTCACGGATTGCAGTACTCCCGAAGAGACTCGAATGTGTTCGAACCGCTTCGACGAGCGCATCGCGTTCGCCCCTCGTGTAAAAATACAGGTGAACAGGTGCAGTATCTGTTGATGAGTCGGCGTTAACCTCTTCAAGGGTTTTGAACAGGTCGAAGAAGAAGTCCTGCAGTAAGATTTCCTCTTCTTCTCGGCTTTCTTCCTGCCCAAATGAGAGGTCAGGTGTGACGTGAGAAAATGATTCAGTGTTCCCGTCTGGTCCGGCGATTCGAGCACCGAGTACAGAGATTCTGTTGCGAACGTAATCTTCCTGTACGAACAAGTAGACCCGAAGCAGTGAGCCCGTTGAATGCTCATCGGAGGGAAGCGTTCCGGGGCCACTTCCCTGGAGATACTGGACGTCGTCGAACTGCTCGTACGTCGGGTCGAGTTCGCTTCGGAGAACCTGTGCTCGTTGTCCTAATTCTTCGAGTTGGTTCCCTATTCGGCCAGCCGATTCGAGTTTACCGACAGTCTCCGAGTCATCGACATCAAGGGGTTCGTAGGCGGTCGGACCACGCCCCGATAATCGTTCGTACAACGTAGAGAGGCCGTCAAGTGAATCGATGCCGTGAGCCTGCAATTTCTGTTGGTCGCCCTGTGTGAGATTCAACAGTGCAGGGTCTTTCGACTCGATAGCTTTCGTAAAGCAAATTTGGTGGAATGGGCAACCATCACACTTCTGTTCGAGTCGGTAGCCAACGTCATTGAACCCGGCATCGTAAAGTTTGTGTAACTCACCATCACGACGGAGCAGTCGATTGAGCTCTATGACCCTCGGTTCTGTCTCAAAAGGGGATACCTCGGATAGGTCGATTTCTGCGAGATTTGACTCACGGTTAATCACTGCTGCCTGCGCCTCGTGCTCGACCCCGAGATTGGTAGCGAGGTCGTCCAAGAGCATGCTGTAAACAGTTGCTTGTAATTGGTGAGATGTTTTTTCGCTCCACGACGACTTGACTTCGAGTACTTTCGTTCGGACGCCAGTGGAAGTACTTTCTATGAGAACGATATCTGCGTAGCCTCTGATATCCCAGACACCGACTTGCCCGACCATCGGTGGCTGGAACAGGACGTATAGTTTCTCTTCTTCGGACGCACGCGAAGCACGGGAGAGGTATTTCACGACGAGAGTCTGGTTGCGTTCGTCCCACGCCTGTTGAAATGGAGAGTTACAGTCGTATTCGTGGGGGTCAGTCCACATCTCATCGAGGGCAACGGGGTTGTTATGGTCTTCTGGAAGTCCGACAATCGCATCAGCAACATCTGCGAGTGCAGCAAGTTGGTTTGCTTCAAACGCAAGGCCAACTTCCCCAAGAAAGGAGCTCAGGCTATTTTTTTCGTACCACTGACGCTCACCTTTGACCTCCGTGTCGATGAATTTGAGACGAAAGTACCGGGGGCAACTGGACAGTCGAACGTACTGGCCAAGTGCATGCGGTGAGAGCGAAACAGATGGCCGAGCGGGCTCCTCGGTCATACTGTGAAAAATATCCGCCTAGAGATAAGTTTTGTTAACGGGCACACCCTCAGTGAGAGAATTCACTTATAGAATTATCAAATTACTAGAGTATTCATATAGACATGGTAGAATCGAATAAAGTTTTAAATGCGGTTGTGTGTTAGGCGAATTAACTAGAGAAACAGAGACACGCAAATTGAGTGGTATCAATCATCACACCCCCAACAGCCCCAGGAATGAGAATATAAGAGCAACGTATTGTATCTAAAATTTGGATTGGCCCTTCGTATTCATCTATTGCAAACATTTATATTCATCTGCAAGAATAGTATTAGTGTAGGGATTCATGGGACTGGCAAATTTATCTGAAACATCCGGGCCAAAATTGGTCGTTATCAAAGACCCAAAGGTTGGGAATCACACACATGAAGAACGGGCACAGTTGCGCAGTCTTCCGCTTCTCGAAGAATTCGGGTTCGGCAGATTTCTCCACACTCCATTGTGGGAAAGTGGTTTCAAAATTGTTGATTACGAACATCTTGACCCAAACGGACTCAACACTGCAGACCTTTCGTATCCAGTTGTTCATACTGTCAGCAGCGCAGGGTTGACAGATTATCCAATCGACCACAACGGGATCGAACGTATGGGCGAACAGCATCTGATGCGTGAGATACTACGTTCACGAGGTGACAACGACATCTACGTCATCGTCACCGACACGAATGCCCCAAAGACTCCGGCATACGACCAACAACGCCCGATAAACGATGAATTTGGCCCAATTACGACGATCAAGTATCCGAATCTACTGGAGCAATATGTGAGAAAGAACCTCGATTCTGCGATCCCGTTCAGCGAGACACGGAATTACTTTTTCCACGAGGTTTCGGACCATCACCGGTCAGTTGGAGCACCCGCAGATACTCTTCCGGCGCTGTTCGATTATCAACAAGCGCCACCAGACAGTCGCGTCTGGGAACCACTGTACTACTTCGTCGAACACGACCTCGAAAACGTCCTCACCAAGTACACCGAGCGGATGCGCGAGACGCTTCGTTCGTGGCTTGAACGGGATTACGTCCAAAAGATTGCAAATGAGATGGACGCAATGCTCGTACAGTGTGATTTCGACGTTGAAGAACTCGACAAGCAACGAGAGCGGAACGCAGCACTTTACGATAATGACTGATTTCAAACACAACAACGACAAACCGAGTGCCCTACTAACAGGGTACAGTACTGTTAGAGGGGCCGAATTAAAGGCGATTTACAAAACACTCGAGTCACAGGGTGAAGTCCCTGTTTCGACGTTAGAGAAACGATTTGGCCGCCCGATGACGAGCGGCTACGAAACCGAACATATCGACCAGTCGCTGAAATTTTTACGTGCGATAGACATGGTCGATGTATCCGCCCAAAACGTCGTGTCACTCTCGAACGAAGACGTGTACTCCTCCCTCTCGTTCGAGGCACGTGTCCTACACCATGTTCGGAAACAGCCCGGTAAACAGTATCATCTGACCTATATTTTCGACGTACTTGCTAAACAAAATTGTCGCCGGGTTACTGAGGAGAATCTACTCGAAGCGGTGAAAGCAGATTCTGATCGGTCGTTCGACCTGACGTGGCGGGGTGAAAAAATACGAATGTGGGCAAACCTATTCGATCCGCTCGGAGCGATTTCCTACGTCAACGATGCGACCGATCTCGATGAAAACGAAATCATCGCTTCCCCGACGCGAGCACTCATGTACGAGCTGCTAGCGTGGTACGCCGAGAACGGTGAAGACTCCAAACGTTTCGCACGTGCGCTGAAGTGGATCGACGAGGAGTTCATGCCGGTGTTTGCTGACCGGCCTGGTGTTCCAAAGCTTGCTGCGGGCGTCGCAGACGTGCTCAACGACATCGAAATGGAAGGTGCCATTTCGCTCCAGACGATGTCGGATGCCGGAATTGTTGCGTCACTTCCGCGGTCAAACGGCGCCCCACGAAACGTAGCAACCTACACTGTCGAATCGCTTCCTGACCGACCCGCATACTGGTACCCGCTCGACCGTAACGAGCGGAGGCTTCGAACATGAGTACATTCCCTAAAACCTGGTCTCTCGACGTCGTCAACGAGTACATTAAACAAGAGTCCCAACAGAAGACACCCGAAGTCTTCCTCGAGACACACATCCCAATTCAGAAGATTAGAGCAGAGACTCTCGTTGGATACGCTAACGACTTCATCTCTGACGAGGAGCTTCTCGAATACATTCTTTCGAACTCGGCCCCTTCGAGCCATGAAAACAAAATCTACATGCTGAAAGGGGAGGTCGGGAGTGGGAAAAGCCACCTCTGCCAGTGGCTCGAATACCGGATTAACGGCCGTGGTGGTGAAAAAGCACCAGGTGCCGAAAACCACGTCGCAATTCACATCTCGAGAAACAATACCCGTATTAGCGGTATTCTCGACAAACTCTACGAGCACCTCGACGAAGATCGAGAACCACTCGACGACGTCGTTACACTCGATCCTGAAGACCTTGCAGACTTCATTATTGCCGGCCTGAGAACGTTCGACGCAAAGAAGTTCAGCGACTTCGACCTCAAAAAATTCCTCGAGGACAACTCGAACAAGAGTGACTTACGCGGTGTTCTTACCGCTAATATCCGCGAGTATCAAGATGCGGTCGTACAGGAAAGCAAAGAACAGCGAATCGACCTCCTGACAAAAAAGGAGTTCAAGAAGCTTTGTTTCAACGTCTTTGGGGACGCATCGTACGCAGAGGATGTCTACTCGGCAGTTCGAAACGCCATCCACAGTCGTCTCCAGAAGAATATCGGCATCGAAGACTTCCGAGGGGAACTCCTCGAGATTGCCAACAAGTACCAGGAGAATGGTGTTCGTCCAGTCCTCATCTGTGAGGACGTTACCACCTTCAACTTCCTGAAAGACGACTTCATGGACACCATTTTCCAATTAGGAGACGGTGGTGAAGAACTGACGAGCGGGTTCGACGTCGTTCTCGGATACACGACCGGGTGGGAAAGTGAAAATGCAGACGACGCATTGACTGCCGGCGGCCTGTCGCACATGATTCAACGTGCAGATGGGTATCTCCGACTCACCAACGACGATGGCGAGGCATATTTCCTCGAAGAAGGGGCGATGCCCGTCCAACTCGTCGAAAACTACCTGCAGGTCATTAACGAACGCTCGGATATCGAAACCGACGTCGACGTCGGTGCCTTCGAAGATCTCTACCCGTTCAACAAACGCTTCGTCATGCGGGCGTACAAACACCTTGAGGAAGACGGAAAGATACAGCAGACACCAAGACTGCTGTTGTACCACGTTATTGGGGATTGTCTCCGTTCAGACGTCCCACCACATGAACAGATTGACGGAAATACCTACATCCGCGATTTCGCGACGCCGATCTCTTCAGAGGGCCTCAGTTACGAGGCACAACGATTGGTAAAGTGGTACGGTCAGGTGTCGCCTGAGGACGATAAGCTGGTCGTCGTTCCGCGAACGTATTTCGAAACCTTCGATGTCGGGATTCCGGACAGTGCTACGGTCACAGACGACGAAGTCCAGTTCTCTGTCCTCTACCCGACACCGCAATGGACGGTTCACGATTCTGAGCTCAAACCAGTCTCTCTTGACCCACCGGAAGACCCACCAGAAGACCCACCGGAAGACCCACCAGAAGACCCACCGGAAGACCCACCGGAAGACCCACCGGAAGACCCTCCGGAAGACCCACCAGAACCTCCGGAGCAACCGAAATCTGGAAACGGAGAACGTATCGCACAGTTCCAGAGTTGGTACGGTGGCGGCGGTGACTTCCCGAGTGCAAACCGACTCCGAGAAGGTGTACAGACTGCACTCAATCGGTTCCACGACCCAACTCGACTTGCAAACGAGAATTCGACAGCGGAGAAAGCTGCGGGATTCTACTATGCAACGGGCAGCGATGTCCCAGTCGAGATTCGCGGAGCAGACGCAAAAAAGAACATCGGCATCACTGTCACCCACAAACCGGAGGGGCATGCGGGTTACGAGCGGATGCTTTTGAACATGATGCGCTATGGACTCGATGAGGAGTTCCCTGAAGAGACGAACTTCGAAGCAATCCGAGCGTGGACCGACGACAAGGTCGTTGGACTTCGAAAACAGATGCGAGACGACATCGAAGCGTGTCTGCCCGGAATGACCATTGAGGAGTTCATCGTCCTTGCTCGCTTCCTACTGTTCAATAGTGCCCAAGGGGTAGACGAAATTACCCGCGAGTTACTGTTCAGTGACCCCGATGAGTTCAGTACGCCGGATCACTCTCCGTTCAAGTGGGACCAGTCTACGTTCGACCTCTCGAAGTCCCTCATAGAAGGCTTCAACAACATGTCGATGAGGCGGACAGACATCGCTCAGTTGTCCAGAGGCTACTTCCTACTCAAAAAGAACGTTGTCGATGACGAACGACTCGCTCCAGCAATACGAGCGGTCTCGAATGATTTGGACGGTTATCTGGATGCAGCAGCCCAAATATCTGCGAGCGACTTGCCTGATGGTTACCGAGTCGGTACGACCAGAAGTGGTGCGACAGTCCGAGCAGAGACTCTCATGACGAGTGTCTCAGAGTACGCAAATGAAATGCAGAAACTAGAGGTCTCGTTCGATTCCGGCGTAATCAAGAAAGACATCGATACGGTCAGACCACTGTACAGTATGGACCACACACCGGCAGACCTGAAAAATATGTACGACCGCCTGTGTGACAGTATCGGTCCCACTGAGTTGAATCTTAAAGAGCGGTGGGAAAAAGTCGGTGAGATGTTAGAGGAACGTCCAGGGTCGCTCAAACTCAACGAGTTCGGGCAGACACTACGGACCTTCGATGACATCGATCCAGACAACGGTCTCGAAGTAATGACGCTCATGCATCAGTACAACGAGAGTCGGGCAACACAGAAAGCCTGGACGGTTTACGAAACGCTCGATGAAATGCTGACTGCTATCGAGCAAATCGATGGCGCTGACAAGAACGAGTTCAATTCGCTCGTTCGCGAGTCAAGTGAGTTTACGACTTTCCAGACGAAGCGCAGTTCTGTGATGAATACCCTTGGAGGTATCTAACATGTCCACGTTGGTTAACAACTCTCTGCTAGACAAAGTCGAAGCGTGCGAGGAAAAGTCGAACAACATCGCGGTTGCCAAAAACACAGAAGCAGAGGTTGAATCCGCAACGAGGGACATCAGACGACTCAATCAGAAGCTGGAGACCCTCGAAGGGACAGCCAAAGAACTCGCCTTCCATGTCGCTGTTCTCGAGAAGGTTTTCGATGACACGGCCCCAGCAGCGGTCAACCGGGCTATTGAAACCGCTGAGCAGGCCGCCGACATCAGTGACGACGTACTCATCGAGCACGCAAACAAGGGTTCTATCGTCAGTCTAGAGCAGGCAGTGGATGACGCAGAAAGCCAACTTGGGACAGCAACCGACAAAACAATCACGAAGATAGACGGCACCCACCGAGATGGATGGAAAGCTAAACTGTCGTCTGCCCGTGAATTGAACCAGATTATCGGTGGTGGCGACAACGAGTTCATCTCGTTTATCGACACGATGCGTTCGTTCTTGGACCAGAGCATTCGCAACACTCAGGAGAACCCTCACTCACTTGCTGTCCGGTGGGATAGCCTCACAGACCGGTGGGAACAAAACACTGAGAAGCACGGGTGGGAGGCATTCCAAACCCAACATGAGCTCAAAGACAAGACCATAGAAGAGCTCAAAAGATTCACCGACGACAAGCCGGTTCGCCTGTCCGACCTCTCGATGGAGACGCTGCGCGAGGTAAAACAGGTTCCCGAGCTCGAACAGGCGCTTCAACTCGAACTTCGAAAACGATGAAAGATCCAGCCAAACGCGCCGAGGAAGTCAAATCGGCATACGAGTCGTACATCATCGGGAACAAAGGCAAGGCCGCTCGGAACGTCTATCACCGGTTCCAGAACACGGAAACAGACGAGACGTTTGTCGGGTCACGTGGCCCGTTCATGCAAGCACTCGATATCCCGAATTGGAGCGATCAACCGTGGGAAGAGTTCTCAAACGAGGCCAGACTCCACCCGCGGGTTCGACATGCCTTTTCGTCACTGGGGTTCAAGCGCCTGTACGATTTCCAAGAGCGAGCAGTCAAGGCTGTTGCTGACGGTGACGATACCCTCGTTACCGCAGCGACTGGTCGAGGGAAGACTGAGGCGTGGCTTCTCCCCATCCTAGATTATATTCTTCGTGCGAAGGAAGGAGAAATCGAGGGATGTGACCCACAGAGCGTCAAAGCGTTGCTCGTCTATCCGACAAAGGCACTCGCCCAAGACCAGCTCAAGCGCCTCATCGAATATTTGTACAGAATAAACGGTGAGTTGCCGAAGCGAAAGCGCATCACCGTCGGGATCTACGACGGCGACACCCCTACACACAAAGGCGAAGGTGGGGCTGAAGGCTATCTCCGGTCTTCGTTTAAGTTCTTTGAGTGTCCTGGCTACAACGAGGAACTGGCGAAGTGCCGAGGCTGTAGCAAGAACCTCCGGGTTACTCCTGACTCTGGCCGGTTTACCGTCAAGCCAACCAAGCAACAGTGTGAGTCGGATGTTCCGCTCGACTTCATCCACCTCACCAAAAACGACGTCCTCGAAGAACACGTCGACATCATCCTCACGAACCCGGACATCATCAATTTCCGGGCGATGAACGTCAACGCGACCAGCGAACAAGACGCGTTCATTTACGAACCAGACTTCCTCGTGTTCGACGAGGTTCACACCTACACAGGACTGTTCGGAAGTTACACATCGATGCTAGTCAAGCGCCTCAGGGCGCTTCGTCGAGAACGGTTTGGCGACGATAACCTACAGGTGGTCGCGAGTTCCGCAACCGTCAACAACCACAACGAACTCTTCCGAAAAGTCGCAGGCACCTCGGATATTACACACGTCGACGAGAATCCACGGACGTTAGACCCGATACGCCCCGATTCGATGCCCGAGGTTCTCTCGAACGTCCAAATCGATGAAGAGTCGCTCATCCAGATGGGTCGCGACCAGAGTGTGACTCCGCCAGCACTTGCCGACAGGGCGTTCGTCGTTGACGGACACGAAGAGCTCAGTCGGAACGAGGTCGCAGAGGCTGTTCGCGAACAGGTGTTCGAATTCGTGACCACACCAGAGCCGTCTTCGGCCGCAGTCCAAGCGATTCAATACGTTCACGGAGTCCTTCGTGAGAAACCCCAAACCCGTGAACAGTTACTTGCAGAGCTTACTTCGACGTTCGATCTCACAGACACACAAGCAGAACAAACGCTTGCCAACGTCAGGACGATCGGTGAATTTTCTGGGCTGCTCGAAAATCGCACACACCTCTTTTCATGGCCACTCGACGGGTTCTATTCGTGTGGTCGATGCGATGCGGTGTATCGGTCGCCGCGCGGATCGTGTGGCGAGTGTGGATACGACTTCGTTACACGGGCAACATACTGCCGGCATTGCGACGAGGAATCACTCGTCGCGTGGTACTGTCCCGAGTGCGACCAACTAGACCCGTACACCCCGACAGAACACGGTGGTCGCCGCGAAGACGAGCACACGTGTCAGCGGTGTGCTGTTGGCGGAAAGGAGGTCGATTCGTTGCGTGTGACGTTCCGTCCATGGCTCGAATGTAACGACTGTGGGTATGTCGGCAAGCGGAAAACCACAACGACCTGTGACAGTTGTGACTCACCGACTGCCCGAGTCAGTGCTGAGACCGCGGTCTGTGTCAACCCAGCGTGCGAAAAAGAGTATCCCGTGTCGTATGGATGTGATGTCTGTGGCTCGGATGAACTGGAGCCAAAACTGTCCGGTGAAACAGTCTCATGTCCCGATTGCAGTGAGACACACCACAGCGAAGATACCATCGTCGACTGTGACTGCGGCAAACGCGTCGTGAATACGCACTACCTCCCGTGGGTTTGCCGGAAGAAGGACAAGAAGTGTAGTCGGACATACTTCACCCAAACTCCACCAGACAAGTGTGAGTGCGGGTCACGGACGTTCGCTCGGGCGGGTCTGTTTGAACTCACACACCGGCGAGTGTGTCAAAATTGTGAGTCTGAAGTCGTTACCGGGTTTGAGTGTGGGTGTGGTAATCCCGAGCTCGTATCCCGGACCGTCGATGTCGATACCTACGGTATGTTCGATGCAAACGGTGGACTTCGGAGTCCCACGGACTTTCAGACTGGCGTGCCGTGTTACCACTCAGGAACGAGCTATCGTCGAAGCCGATATGACGAGCTTACCTACAGTTACGATAACTTAGCAGTCACCACGGCGCAGTACCTCCTTCGGAGTGTTGCTGAGGATGAGGGCTTCGAGTCTTCAAAGATGCTCTCGTTTTCTGACTCCCATCAAGACATGAAGCGCCTTCGACGCGACTTCGACGACCCTGAAGTCGAGACCGTACTCGATCAAGTGATCGTCACCAGTATGCTCGAGAGCGACGGTTGGGTCTCGCTCGAAGACGTCTTCGACCAAAGCTTCACCCAACTCGCAGAGTTTCAGGCACAACTCTCGACGACATCCGACGTCACCGAAGGCTCTGTGAACATCTTGGAGAAGTTGAAAGGAGGTCCACGGTACAGGTGGGACCCAGAAGAAGCAGTCAAAGACCGTCTTCTCCGACGAGTGCTTCCACACCGGTATAGCAAACGGTTCAGTGAGCACGATGACCCACTCTCTAAAGTTGGTGTCATCGACGTTCGTCTTGACCCAAGAATCGACTTGGATGCAGACGAGCGGTCGATCGTCCGCCAACTTGCCGGTGGAAACAGCCTCCACATCGACGCCCTCCGTGAGAACTCTGGGGTAAACAACCCGACACCAGTGCTCCAGGGGCTAGTCAATGGTGGTGTGCTGGAACACGACGAAGACGGTGGCTGGGTCTCACTGTCGCCGACTGCACTCGAAGTAACCGTCGCAGGCAACGGAGACAACCTGTGGTACGACCCACAACGGGAAGAGACATACTCCTCTCTCGAACACATGTTCAGTCTGCAGTCTGCCAAGTCCGTCACACTCGACACATCACTGAACGAACTTGCAGATCCTGAACACCCACGGTTCACCTATCGCGCGTACAGAGCAACGTATGCGGCGGCCATGTTGCTGTGGGCAGAGGAATATCTTGGATTAACAGATAAGCAAAAACGACGGAATATCGAGTACCTGTTCAAAGAGGGCAAACATCCACACTTCCTCTCATCAGGTCCCACGATGGAAGTCGGGGTCGACATAGGTGGACTCGACTCGCTGTTGCTGTTCGGAACGCCACCGAACATGAACGCCTATCTCCAGCGGGTCGGTCGTGCAGGCCGCCAATCGAAGTCTGCACTGGTCCACAGCATCAGCAAACGCAACCCAATCGACTACTACTACTACGAGAACCCTGTCGACCTGATCCACACCTCGTCAAAAGACGTCCCACTCAACGAACACAACGAGGAGGTCCTCCGCGTGTCGCTTTCGTGGGCCATCTTCGATTACATCGCCGCGAACTTCGCAATCCCGTGGGAGTTGAAACGAAAAGGGAACCGAACAACAATCAAAGGTGGCGACAGTTTCGTCCACCAACCGTCCGACGCAGACCTCGAAGGCTGTGCGAAATTCACCGCAGTTCGGGCACAGACGAACGAAGTACTCCAACTCGACACGCGCCGGTCGAAAGTACAGGTGTTAGATGAAATTGTCCACGATTACGCCGATGACATCGAGACGTATCTCTCTTCACTGCTCGATTATCGCTACTGTGAGCTCTGCGGCGAAAAGTACGACGCCGATGTAGACGAGACACGGTGTACAGCAGAAGATTGCTCCGGTCGAATCCAGTACGCTGCAACAAAATACGACGACCTCATAGAGGCCGCAGTCGAAGAGTTCGCAGACCACTATGTCTATCACTTCTTCAACTACACCGACGAGTTGTTCGAAGCACAAGACGAGTTGTACGAGCGGCGACGGTCGCTCCAGCGCGAGAGGAAGCGGTCACGAGACGATGACGAAGCAACTCGACTCTTAGACGAAGTAAACCGGATTCGAGCACAAGAGTCGGTCATCGACGACCACCTCGACTCGATTCGTCAGCAAAAGTACAGTGAGTTCCTCCGGACGTCGCGACAGAGTAAGTTCGCGTTCAACATGCGTTCGATTTCGTCGACCGTCGAAACAACACTGGTTAAAGAGGATTATGCCAGAGAGCAACTCGGCGATAACAATGGCCGTGAAATGCGAATGGCCATCAAAGAGTTCCATCCTGGTGCTGCGTATCTCCACGAGAATCAAACATACGTGGTTGCCCGTGCGAAGTACGACCAGTTCTCCTCTGAATCGGTTCGGTCGGTCGTCGACGAAACAGCGGGACACGACCAACTCGCCGAAGAGTTGGTCTGCCCAGCATGTCACTCGGCGTATCCCTTGGACGCAGAGACCTGTTCGTGCGATGCCGATGTGCCATTGAAACCACGTCGGCTCGCCGTTCTCGATTCGGTAACGGCGTATCGAGAAGACCTCTCGTCGTCTGTTGGTGATTCGTTCCGCGCACGTGAACTTTACGCAGACCCGGATGCAGGCATTCAAGCGACGTTCACTGACCGCGACACGACAGTCCTCTCGTTCGATACCGTCGACGAGTTTGAACTCGAAGACGAGAGTGGAAATCGAGTCGGCACTGTCGAATACGGGGAACTGGACGTCCTCGTCCACGCCGAGAGCTATCGAGTCAAGTACAGAAGCGGGAGCATCGACTCGCGTGAGACGCTCTTCGAACGATGTGGTCACGAGAGTTGTGACGGCGTCATCAAACGTGACCCCGAAGACCACAGTGGCCGGTGTACCGCAGACCCGGACCACCACCCTGATGACTACGAAGCGCCGTCTGAGTTCGTCCGACTCGGATACGGATATAACACCTATGGCCTGCGGGTTCGCCTTGACGACGATGAAGGCGAAGCAACACACGCACTCGTCCACGGATTCCGTGTTGCACTCCAGTACCTCGGTGGGGTCGATGTGCGCGAACTCGGCGAGAGTATCGACGACGAGACGATGTATCTGTTCGACTCACAGGAAGGTGGTGCACAAATCACCCGACTCCTCGTCGAAGCAGATGACGACGAATTCAGGAATTTCGAAGAAGCAATCGACCTCATCGAAGAGCACTTCCAGTGCAAGTGTGACAGTGGGTGTCCGCTCTGTGTCTTCCAGTACGGGTGTGACACCTACAACGACCCACAAACGCTTGCTCGCAACGACGTCTCTGCACTGCTCGATCACGGGGTCACACTCGCGGCCGATTCCAGCAACTAACCGCGAACTAGTTCGACTTTTTTGCTTTAATAGACAATCGAGTTGGTTGTCCTGAGTTCCAAACCCTGAACTTAGGGTTCGTACTTTTCCGCCTGTTCAGTAACCAACTTCTTTAGCGCATCTTTCGATTTAAGCGTCTGGTTGTGACCAACGATTAGGATGTCCTCTGCCGCCGAAAAGAGCGCATAGAGCGTCTCTGGGTCGGTCAGCGGTGGGTGAAGAATGCCTGCATCGTTCGCAACTGCGAAACTGACAATTGCCCGGTCTGCGATATCGCCGTCAAGTTCCTGAGCGAGTTTGACAGGTATGTCGAGTCCTTGTTCTTCAAGTCGGAACGCCAGTTCATTTGCGTGTGCTTCGAATGGCGTGACGATGTAGTCTGGGTCGTAGTCGTCGGCGACTTGTGCGACAATTCGTGCCTCGATACGGTTGTACAGGAACGTCTTCGAGAATGCAGGAATTGTGTCGGCATCTGCATGGATGACGATGCGGTGGCTGTCCGATTGCATATCACCCTCAAGAGGTTCTTTCGACGTCAGATACAGTGGCGTGCCGTCGAGCAGAACTGATCCTTCTGGGCTGGGGAGATTGGTGGCATCGAGGTATTCTCTGTCAATAAACGTCTGTTGAATCTCGAACGGGTTTGCACTCGTGTGGCTAATGTCGAAGACGAGTTTCTGTGGGGCACCGGAACCACGTCGTACACGGACAGATGCATTGAGTGTTATCTCGCTCGCATCAGTGGATTCTCCGCCAGAGATACCCAAAAACGAGAGCGTCGAGTCTAGTTTCTCGAATGGATCGTCTCTGAAGAGTTCACGGATGAACGCATTTCCTTCCCCATCGAACTGGAGACTCGTGGCCCCATCTGCGGGTATCGATGCGTATCGCTCATATGCTCCCTCGAAGTACGACCGATTGAGGCCGTGCTCACGAGCCTCAGAACTGACCATTTTCGGGCCGTGTGCCCGCTTGTCCCCGACAGTGACGACCCGGTCGGCAACATCGCGTAGGTACAGATACACAGGCTCTGTCACCTGTTCAGCCCCGAGGATGACGACGACGTCGAAGAACCTCTTCGAGTGGTCTCGGTCACCGTAGCCACCTTCTGCGAGGTCGTGGAACGTGCCAGTCCGAACTGCATACTGGAGTGACGACACGAGTGTTCGCGACTCGAGTAGACGTTTTTGAATTTCCGCTCGACGGAGACCGGCGTGGATGGTGTCTGAGCCAGTCGAAAAGTCATCGAAGCGGTAGTTCGGGCCATCTGGTGTCGCTCGATGAGCGATTTCCACTTCTTTTGGTGACGTTCCTAAGATGAGTGCACGTCGCCCTGCTTCGGGGACCACTTCGTCTTCTTTTTCCGGATGTGGATACGCTGCAGTGGCGAGCGAGGACACCGTTTCGGCGAGTAAGGCAGTTCGGTCGCGCCGTGCCGGGAGGTCGACAAACACCTCGTCGCTGTCGAGGTGGTCAACGATGTCAGCAGAGTCATTCAGTTCGATTTCGCCTGCGAGTTCATTGCGTTCCTCGTACTCGAAGCCAGGCTTTGCGCCGGTCCGCTGTGCGTAGTCGAGATACGGGAGGTACTTTCGAGTCACGGTCTCTGCATCGAACCCGTACCACACTCGGTACGTCTCGGTTGGGTCCATGAACACTGGGTCAAGGTCTTCGAATCCGAAAACAAACCCACCATCTCGTCGTCCAAGGTAGGGGACGTACCGGCCAGTGCGTCCGTCGCTCTCGGGTTCGATTCTGACGATGTCGCCTGGCGTGAATGCAGAGACGACAGCAGAATCGCGATTGTAGACAATTGTATCCTGACTTGCACCAGAGAGTGAGAGTCCTGTGACGACCCGCCCAGTTCGAGCGAGGGCATCCTCATCGACGCTCGATAGGAGTTCCCCGGCAGTTTGCCGTGTCTCTCGCTCTTGTTGGAGAGCGCTCCGGAGGGCGTTATAGTGATCTGTGACGTCGGTATCGCGGTACGCCAGTCGTTGGCCACAGTCGTCGAATCGAGAGCACTCTGTCTCAACAGCACCCGACGGACTAAGCTCATAGCACGGCCATCGACGCTCGTCTTGACAGTAGAAGGTACATGCGGGTGAGAGCGTCTCTCCGGTCGAAGCATGAGTGTATCCGTGCTTGAATTCACACCCATCGCAGTCTCGGTTGTACGGTGACGGAGGGCCAAACGTATCACGAGAATCTGCGACCTCGTTTCGTGCCGCAAGCAACGTTGCCACGTCTTCAAGCTCGAGGGTGACTTGTTCTATCGACACCGTCTCAGAGTCTTCAAGGTTCGGATAAACGAGGTAGCCCGTTTGGCCCGTTTCGAGTCTTTCTTCGATTTGTTCTCCGACTTCGAGTTGCTCCAAGAGAAGAGCGAACAGGTACAATTTTAGTTGCTGTTTGTGTTTATCCTGTTTCGATTCGAAGAGTTTTCGCGTCGTCTTCAGGTCGTATGGGACGTCGTCTAGGATAATGTCGACAAACCCGTTATAACCGTATGCTGATGGAAGCCTGTGTTCGGTCTGTATTCTTGTCGCATTGGCAATGCGTTCGCAGAACGCCTCGGACGTGAACAGTCGAGCGGCAATCTCTTCGATCTGCTCTTTGATTTCCTTGAGTTTAATCCCAGCAAGCCCAATTTTCGCTTGTTCGATACTCAGGTGTTCTTCGATTATTTCGTCGGCGAACGCAACCGCCTCGTCTTCGGTCCAAGCGTTTGCTGCAAACTTCTCTGAATGGCCATCAACTGCATGCTCAGTGACGAGGTGAACTGCTGTTCCACGGAAAGAGTTCTTGTTCAGCGATTTGTTGTGGTAGGTCTTCTTGACGTACCGAAGGTAATACTCTCGCGGACAGGATTCCTGTGTCCGAATCTCACTTTTCCCGATCTGGATGTCCGGCTCTCGGATGAGGACTGAAGTGACGTTGATGAAGAGCCGTTGGCCGTTTTTCGACGTCAGTCTCGGGATACCCCGAACGAGGACTGTCTCCCCGCGTCGAAGGTGTGGAACATTATTTTTCCCTGTCGACAACGCATCGAGGACAGCTGAATCCGTTTTCGAGAGGTCGGTGAACCCATCTTCGGTTGGTTCTTCAAGCCAGAACGACAGCATCGTCGGCAACTCGAGGTTCCCACTCGGGTCTGCGACCTCGTACATCACTTTCTCACCGCCAGTTTCCCCTCGTTTCGGGCTTCCGATAACGCGGCATTTGACAGTGACTTCGTTTCCACCGAATCGTGCATATTCGTCTGTGATTTTCGCTAAATTATGCAGCATATGAAGAGACCTCCTTGAGAAGTCGTCGGTTGAGCAACTGTGCTTGGTACTTCATCCCGTGAACACAGTTCGGTTCCTCTGCTTCGATACAGTCTGGACAAGCAGTGACACACTGGTGGGTGAGTTCCTCTAAGCGCTCGCCGAGCTCTGAGAGGTCACGCCCCTTATCGTCCTCAGCAAACCGTCGGTAGGTCTCTCTAACGCGTGGGTCACGGAAGATGTGGTGGTCTAGATGGAGCAAGATATCGACTGCCCGGGGGGTGCGTTCTAATTGGTCTTCGACAATTGCGTATTCGGCGGCGACGTACGCGTAGAACCGCGCAGTTTCTCGTGTCTCGAACAGGGCCTGAATCCGGTTTTCGATGTGTGACGTGAGGTCGTTCAAGTTGTACATACCTTCGTCGTCGATGACCTGGTCACGAATCGCAGTAATCTGCGCTTGGAATCCTGTCGGTTCGCCGTCCTCGCCTTCATTCTGTTCGTTTGTGTCCGTATCAAATTCGGCCCGTGTCGACTCGTGAAAGAGGTCGTAGAGCACGTCACCGCTCGCTTCGGTGAGGACTTCGAGCACAGTCTGATCTGCTGCAGCAGTGTGACAGGCCGCCTGCTTGCCGACACCAGTGTCGAGGTCGATATTTGGGCTATCGTTGATGTGGTCGTGTACTTCATCTGCGATGCCTGCACCGCCTTGAATCGAGTCGTAGATACCAAGGCGTGCGTGGTCGTCGGACCGTCCTTGGAAGTTCGTGTCGTACCACAACTCGAACGACCCACCAGCGGAGGTCTCATCTGTTGCCCACGTTGCTAATCCGTGTTCGACAGAGTGGACGAATACTTCTTCTGCAAAGTCAAGGAGCGTCTCCTCGTCGGCGCATTCTGAGAGAATACCGTGAACGACCTCCTCATGTGAGTCGACAACGTCAATCATCGCGGACTGTGGTGCGGGGTCGTATCCCATCAGACACAGTGGCCCCTGTTCGAGACCCTTTCCGGGTTCGAGGAGTGCACGGAGTTGTTCGATAATCGTCTCGGTGTCAGCGTCAAAGACCGACGCAGCGAGTTCGGTCGTTCGACAACGAAAATCAACCCCGATGAGGTGGTTGATAAACGGCTCTACTTGGAAGACGTTCTCTAAGGCACCCTCCTCGAAGAACAGTTTGTCCCAGACAAGTCGGTGTGCGAGCGAGAACTGGAGATCGCGTCGTAGTGCTGGATGCTCATCAAGGACTGCCTTCACGCGCTGTCGCACCGTCTGGCGGTCGATATTGAATAAGAGCAACTGGCTTCGCTCGTTGCTGGCGACGAACGCTCGTTTTTCGTCTTCGGTGTTGACGTAGTCAATGGTTCGCGAGAGCGTGTTGTTGTTCCTCTTTTCGTACAGCGTCAAAAGAGACGTGTAGTAACACCGGATGAATTCGACTTCATCTTCGTAGGCGTGTGAGACGAGTAGGTCGTTCCCGTCGGGGAGTGGTTCTTGCGGTGCCGATATGTCACTCTTCAGATGCCGGAACCACAGATAGTTGGTCGTCGGGTCACTCCGACCGAGCGGTAAATGCCGACCGAACGGGCTCTTTGCGGCGAAAATCGTCTGATAGTCAACACTCCAGTAATACTGAGTGTCTCGAGAAAGCCGCTTGACGTACATCGATTGCGGGATGTACACGACGACGTCGTCGACATCGTGGTCTAGGAGTGTGTACTCGTCGATGTCATCTCCGAGGATGTCGCTAAGCGGGTATTTCATTTTGAACTCGAACATCGGAGAAATATCGGCGCTACCCGGGTTATCGGGATTGAAATCCCAGTCACCTTGCCAGAGGTCAAACGCTTTCCAGCGTTTCTGGAAGCCACCCGGAAGAAAACTCCGGAGCATATGGTTGAGGTTCTCGACTTCCAGCGGTTCTTGGATGCTTCCATCCTCCTCGTCACCACGTTCGATTACTCTGACTGAGCCACCAATTTGCTCTGGAATGAACGAATTTGAGAGGATGAATGGTTCTTCTGCAACGGGGTCTACCTCGAATACGTTCGGTAGTGTGAGAAACTCGAATCCGAGCTCTTCGAGCAACTGCATGTGTTGCTTGATGCCCTCGATTCTGCCGATTAGTTCGTCGTCAGTGAGTTCAGATGTCAT
>NZ_WKJP01000005.1 GCF_009674585.1 Haloferax marinisediminis | reverse complement strand
GGTTGTACCACACACGAACATCATATTAATTTGTTGTAGAAGGCAGTGAGCGTGTCGCGCTCGTCTCCGGCGGCCGTGGCACGCGAGCATACCTCATGATTTATGACGGTATACGTGGACCGCAAGGTGTACGCATGTACAAGCACATAGCTTTGCTTGTCCGCAAGCAGGGGATGAGCCACGACGAGTTCGTCGAGTACTGGCAGACCAACCACACGCCGATCGCCCGCGAGATAGAAGGTGTCGTCCGCTATCAGACGGTCCTCCCGGCCGACCCCGAGGCGGCCGAGTTCGACGGCATTGCAGAGTTGTTCTTCGACGACCTCGATGCACTGCACGATGCACTTGGGAGCGAAGGGTCGCGTGACTACGACCCCGCAAAGGGGAAAGCCAAGGAAGCCAGAGAAGACGTGGACAACTTCCTCGACATCGAGCGACGCCCGCGACTCATCGGCGAGGAGTTCGTCGAGAAAGACGAGACGGGCGGCGAGACGACGGGACTCTACAAGCACTCGGCGTTCCTCGTCCGGAAAGACGGGATGACTCACGAGGAGTTCCTCGACCACTGGGCGAACACGCACGTTCCACTCGCTCGGGAGATTCCGGGCGTCGTCCGCTATGCCCGAGTCGTCCCGACGGACCCCGAAAACGCCGAGTTCGACGGCGTCGCCGAACTCTACTTCGAAAGTCTCGACGCGCTCCGGGCGGGTCTCGGCCACGAGTCGTCACGCGACTACGACCCTGACCATCCGAAAGCCAAAGCACCCCGCGAAGACGTGGACAACTTCCTCTCGCTCGAAGACCGTCCACGATTCGTCGGCCAAGAGACCGTCCAGAAGGACGTGACGGGTGAGTGATGGCTGGATGAACGCCGACGATTACCGACAGCAGGTCGAAGCCGCCTATCCGGAGCTCGACGACATCGAAGACGACGACCTGCGCGAGAACGTCATCGACGCGTGGTGTCTCGGCCTCGAACGTGGTGGGTGGCGAGATATCGACGACATCCCCTATGCGTGGAACATCCACGAGGTGACCAACGTCGAACACGTCCGCGGCGTGACGCGCATCGCGATTCGCGCGGCCGAAGAGCAGCGCGACTTCCACGGTGCGGACCCCGACTTCGACGTCGTCGTCGCCGCCTGCTTGCTCCACGACGTTGGCAAGTGCTACGAGTACGTCGACTTCGTCGACGACGACGTGCTCGACACGCCCGACCCCGAGTACGCCACACAGGAGATTCCGCACTCTCTGTCCGGATACGCCCTCGCACACGAAGTTGGGTGTCCACTCGCCGTCCAACGAGCGATTCCCCACTTCATCGGTGAGATACCGACGCGAACACTCGAATCGGAACTCGTCAAGAGTGCGAACTCTGCGTCGTCGAATGCAATCACGCAGGCGGCGATGGGAATCAGCCTGCAAGAGTGGGTCGAGCAGTACTCACAGACCCAGTAGCCTCACGCGCTGTCAGTCCATTTTCACCTACACCTTTAGGTGCTATCCGTCCCACGTCGGAGTGATGTACGACCGTGTCAACCTCTCCGACCTCGAACTGCACGAAAATACGATTGCAGATGGACGCGTTCGCGCCGTCGGCTACGAACTCCGACCGAAGAAGATGCGCCCGTCAGTGTGGGTCTTCGAATCCGGTGAACACAGCACCAAACACTACCAGAAAGAACAGGAGGAGCTCTATCATGTCCTCTCGGGGCAGTTCGAGATGACGTTTTTCGACGACGAAGGAGACGAGACGGAGGCGCTCACACTGGAACCCGGTGACGTCGTCGTCGTCTCCCCTGACGAAGTCCGCCAACTCGGTTGTGTCGAAGACGGTGAGGTGTTCATTGTCGGTGCGCCGAACGCGAAGGACGACGGTGTCGTTGTGGACTGAGCAGCACCAACGGGACTCCTTCGTCTTCTCGTTCGGACGCGACACACTGGAACTGAGCACACTGAGCTATAAGATAACAGAGAACATACACGTGTGTATGGTCATCCCCGGCTACGACCCAGACGACCTGGACGAACGACTCGAAGAACTGCTCTCCGACCACGACTTAGCCGAGTATCTCACGCCCGAAGAACGAGAACGGTACGACGAGGGAGCGAATTTAATCGACCTGTTGTCAGCCGAAGATATTCGGGACTTGCTCGACGAAACGCCGGGGACGGACGACTGAGACGACTCCAGACGCTTAGACTGGGTCCAGTCCGTTTTCTTTGCGAAGGACGTTGATGTAGTCGCGGAACCCAGTTTCGAGGTCGTACTCGGGGTCGTAGCCGAGGTCGTCCTGTGCCTTCGTCATGTCGAGGCGTTGGGTCCACGGCAGTTCGCCCTCGTCGGAGACGGTGAGGTCTGCGTCTGGAATGATTTCCTCGACCATCTCTGCCGCCTCGCGAATCGTCGCGAGTTCGCCACGGACGTTGTAGACACGCTGCGTCAGGTCTTCGTCTGGCGTGAACGCGGCTTTCCGGAACGCCTGTGCGATGTCGCGGACGTGCTGCCAGTCGATGACCTGGTCGCCGTAGTCGACGCTGAAGGCTTCGCCCAGTGCAGGCTTTTCGACGATGTTCGCGAGGAACGCCGACCCACCGGTCTCACGGTACGGTCCGTAGGCGACTGTCGGTCGGATGGCGACGTGTGAGACGCCGAAGTCCTCGTAGTAGACGCGCGCTTGATGCTCGTTGTACTCTTTGGTCGCCCCGTAGAGCGTGTCTGGATAGACGAGGTCCGACTCGGTGACGAAGTCGTCACCGTAGTTCGTCGGCGGCGCGTAGACTGCCGCGGAGGAAGCCCACGCTACGCGCTCGACCTGGTCGGAGAGCGCCCGTGCGGCCTCGAAGATGTTGTTCGTCCCCATCACGTTCACGTCGAGGGCGGCGCGTGGATTCGCCCGTGCAGTCGTCGTCAAGAGCGCCGCGAGGTGGATGATGTGTGTCGTCCCCGTCTCTTTGACTGCCCGCACGACGTCGGTCGGGTCGGTTACGTCACCGCGGCGTATCGTCACGTCGTCGGCGATACCGAGTTTCTCTAAGATTCGAGGGTCGGTCGAGAGGTCGTAGGCGACGACGTCGTGGCCCGCTTCGAGGAGGTCCAGTGCGACGTACGAACCGATGAACCCGGTTCCGCCGGTGACCATCACGGTCGATGATGACATGCTACCGTACGTCTCATTGCGTACGAGAAAAGTGTTTCCCGCACCGGCACCAGTTGCCGGCGAAGGTGGGGGTCCGTTCTGTTCCTCCCGTCTCAGTTACTCGTGGAGGCCACCGACCGAGGCGTAGAACGACGACTGTAGCGTCTCGGCCATATCCTGTTCGCGGTCGATGCGAACGTCGATGACCGTTGGCACGTCAGCTCCTTTCGCTTCGGCGAGCGCGTCCCCAAGTTCTCCCGGTGTCTCGGCGCGGATTCCTTCTGCGCCGAACGCCTCGGCGACACGCGTGAAGTCCGTGTCGTGGAACTCTACGCCGGCGATGTCGTCGGGGCCGTGTTGCATCTGCCGGACCATTCCGAGACTGGTGTCGTTGAGGACGACGAACGTCGGTGCGACGCCGTGTTCGACGGCTGTCTCGACGCTCGTCATCGTCATCGCGAACCCGCCGTCTCCGGCGACGCCGATAACGTGTTTGTCTGTCGCGAGTGCCGCCGAGACGGCGGCCGGTGTGGCCCACCCCATTCCTCCAACGCCGCCTGACCCGTAGTAGGTCTGGACGGCGGGCACCTGGAGATAGTTGAGGAGCCAGAAACGGTTGTTCCCCGAGTCGGCTGTGACGATCGTGTCCTCGTCGACGACACGCTCGATTTCTTTGACTGCCCGTTGCGGCAGGATTGGTGCGGCGTCCGAGTCACACTCTGGTGCGTAGAACGACTCTCGGGCCGTCTGTGCCCGGTCTGCTGCCCAGTCGTTGTCGTTCCCGCCGGATGCCGTGAGTTCTCGGAGTGACTCGGCAGCGTCGCCGATGAGTCCAACGTCGGCGGGGTAGACCCATCCCGCATTTCGGGGGTCGATGTCCGCGTGGATGATGGTCTGTTCGTCGGGACGGATGAAGTCCGGGGCCTGCCAGTTGGTGTCCATCGGGTTCATCCGACAGCCTACGACGAGCAGGACGTCCGCTTCACTCACGAGTTGATTTGCACCTTCGTGTCCGAACGACCCAATCACACCGCCGGCGAGGCGGTGTGTCTCGGGGAACGTCGACTTCCCGAGGTAGGAGGTCACGACGGCGGCGTCGTACGCCTCTGCAGTCGCTTGCAGTTCGTCGTACGCGCCGGACGCGTGAACTCCGTTCCCGGAGATGATGACCGGTCGCTCGGCCGCTTCGAGTGCGTCGACCGCAGCGGCAACGTCACGTGCCGTCGGTGCGGCTTTCCACGTTCGCGTCTGGGTTTCTTCGTCCCACACCGGTGGAAGCACGTCTTCGGGATACTCCTCGGTGATGGCGTTGCCATCGAGGATGACTGCTGTCGGACCGGGGCGGCCTGCGACGGCGTGTTTGAACGCGAGTTGGAGACTTCGAATCGTCTCTGTCGGCGTCCGCGGGAACCAGTGTTCCTTGGTGACCGCGTCGAGAATCTTCGGGAGTTCGAGTCCACCGTAGTCGCCGCGCGACTGTTGATAGGGTGCGATGGTCGAGTAGTTCCCGCGCTCCGACGCTTCAGTTATCGCCACCATCGGTGACGACGCGAGACGCGCTTCCATCTGTCCGATGAGGCCCAGACTCCCAATCCACGGACCCTGCCCGGCGAGGACACCCGGCGTCCCCGTCAGTCGTCCGTGCATCTCTGCCATGACACTCGCTTCTCGCTCGTCACGTGGGCGAACGAGTTCGATGGTCGACTCGGGAATGTCGTCGAACAGTTCGATAACCCTGCCACCCGGGTACCCAAAGACTCGCTCTACTCCGAGGCGTTCGAGGCTCTCGACGAGTCGTTCGCTGGTATCCATCGGTCGCTCACGTCCTGTCTAGTTGCGTCGTCTCTTCGACGTAGAGCGTTGGTCCCTGCTCCATGTCGATGAACTCGGCGGCATCGGCGTTCACCCGCTCTCCAATCTCTGAACTAAATGCACTCTTCAGGGCGCCCATGTCCTCGAAGTAGAGTTCGACGATACCGTCGTGCTCGGACCGTTCTGGGTCGGTGGGGAGACTCGTCGAATACTTCTGCAGTCCCGGAAGTTCCTTCGCCATGTCGGCGTGAGGCCCGGTCCATCGCTCGACGAACTCGTCGAACGAGTAGTCTGGCTTACGGACGACTATATTCACCAATTTAATCATGCACGTCAGCTATCTCACTGGCGACTACTTTGCTCTATCGCCCGTCCAAACCGTTCGAGTAGTATGAACACCCGTTCGAAGTCCTCGAACACATTTATGAGTGATGAGAACGGATGTCACACGATGACCGACGAACAACGCCGTCCAGTGAAGACGGCGACGACGTCTTTCGCCATCCTCGAATGCCTCAAAGAACGAGGGCCGCTCGGACCGACGAAGCTCGCCTCCGAACTCGGGCTGGCAAAGAGTACTGTCCACAGGCACCTGAAGACGCTCGAACGTGAGGGGTTCGTCGTCCCAGACGAGAACGGACATCGCGTCGGGCTTCGGCTCCTCGACTTTGGTATCTACGCTCGCAACCAACACCAGTTCTACGAGGTTGCGAAGCCAAAGGTCGACGAACTCGCCGAGGAGACGGGCGAGAAGGTCTGGTGCGTTACGGAAGAAAAGGGCCGCGGGATTCATCTCTACGGGGCCGCAGGCAAACACTCTGTTCGGACGCCGGCCAGAGAGGGGACACGTTCGTACCTCCACCAACTCGCCGCCGGGAAGGCCATCCTCTCTGCGTTCCCCGACGAACGCGTCGAAGCCATCATCGACCAACACGGCCTCCCGGCGAAGACGTCGCACACGATTACTGAGCCCGACGACCTCTTCGAGGAGCTGAGCACGGTTCGTGACCGTGGGTTCGCACTCAACCGCGAAGAAATCGTTCCCAAACTCCACGCTGTCGGTGTCGTCGTCACCGACCAAGACGGCTACCCAGTCGGTGCAATCAGTATCTCGGGACCATCGAACCGACTGAAAGGAGAACGGTTGACTGTCGACCTCGCAAACTTGCTCCTCGGTGCGGCGAACGAAGTCGAAATCAACCTCAACTTCTCGTAATTACCCTGCGACCAATTTCTCACGGAACTCACTCTATCGAACGCCCGTTCGTATTATTCGAACGGCTACTCACAGAGAACACGTGATTGTGACCGTTCAGCGCTCCCGTCTGTACGGTTTCTCTTCAGGAACTCCACTGACTCGCGGCAAGAACCGACGTTCGAATAGTTCGAACGAAATTCTGTGAAACAATCGTTATGGTTTCTCGTTGTTTTCGCATGGTATCCGTACAAATTACGGTAGTACCTCTGTAATGGCGACAGGGAAGACGCCCCCGTTATTTTTAGGTCTACTATTACACCTGTATGGGTGTAAGGACACTCACAGTCTGGTTTTGATCGCGCAGACAGACGTTCTATCAGTTCGTACAACTGTTCTATACTTACGGACGCACGTTCGAAAGAGCGGAACAGCAGAGTGACTACTCGCGGGCCAACAATCGGCAGACTGAGTGTTCTAGTCACTAGTGCGTCCAAAAGTTCGAAGTGATTTTGTAATTCACCCGGAGATACCGTGATATTCGTACGTTCGTCAACAATGATGTGTTTCAAAAAACGTTCGAACTACTCGAACATCAGTTGTCGTGCCACTCGGGGTCTCTGTCTTCGAAGAACGCGTCGATTCCTTCGTTCTTGTCTGGACTTCCGAACAGTTGTGCGAACAGTTCTGCCTCGTATTCGATTCCTTGTTCGAGGTCCATCCGCGAGGCGGCTTTGACCGCTTTCTTGGCGAATTCGAGGGCGACGGGACTCTTGGTCGCCATCATCTCGGCGAGTTCGTACACACGGTCGTCGAATTCGTCGTCGCCGTAGACTTCGTCGACGAGTCCGATGTCAGCCGCCTCTGTCGCGGAGATGAGTTCTCCAGTGAGGATGAGTCGCATCGCGTGTCCCTCTCCGACGAGACGGGGGAGTCGCTGCGTTCCGCCACCACCGGGCATGATTCCAAGATTGATTTCGGGTTGGCCAATCTTCGCTCGCTCGTGGGCGATGCGGACGTCACACGCCTGTATCAACTCACATCCGCCACCGAGGGCGTGGCCATTGATGCGGGCGATGACGGGCTGTTTGAGGTCGTCGACGTACTCGTACACACGTGGTCGCTTGCTCGCCTCGCGCTGTTCGAGCATGTCCCGTTCACGGAGCTCGGTTACGTCGGCGCCGGCGACGAACGCCTTCGCCTCGTCTGCACCGGTGAGGACGACGACGCGTGCGCTACTCTCTTCGATGGCGTCGAGGACGCGCTTCAGTTCCGCACGGAGCGTCCCGTTGAGCGCGTTTCGTGCATCGGGGCGGTTCATCGTGACGGTGACCACGCCTTCGGCTCTGTCGTCGACTGCGACGTCGACCGTCTCGCACTCCGCGGCGACTGCTTCGACGTCGGTCATCTGCTCATCACGTCCTCGCTCACGCCGACGATTTCGCCGTCTTCCCAGACGTAGAAGCCTTCACCGGTCTTCTTTCCGAGTTTCCCTGCGCGGACCTTCCGCTTGAGAATCTGCGGTGGGCGGAAGCGCTCACCGAGCTCCTCACGGAGGTACTCGAGGATGCCGAGTCGGACGTCGAGGCCGACGACGTCGCCGAGTTCGATTGGACCCATCGGGTGATTGTAACCGAGTTCCATCGACGCGTCGATGTCTCGTGGTGATGCGACGCCCTCTTGGACCATCCGCATGGCTTCGACACCGAGTGCGACGCCGAGGCGCGACGAGGCGAATCCGGGCGAGTCACCGACCTCGACGACCGCCTTGCCGATTCCTTCGACGTACTCGGTCGCGAAGCCGAGCGTGTCGGCGGCTGTCTGTTCGGCGACGACGACTTCCACGAGGCCCATGATGTGGACAGGGTTGAAGAAGTGAAGACCGATGCCCCGCCCCGGGTCGTCGAGCGCGCTCATAATCTCTGTGACGGACAGCGACGACGTGTTCGACGCGATGATGGTGTCGTCGCCGACGAGGGACTCCACGTCGCTCACCGTGTCCCGCTTCAGGTCCATGTTCTCCGGAACAGCCTCGATGACGAGGTCTGCACCGGCGACTGCGTCCTCCAGAGACGTCGTTCCAGAAATCCGTTCCAAGGTCGCCGACATCTCGTCCGGCGTCACCTTGTCCCGGTCGACACCACCCTGCAGATTCCGCTCGATGGCGTCCAAGCCGTTCTGGACGTACTCGTCTTCGATATCTCGCATGGTAACCTCGTGGCCGGCCATGGCGGACACCTGCGCAATCCCGTGTCCCATGGTTCCGGCGCCGAGTACACTAACGTGCATTATTCAAACAGGACTCGGGAACCATCATAATCGTTTGCCTCTTTTCTAACGAAGGTTCAAGACAGATGGTGCCACACCTGTCTGTATGAGCGGTTCCACCGAGCGAGCAGTCATCGTCGACGCAGTGCGAACGCCACAAGCCAAGAAAGACGGCGGATTCGCTGACCTACACTCCGAAGAGTTGGTCATCTCGGTTCTCGACGCACTCGTCGACCGAACTGGCGTTCCACCCGAGGAGTGGGTCGACTTCCGACTTGGCTGTGCGAACCAAGAAGAAGAACAGGGCCGAAACCTCGCACGACAGTCACTCTTGGCCGGTGGCTTCCCCGAGTCGGTGCCGGGCGCGACGGTGTCGCGTCTCTGTGGGTCGTCGCTGACAACGCTCAACGACGCCGCCCGCGCGATCGAGGCGGGCGATGGGGAGGTCTATCCCATCGCTGGCGTCGAACACATGTCCCGAGTGCCGTTCTCCGATTGGCTCCATCCAGCACTGCAAGCGCGATACGACGGCGGTGAGTCGCTCTCGATGGGAATGACCGCAGAGACGGTCGCTCGACGATACGACATCGCTCGCACCGACCAGGATGCATTCGCGCTTCGGTCACACGAACGGGCAATCGGAGCGCGTTCCACGGGACGGTTCGACGACGAAATCGTCCCTGTCGAAACCCCCGATGGAATGGTCGAACACGACGAAGGGCCGCGGGAGGACACGTCGATGGACGTTCTCGAATCGCTCCCCACGGTCTTCGCTGACGACGACGCAGCGTCAGTCACCCCCGGCAACGCGTCACCGTTGACCGACGGCGCGGCAGGTGCGCTCGTCACCGCAGAACGCTACGCCACGGAGAACGACTTGCCAGTCCTCGGGCGTGTCGTCTCGCGCGCAGTGGTCGGTGTCGACCCCGAAGAGATGGGTATCGGTCCGGTGCCAGCAACTCGCGCTGCCCTCGACGAGGCCGGACTGACGATGGATGACATCGACCTCGTCGAACTCAACGAGGCGTTCGCGTCACAGAGTCTCTACTGCAAACGCGAACTCGGTATCGACGACGAGAAGTTGAACGTCAACGGCGGCGCAATCGCCCTCGGGCATCCACTCGGGTGCTCTGGCGCACGCATCGCGACCACGCTCCTCCACGAACTCGACCGTCGTGATGGCCAGTACGGCCTCGCGACGATGTGTGTCGGGTTCGGACAAGGTGTCGCCACGGTGTTCGAACGACCCTAAAAACAGCGAGTTGTGAGGACGCGGAGATGGACGGATGCTACCGCTGGGCCGCCGTCGGAATCACTTTGAAGCCGTACCGAATGACGCCTTCTTGCTTGTATATGCGGCGCGGCACGGCCTGTATCCGTTCGCCGATTGCCGGCGTTCCGACAGGCGAGTCGACCACTTGCGCAGGGACGCTGACTGACTCTTCACCGTCGGGGCCGTCGAACGCGACGACAGCGACAGCGAACGACCCAGAACGTTGTTGCTGTTCGACGAACTCAGGCGGTGCCCCACCTTGGCCGATTGCTGTCGCCGCCTCGACAGTCCCCTCGCCCGAGAGTGGCGTGTCGTCGTAGCCAGCGAGCGACCCGCATTCAGCGCACGCCCCCTCTGGAGGGAACGCAAGCGAGTCGCACTCACGACAGCGTCCTGCGACGAGTCGGTGTCGTTGCGGAATCGTCTGTCGCCACGTCGGCACGCTCACGTACGCGCCACCGCCTTCGGGTTCTTCGCCTGTGATCGTTCCACGCCGTCGGAGTGCTTCGGCGTACGAGAGTTCGGTGTCACCGTCGAGGACTGCGTCGACCGGCGTCTCTGCTGTTGCGGTGAGGGAGAGTGCAGTTGCGCCTGCCCCACCGCCCCATCCGACGATGAGGACTGACTCTGCTCCGTCTTCGAGTGCGGATGCGAGGCCGAGGAACGGTCCTGCTGCGCCGGTATCGCCGGTCTGAGAGACGACTGTGCCAGCGGCGATTTGAGCAGTCGAGGCGCCCATGGTTCGTGCGGCGCGGTATGGGAGCTTCCCATCTGGTGACGTGAGTGCAGCAGCATCGACGTCCGAGACGTCCACGTCGAGAGCGTCCACGGCGCCGCCGACTGTAGACGTGTACGCGTCGCGCTCGTATTGGGTGATACCGATAGATTCTGTCTCGCGCTGGCCGCGCTGACGGAACCGCGTTCCGGGGTATGGGTCGCTGAACTCGCCGACTGCGTCGACGGTTAGCGAGCCATCTTCAGTGAGTACGAGGGCAGCAGCGCCTGCGCCAGCGGCGGCGCCTTCGTCGCTCTCAGGTGCACCTTGTGGACTGTCGGCGACGACGACGAGTGCCGGGCCGGAGACGTCGAGCGTTGCGGCGAGGGCGACTGCACCAACTTGTGTTCCGCCACCGTACTGTCGCGTCGTTGCCGCCGAAGAGACACCGAGGAGTGATGCGAGACGAACGGTTGCTTCTTCTTCGCCGGCCGGTGGCGTCGTCGTTGCAAAGGCGAGGTGAGTGATATCGCCCGCATCCACGTCGGCGGCCGCGAGTGCTCGTCGTCCGGCCTCGGTGCCCATCGTGAGCGTGTCTTCGTCGGCGTCCGGAACAGCCATGCGTTCGACACCTGCGGCACCGCCTTTGCCCCACGCCTCCCGGTACGAGTCCGCAGAGAGATACAATCGAGGGACGTACGCGCCGACGCCGGCAATCGCGTTCATAGGACACCTCCTTCGAGGACGTGAACGACTGCTGCACCGCCGGACCCCCCAACGTTGTGGGTAACACCGACCTTCGCACCCGACACCTGTCGGTCGTCGGCGTGGCCGGTGAGTTGTTTGAACGCCTCGACGGCCTGTCCTGCACCGGTGGCTCCGATGGGGTGTCCCTTCGACTTGAGGCCGCCAGAGGGGTTGACGGGTAAGTCGCCGCCCAACTCGGTGACGCCCTCGTCGATGAGTTCGGGCGCTCTACCGCGCTCACAGAATCCGAGGTCTTCGTACGCCATGAGTTCGGCGATGGCAAAGCAGTCGTGTACTTCGGCGAAGTCAACATCCTCAGGTCCGAGGCCCGCCATTTCGTAGGCGGTCTCGGCTGCCTGTGCCGACGACTGAATGGAGGTGTAGCTGTCCCGCTGGAAGAGACCGACGCGTTCGGAGGCGGCCCCAACGCCTGCCACACGAACTGCGTCGTCACAGGTGCTGGCCACGTCTTCGCTGGCGACGATGACCGCTGCAGCGCCGTCGGAAGTCGGACAGCAGTGATAGAGGTTCAACGGGTCGGCGACGACGGGTGCGTTTCGTGCGTCGTCGAGGGAACACTCGAATCCGAGATGGGCTTTAGGATTCTTCGCCCCGTTCGCGTGGTTCTTCACCGCGACTTTGGAGAAGTGGTCGGGAGAGGCGTCGTAGGTGTCGAGGTAGGCCGAGGCCATCTGAGCGTAGACGCCGGAGAACGTCGTTCCCGTGAGGCGCTCCCACTCCGTCTCACCACTCACACCGAGCCAGTACTTCGCCACGTCGCCGCTCATGTCGGTCATGACTTCGTACCCACCGGCGAGGGCTACGTCGGCCATCCCGCTTTTGACCGCCTGCACCGCCTGTCGCACAGCGTATCCGCTCGCTGCACAGGCGTTTTCGATTCGGGAACAGGGGACACCGTGGAGTCCAACGTGTTCGGTGACGGCGGGGCCAGATAGACCGAGTTGCCGGCCGCCGACGCCGAGTGACCCGACGACTGCTTCGTCTACGTCGTCGGGGCCGACGCCGCTCGCGCTCTCGATTGCCTCCTCGAAGGCCGTCGCGAACAGCGACCGGTAACTCTCGTCCGGGAACGCACCATACTTCGATTGGCCCGCTCCGACAATGTACGCGTCTCGCATGGTAGTCGCTTGCGTGTCCCCCGCGAAATAGGTTCGCCTCCAGATGACGGTGACCCAACTGCATCACGTCCCACCCGAGTGCGTTGAACCGACCGCATCATTTTTATCATATTCTATCATCGGGTTCAACTGTAAATGGTATTCGATAGCATGGAGGTCGCCTCACGAGACGAACTTCGGGAGGTCCAAGACGAGCGTCTCAAGGAGATGGTGCAGACCGCATACGAGAACGTCGACTACTACCGTGAGATGTTCGACGCCGAGGGTCTCACACCGGACGACATCGAGAGCGTCGAAGACCTCTCGAAACTCCCGTTCACGACGAAAGAGGACTTCCGTGACTACTATCCGACGGGCATGTTCGCCGTCGATATGGAGGACGTCGTGCGTATCCACGCCTCTTCGGGGACGACCGGAAAACCGAAAATCGTCGGCTACACCCAAGCCGACCTCGACGTGTGGAGCAAGGCAGTCGCGCGATGTCTGGTCGCCTCGGGAATCGGCCCAGACGACATCGTCCAGAATGCGTACGGATACGGGCTGTTCACCGGAGGTCTCGGACTTCACCAGGGTGTCGAAGAACTCGGCGCGACGGTCATCCCCATCGGCGGGGGGAACACCCAACGGCAAGTCGAGATGCTCGCGGACCTCGGAAGCGACGTCATCTCGTGTACACCGTCGTACGCGCTCTACCTCGCAGAAGTCGCCGAAGATATGGGCTACGACCTCAGAGAACTCCCCCTGCGAGTCGTCATCTTCGGTGCAGAGCCATGTACCGAACCGATGCGCAAGGAGATCGAAGAGCGCCTCGGCGTCACCGGCATCGACATCTACGGCCTCTCCGAAATCGTGGGCCCCGGGGTCTCTATCGAATGTGAACAGCAGGATGGCCTCCACATCTGGGAGGACTACTTCTACCCGGAGATAATCGACCCGAACACCGGCGAACTCGTCGAAGAGGGCGAAGAAGGCGAACTCGTGTTGACGACGCTGTCGAAACAGGCGCTTCCCGTTCTTCGGTACCGCACCGGTGACCTGACCCGACTGAACTACGACACCTGTGAGTGCGGGCGAACTGCTGTTCGTATGGACAACATCACGGGCCGCTCGGACGACCTCATCATCATCCGCGGGGTCAACTTCTACCCCAGTGAAGTCGAGTCGGTCGTCCTCGAGTTCGAGGAGGTAGCGCCACACTACCGCATCGACATCTCGCGTGAGGACAACCTCGACAAACTGAAAGTGACCGTCGAAGTCGTCGACGACTTCGATGGGTCCATCAGCGACCTCAAAAGCCGAATCACCAAACGACTCTCGAACGTGCTGTCGTTCACGCCCGACGAACTGAACCTCGTCGAGTACGGGAACATCGCCCGCACCGAAGTCGGCAAGGTCCAACGCGTCTACGACCACCGCGGCCAGTAGTTCTCGGGTCGTTTTTCGCAGTTCTCTCTGCTCTCTCTGCTCTATCCGCCCCTTCAGCGACCGGGCTTGTAGACGCGACCACGGAACGTAGCGATTCGGTCGCCTGCGTCGTCGGATACGACGACTTCGTACTCCGCTGTGCGGCCGCCGAGGTGAGTCTCCTCGGCGACGGCACGGAGTGTGTCGCCCACTTCGGCCGCCGCAAGGTAGGAGATGTTCGTCTCCAGTGCGAATGCTGCATCACCATGACTGTTCGACGCCGCTGCGAAGGCTGCGTCGGCGAGCGTGTAAATGGACCCTCCGTGTGGCGTCCCGTGGAAGTTCAGGTGGTCTTCGTCGATGGTCATCGTCGTCTCTGCATACCCCTCGCCGACGTCTGCGAGGTCGATTCCGACACGCCCACAGAACGGGTCGTTCGACGCACGGTCACGTATCTCTGCGTGCTCGTCTGCTGCTGGCATGTGAACACACTCACCGTCACTGCTCAAGTAGGCATCGACTGTCAGGAAAGATAAGTATGTAAAATTCTTTATCCAGTGGGGGTGACGGATGAGTATGGCATACAGCTACGAACCGCACTACTTCGAGGACTTCGTCGAGGGCAAAGAGTTCGAAAGCGTCGGTCGGACTGTCACCGAAGCGGACTTCATGATGCACTCGGCGCTCTCGGGTGACTGGACGGAACTCCACACCAACAGTGAGTACGCCGAAGACACCCAGTTCGGCCAGCGTATCGCCCACGGTCCGATGACGTTCGTTCAATCGACGGGATTCGTCTATCGCTCGGGTATCGTCGAGCGCACGGCCATCGCGTTCCTCGGCATGAACTACATGGACCTCCCGAACCCTGTCTTCATCGGCGACACGCTCTCGCAGACGATGGTCGTCACCGGGCAGAAGGAACTCAGCAGTCGTGACGACGCGGGCCTCGTCACCATCGACGTCACGATGACCAAACAGGACGGTACCGTCGTCCTCGAAGGCGACATGAAGTTCCTCATCAAGACGAAAGCCGCCGACGAATAACCTCGTTCCAGAACGACGGCGTGCTGACGAACGGTCGACGACTCACCGATGGTCGGCGACTCACCGATTTTTCAACGGCTCACCATGGACGAAGAGTGCGCCGTCGTCACCCTTCTCCCTGTAGTCGTCGTGGTACTCCATCAGTTGGAAGAGGGCCCCAGTTGGATTCCGCGGCGAGACGAACGCTTCGGTCCACCCGTCTTCGACAGCGTACCCGACGACACGCTCGCCTGCGGCTTCGAGTAGGTCGACTGCCGTGTCGATGTCGACCACTTCGAGGGTGACGTGGTGGAGCCCTGGACCGTTCTCGTCGAGATACGTAGTGAGGAACGACTCACCTTCGACGGGTGCGATGAGTTCGAGCCGAGATGCGTCGCCGAGTACGTACGTCGCCCACTCGAAGCTTCCGTCGGTGACAGTCTCACGGTGGACACGCTCGCATCCAAGGGCGAACAACGTCTGTTCTGCACTGTCGACGTCGCGGACTGCGATTCCCACGTGGTCAACGCGCGCGGGCGGCATGCGCCTCCCGTCACTGGTGTCCGTCGTACTCTCGTCGTTGGTTCCCGTCATGCCACACCATCGCCGTCCCGAACTATTAATAGTCGAGGTAGATACTCACTGGCATGGAAATCGGGACCGGCCTGTTCACGTGTCAGCGACGGCCAGACGACGACCGACCGATGGCAGAGCTATACGACGAGATGTTGACGCTCGGGCGTGCAATCGACGATGCGGGCCTCGCGAGCGCGTGGGTGTCTGAACATCACTTCATGGAAGACGGCTATCTCTCTGGAACGATGCCGGCGCTCGGCGCACTCGCCGCGGTGACAGAGAACATCGAACTCGGGACCTGCATCGCACTTGCACCGCTGTACGACCCGATTCGCCTCGCCGAAGATACCGCGACCGTCGACCTGCTCTCTGGTGGGCGGACGACGCTCGGACTCGCCATCGGGTCGAATCCACGAGAGTTCGACGCGTTCGACGTTCCTCGCGACGAACGTGTGGAGCGCCTCGCTGATACCGTCGATATTCTCAGAGACGCGTGGTCCGACGGGCAGGTCGAACACGACTCTCCGTTCCACGAGGGTGTGACGGGTGTCGATATCACGCCAAAACCGTCGCGCGACGTTCCGATTATGCTGGGCGGGGCGGCGAAGCCCGCCGTTCGGAGGGCGGCCCGAACCGCCGACGCGTGGTGTGCGCCGTCGTCACTCTCGATTGGTGGGTTGAAGAAGCGGGTCGAGGACATCAGGAACGTTCGTGAGCAGGAAGGCCTCGACGGCGACTTCACCATCTACGTGCTGCAACACGGGTTCGTCGATGACTCGAAAGAAGCGGCGTGGGATGCGATGAAAGACGGCTATCTGTACATCCAGCGCCGATACGCCGAAATCTTCTCTGGCGAGGACGTGCCGGAGCTCTCAGACGAGCGTCGGGCGGAACTCAAAGAACAGGCGATATTCGGGACGCCAGAAGACGTCATCGACGAACTCGAACAGTACCGTGATGCACTCGGTGACGACATCCACTTCATCTTCCGTACGTACCACCCCGGAATCGGGACCGACCGGATGGTCGAATGCATCGACCGACTGGGTTCGGACGTCGTACCGCACTTCTCCTGACACGTTTGCACCACCCCCCGGTATTCTTGTTTGCGCACCAACGCAAACCTTTAAACGTGAAGGTTATCATGTTACTTATGAACATACACCATGACGAGAGAGGAGTATTCGTCGAACGGTGGCCATGGGCCTCGTTCGTCTCGACGACGGTTCGTACAGGCGGCAGGGTTGGCTGGTGTTGCTGGACTCACTGGGGCGGCAGGCTGTCTCGGCGGAGGGGGTGGCGGCGGCACGAACTCCATCACCTACGGAGTGATCAGTCCGATGACTGGGCCGTACGGTGGCCTCGCAGTCGGGCAACGAAACGGCGCAGAACTCGCTATCAAGCACGTCAACGAGAACGACGACCTGGACGTCGAGATCACCGGCGTCTACGAAGACACCGAAGCTGACCCGTCGACTGGCCGACGGAAAGCACAGTCTGTCGTCGAACAGGACGGTGCGTCGTATCTCATGGGTGCGATTTCGTCGAGTGTCGCCCTCGCACTCAACGAGTTCGCCAAGGAAGAGGAGATTATCTACAACCCCGGCGGGGCCGCAGTCCCCATCACCGGGTCGAACTGTAACGAGTGGGTGTTCCGAACGGAGACGAACACCGCACAGATGGCAGAGGCGGTCTCCGACTACACCGCAGAGAACCTCGGGACGAAAGTCTGGTTCCACATCGCCGACTACGCGTACGGTGAGTCGGTGATGTCCCGGGTGGAAAAACGGATGGCAGACGGTCACGACATCGAAGTCGTCGGCCGAAGTCGGTCGCAACTCGGTTCGACGAACTTCAACTCCTACATCAGTCAGATTGCCAACTCCGACGCAGAAGTCGCCGTACTTGGGATGACTGGTGGTGACCTCATCAACTTCGTCAAGCAGGCGGCGAGTCAGGGTCTCAAGGACGACGTGAACCTCATGTCACCGACGATGACGTTCTCTGTCGTCCGCGGCGCACTCGGTGAGGCGGCGTACGGAACCTACGGCGGGGTCCGCTACTTGCCCACCCTCGAGACTGGTGACAACCAGTCGTTCGTCGAAGCATACCGTAGTGAGTACGACTCGGACCCGGACAACTTCGCCCGGACGGCGTACATGTCGATTCGGATGACCGCCCACGGAATCGCGGAAGCAGGTTCGACCGATCCGGCAGAGGTCAAAGACGTGCTTCCGGGCCTGGAGATGGACACTATCTACGGAACGAACCAGTTCCGCGACTGTGACCACCAGGCTATGAACCCCGTGTGGCCGGGCGAACTCGTCGCTCCGGACAGCGGCAGTGGCCCGGCGGCGGTCAAACTCGGTGACATGATCGACGGTGTCGACGCACTGCCAGACTGTGGCGAACTCGGCTGCAACCTCTAAGCATGTCTGTCGCCAGCGCTGTCGCAGAGCAGGTCCTCAACGGCCTCGTCGTCGGGATGGTCTACGTCCTCCTCGCTGCGGGACTGTCGATTATCTTCGGCGTGATGGACGTCATCAACTTCGCCCACGGCGAACTGTTCGCACTCGGTGCGTACTTCGCGTTCGCCATCGCCGGGCCACTGGGAGGCGCCGGCTTCTGGGTCGCCCTCGTCGTCGCACCACTTCTCGTCGGTGTCGTCGGAATGGGTATCGAGCGACTCACAGTGAAACGGCTCTACGGTCGTGACCCACTGTATCATATCCTGTTGACGTTCGGTCTCGTCCTCATCATCAACGACCTCATCACGTCGGTGTGGGGGAAGTCGGCCAAGCCGTTCCCCATCCCGGCGATTCTCGACCAGCCAGTCGCGCTGTTCGGGTTCAACTACTCGCTGTACAACTACGGCATCATCATCTTCGGGTCGATTCTCGCCCTCGCTACGTGGCTTCTCCTGAACCGGACTCGGTTCGGGATGATCATCCGTGCAGGGTCAGAAGACCGCGAGATGGTCCGCAACCTCGGCATCAACATCGACCGGTACTACACGCTGACGTTCGGATTCGGAGCGGCACTCGCTGGCGTAGCGGGTATCGTCCTCGGTGCGTTCCAGAACGTCAGTCCGACGATGGGGTCGAGCGTCATTATCCCAGCGTTCGTCATCGTCGTTCTCGGTGGCCTCGGGTCGTTCCGCGGTGCAGTCGTCGGCGGTCTGTTCGTCGGTGTCGTCCAGACGCTCGCGCGAACCTACACGCCGTTCCTCGAAGGACTCATCGTCTTCTTGCTGATGATTGTCGTCCTCGTCGTCCGCCCGAAAGGGCTGTTCGGCACCAACATCGGCGCTGGTGAGCACCACGACGGTGCACTGCTTCACGGTGCGGGCGGCGGGGTGCTCTCGTCGGAGACACGGGCGAAACTCGGATACGCCGCCGTCGGCGTGCTCGTCCTCGTGCCGTTCTTTGCCGAGTTGACCGGCGTCACCTACTCGGTCACGCTCCTCGAAGACATCCTCATCTGGGCGTTGTTCGCGCTCAGTCTGGACCTCGTCCTCGGGTACGCAGGCCTCGTCTCGCTCGGCCACACGCTGTTCTACGGCGTCGGTGCGTACGCGTCAGTGTTGACGCTCATGCACCTCTCGCCGTCCGTGTTCGTCGCGCTACTCGCAGCGATTGTCATCTGCGCCATCATCGCGTGGAGTGTCGGCTATCTCTCGATACGAGTGTCCGGCGTCTTCTTCGCCATGATTACGCTGGCGTTCGCGGAGTTGTTCTACAACGCCGTGTTCAAGTTCGACTTCACTGGTGGGTCTGACGGACTCTTCGGTGTGGACGTGTTCTACGGCTTCGCCGGCATCGGCATCGACCCCAGTGAGTTCGAAATTCCGCTCGGCATCATGACCATCGACGGTGGGATGATACAGTACTACTTCCTCCTGTTCGTCGTCGTCGGGTCGTACCTGTTGGCACGACGCCTCATTCGTGCCCCCTTCGGGTCGGTCCTTCAGGCGATTCGCGAGAGCGAAGAGCGGGCGTCGTTCATCGGCTACGACGTGACAGCGTACAAACGCCGTGCGTTCGTCGTCTCCGGCGGACTCGCTGGTCTCGCCGGCGGGTTGTTCGCCGCGAACAACGGCTACGTCGCACCATCGTTCCTCCACTGGATCAACTCCGGGGAGGTCATCGTGATGACCGTGCTCGGTGGAATGGGGACACTCTACGGGCCGATGATTGGCGCAGGCGTCTTCGTCGCCGCAGAGGACATCCTCTCGTCGTACATCGACCAGTGGCGCCTCGTCATCGGCGTGCTGTTCGTCCTCTTCGTCATCTTCGTCCCGCGTGGACTCGTGTCGCTCCCGAAGACCGTGTCAGAACACCCGATGTTCGAATCGACGATTCGCGACCGTACCAGCGTCAACGATGCGGAGGTAGAACGCAATGACTGACTCGATACTCAAAACGCAGAATCTCACGAAGGAGTTCGGCAAACTCGTCGCCGTCGACGACGTGAATCTCGACATCGAACGTGGCGAGTTCCGGAGCCTCATCGGCCCGAACGGCGCCGGAAAGACGACGACGTTCAACCTCCTCACCGGAGCGCTCCGACCAACTCATGGGTCCGTGACGTTCAACGGAGAAGACGTGTCTGGATTGCCACCGCACAAACGTGTGCGGCGCGGACTCGGGCGCTCGTTCCAGATTACGAACGTCTTCTCGGGGTTGACCGTCCGTGAGAACGTTCGACTCGCTGCACAGGCTGCTCGACACCAGGGATTTACACCCGTCGAGGAGTTCCTCGACCGGAAAGACTCGTTCGACGACGTGAACGAGCACACCGACCGCGTCCTCGAACGCTCCGGGTTGCTGGGTCGTGGCGACGAACTCGCCGACGTGATGGCCTACGGTGACAAACGGCGTCTCGAAATCGCCATCGTCCTCGCGACAGACCCCGAGATGGTCCTCTTGGACGAACCGACGGCGGGGATGAGCGCCGAAGAGACACGTGAGACGATGGACCTCATCGACGAGGTGCTGTCGGACCGGACGCTCCTACTCATCGAACACGATATCGACCTCGTGATGCGGGTCTCCGACCGTATCACGGTGCTTCACCGCGGACAGGTTCTCTCTGAGGGAACACCCGACGAAGTCTCAGAAGACCCAGAGGTCCGCGAAGCGTACTTCGGAGGTGTCGAAGCATGAGCGACCGCGACACGCTCCTGTCGGTTCGAGACCTCGTCTCGGGCTACGGGTCGACGCGAGTCCTTCAGGGCGTCGACCTCGACGTCGAACGCGGGTCGGTCGTCACACTCATCGGCCGCAACGGTGTCGGCAAGACGACGACGCTTCGGAGCATCCTCGGGAGTGTCACGCCGACGAGTGGCTCCATCACGTTCGACGGGACGGACATCACGATGTTGTCGCCCGAAAAGACCGCCCGAGAGGGAATCTCGCTCGTCCCCGAAGAACGACGCGTGTTCCCTGGTCTCACCGTCAGCGAGAACGTCGAAATCGGTCGTATCGGTGGCCGACAGGACATCGACAAACCGACCGTCGAAGAGATAATCGACGAGTTCGAGAACCTCGCCCGACACCGCAACAGCAAGGGTGCGAACCTGTCTGGTGGTGAACAGCAGATGCTCGCCATCGCTCGTGCCCTCGTCTCGGCACCCGACCTGTTGATGCTGGACGAACCGACCGAGGGGCTCGCCCCGTCGATCGTCAAACAGGTCCAGCGCAAGATCACACAGTTGAACGACGAGGGCGTCACGATTCTCCTCGTCGAGCAAAACGTACAGGTGGCACTCGACGCCGCCGACTACGTCTACATCCTCGACAAGGGACAGGTCGTCCACGAGGGGCCCGCCGACGAGATTGCCGCAGACGACGAGATTCTCGACCGCTACCTCGGCGTCTCTGCAGCCGAATAGTTTGGTCGCACATAATTTTTTGTGATAGTACGGAGGACAACTGAACGATGGGTGTCAGTGACGAGGCCGACGTGACACGACTTCCGCGGTCGGAGTTACGTCGGCTACAGGACGAACGAGTACGCCACGTCGTGGAACACGCCTACGAGAACGTCGAGTTCTACCGAAACAGGCTCGACGCAGTTGGTGTGTATCCAACCGATATCGAGGGCGTCGAGGACCTCTCGAAACTCCCGTTCACGACGAAAGAGGACTTCCGGGACGAGTACCCAACGGGCATGTTCGCCGTCGACATGGAGGATGTCGTGCGTATCCACGCCTCCTCTGGGACGACCGGAAAGCCGAAAATCGTCGGCTACACCCAAGCCGACCTCGACGTGTGGCGTGAGGTCATCTCACGTGGCTTGCGTGGAGCGGGACTGACGAGCGCCGACTCGTTACAGAATGCGTACAGTTACGGCCTCTTCACTGGTGGCTTCGGGTTCCACGACGGCGCGACAGAGATGGGTATGACCGTGATTCCAACGGGCGGTGGAAACACCCAACGACAGGTCGAGATGCTCGTGGACCTCGACGTCGATTCTATCTGCCTCACGCCGTCGTACGCACTCTACCTCGCGGAGGTCGCCGAAGACATGGGACACGACCCTGTCGACCTCCCGCTGTCGACGATTCTCTACGGTGCAGAGCCGTGTACTGAACAGATGCGGCAGGAGATAGAGGCGGCGTTCGACGCGACGGGCATCGAGAACTACGGCCTCTCGGAGATAATTGGGCCGGGTGTCGCTGTCGAGTGCCTCGAACAGTCCGGGATGCACATCTGGGAGGACCACTTCTACCCGGAGGTCATCGACCCCGACACCGGTGAACCAGTCGGCTACGGTGAGGAAGGAGAGCTCGTGTTGACGACGCTCACCAAGCACGCCCTCCCGGTGCTTCGCTACCGCACGGGTGACCTGACGACCCTCGACGACGAGACGTGTGCATGTGGTCGCACCGCCGTCCGTATGGACTCCGTCACAGGGAGGGCAGACGACTTGCTCATCGTTCGGGGAGTGAACCTCTATCCGAGTGAAGTCGAGGCGGTCGTCCTCGAATTCGACGAGGTCGCCCCATACTACCGAATCGACCTTCGGCGAGAGAACTCGCTCGACCGACTCGACCTAACGGTCGAACTCACCGAAACATTCGATGGCTCACGAGCGGACCTCGAACGTCGCATCCGCTCCCGACTCTCGAACGTACTCTCGTTTACTCCAGACAGCGTGACGCTCGTCGACCCAGGTGGCATCGAGCGCACGAAGGTCGGGAAAGTAAAGCGCGTCTACGACCACCGGTGAGGCTTCCCGAGATGAATCACCCCACAGACGACGAAACCAACTTAACATACACCTGAGATAGACAGCTATGGACATAGAGGAATTCTTCGAGAGCATGCCGTTCGCCCAGTTGCTCGGCGTAGAGATTACCGAAGTCGATGATGGACACGCAGAGGGATACATCGAGATGCGCGAGGAGTTGTCGTGGAACGCCGACCGAGTAATGGCACACGGCGGCGTCACGTTCACCCTCGCGGACACTGTCGGCGGTGCAGCGCTCGTGAGCCGGGTCGACCAACCCGTACCCACCATCGACATGCGAATCGACTATCTCGCGGCGGGAACCGGTGACCTTCGAGCAGAGGCGGACGTCGTCCGTCTCGGAGGCGACGTTGGGACTGTCGACGTCGACGTGTATGCGACGACGGACGACACGCTCATCGCCACTGCACGAGGCGTGTACAAGACCGGGTAGCTGACTCTTCGAGTACGTTGCTACCGAGTCGAGAGACGGGACGTCTATCGAATTTTCCACTCACCGACGTTCTCGTACAATGTCACGTACCGAATAACCAAGGAGGAGCTGGAGAACTCGACATTCGAGGTTACCCCCTTCTCGCCGAGAGACGAACCTGAGAACGCCCTGACTCGGCAGGCTGACGAATTGTGGTTGACGAATTGCGGTGCCAGACTAGCCAGTACTCAGTGGTAGTGTACGAAAAAGCAGTGTCTCCGACGGTGGAGAGGCGGTGATTAGCCGAACTTCTCGAACGGCTCCTGACAGTCGTTGCAGAAGTGCATCGACCGGCAGAGTGAGGGACCTTTCGGATGCTCTCGAACGGTGTTCGTGCCGTCACAGTACGGACACTGTGCAGCCTTCGTCTCGCCTGACGTCGTGACGCTTGGGTCGAGTGAACGTCGCATGGTTACACACTCAGCCCGAAGTCACGGAGGTCTTTTTTGCCCTGCTCGGTCACCATCGAGATGGACCACGCCGGACTCCACATGAGGTTGACGAGCACGTCCTCGACGCCGTCGACGGCGGCGACAGCGTTCCGGATGTCGTCTTGCAGCATGTTTCGGGCCGGACAGCCAGTGTACGTGAGGGTCATGTCGATTCGTGCCTCGCCAGATTCGGCATCGACTCCGACCGCATAGATGAGACCCAGGTCGACGATGCTGATGGGCATCTCCGGGTCTTCGACCGAGTAGAGCGCGTCCCAGACGTCTCGTTCGAGGCCGACTGCACCGTCGCCGGTCGCCGGAAGTTCGTCGTGGACGGGGCCTTCCGTGTAGTCTGTGTGCGCGCAGTACTGCGCGTCGGTCGGGTCGGAGTCGAGGTTACTACTCATCGTCTGGGTCCTTCATTATCTTCGCTGCCTTGTGGCGGCCGAGTTCACGGTAACTGCGCGTGAAGTCTTCGTGCAGTTCGAACCAGGCGTCGGTGTGTGACGTGTCACGCCCAACTTCGTCGGGAAGGTCGAGGTCTGCGTGGTGCACGTCGTACTGTTCTGGAAGTTGTGCTTCCTCCACGTGGAGACCGTTTGCTTCGAGCGTCGGGACGACTTCGTCCAACCACGCTTCACGCATCGAGAGGAGGTTCTCGGTGCGCAGGCCGAGGTCGTCGATACGGTCTTCTACCTCTTCGTCAGTTGGTGCGAACAGCGTCAACGCGTACGGGAGGAGTCTGTCGACGGCGTCCTGCATCCGTGCTCGCGTGTCGTCGTCTTCACAGAGACGTTCGAGCCAACTTCGGGCGTGTTCACGGTGGTACCGCTCTTCGGAGAGGACTTTCTCCACGCGGTCACGGAGTCGTGGGTACGACGAGTCTTCGAGCGCCTGGAGTCTGATGAACTCTGCTTCGTCGTAGAGGTACGACCGCACGATGACGTCTGCCCAGTCACCGTCTGCGAAGGGGAGTTCACAGAGTGTGCTGTGGCGCCACGCGGCTGGGTCGCGCTCCCAGATGAGGTCGGGCTCGTCGTACCCGAAGTCCTCCAAGAGGTCGTACCAGAGTCGCGCGTGACCGAGTTCGTCCTGTGCGATGTTCGCGAGTGCGAGGTCCGACTCCAGCGTCGGAGCGTAGACCTGCCACTCAGTGTATCGGTCGGCGATGACGAACTCGTCGTCCGCCAGTCTGTACAGGAGCATCTCGACGGCTTCGCGCTCCTCGTCAGAGAGCTCTTGTGGGCCTGGAAGTTGTTTTGCTGCTGCCATTAGTCGTCACCGTCCACGACGGCACGCCGCTGTCGTTCTGCCTCTGCCTGTTCGTCCTCGGATTCGGCCACTTCTTCGGCCGCGGCCTCGAACTGGTACGTCATCGCCCAGCGGTACGACTTGTCCGTCGTTCCGCCGAACGCGACGTCTTCAGTGTCGACCTCGCCAATCTCTCGCTGTGGGACGACCCACAGACTGTTGGTGGGCATGCGTCGGCCGTGCTGTATCTCTGCGAACAGCAACGCCATCTCGCGGTCGGGTGCGTGGACGTTGCCGCAATGCGTGTGATAGTCGCCTGCTTTCTTTTGTCGGAAAACTTCCCAAATCATCGAATCACCTCTCAGTCTGCCGCCTGCTGGGTCGTACTGCCATACAGGCGCTGTTCGTGGTTGTCCATCGATTCACGAACCCACGCGACTGCTTCCTGACCAGCCTTGCGGGCGTCGATTTGACCGCGTCCGGGTTCGTACTCGTTCTTCGCGATCTGGAAGAACTCGTCCCAGTCGAGGTCCTCTTCGTGGACGTTGTAGGTCCCATCGTCGTTCTTCTCGATGCGCGGCGTGTCCGGAATCTCGAGGCCGTACTTCTCGGCTTTCGGGATGTACGTGTTGAGGAACGCACGGCGAAGTTCGTCGTTGGACTTCTGCTTGAGGCCGACTTCACTCGCGAATCCGTGGTGCGTCGACTGCTTGTCGGTCGGACCGAAGAACTGGATGATACGTGGCCACCACGTGTTGAAGGCCTCTTGGGTCATCTCCTGTTCTTTCTTCGACCCGGTCATCAGTTCGTGGAGGATTGCCTCACCGTGCTTGACGTGGAAGCCCTCTTCGAAACACACCTTGTCCATCGCGTGGGCGTACGGTTCCCAGGAGGTGCTCTTGAGCGTCGCCTGCCGTCGCATCGCCGCGCCGTCGACGAAGAACGCAATCATGGGCGTCTCGACCCACGACTCCATCGGGTAGTGGAAGCAGTTGAGGAACTTCCCTTCACCGTTCGCCAGTTCGTCGAGCATCTCGTCGCGCGTCTTGATGCCGAGACTCTCGGCGGCACGGTAGAGCAGTTGGCCGTGTCCAATCTCGTCTTGCGTCTTCGCCGAGAACGCGAGCTTGCGTTCGAGACTCGGTGCCTGGCGGATGAACGGTCGTTCGAGGTACGCACCCATGATTTCACTGTTCGCGTGGAACTGTATCATCCGGGTCGCAGCCTTGCGATACTCCTCCGGCATATCGTCCTTCGGGGAGAACTCGCGCGGTCCAGCCCGTTGTTTGACAGTTTCGAGGTCCATCGGTATACACAGAACTATCACGGATAACCACTTACGAATTGGCCAGTCTATAGACTGCCTTTTTATACCCTCGGTGTGTAGAACTGACCGAGTTGATTCATCGGTGATAGATGAGTGTCTCGTTGCAGAGTTCCGCATCGACGGGGACGATTGTCCACTCGCGAGAGCGACCACGCGTGTCCCAGTCACCATCGAAGCGAATGCTCCCCAACTTCGTGCCGATGGAAACGTCCTCCTCCACTTTTCGGGGCCAGCGGACGACCGGCTTTCAGCAGTTCTCGACGAGGACGAGAGCATCCGGTATCTTCACGTCACTCATACCGATGGCGGCTACACCTACCGATGTCTCGCGAAACACCCGTGTGTCGTCCACGAGCTCGTAGACGTGGGGTTCCTCGTCGAATCGATGGAGTACAGCAACGGTGGCGCGACGATGCGAGGCGCCGTCGTCGGGAACGAGGTGCTCCGCGGTGTGATGGAGAAGGCAGCACAGACTGTCGGTATCCAACTTCAGCGCGTCTACCCACTCCGAACCGACGACGAGTCGGCGATTGGTCGTGCATGGGACCTCACACCGGCACAAGAAGAGAGCCTCCACGTCGCCTACGAGATGGGCTACTTCGACCTCCCACGAACGATTACCGCAGCGGACGTAGCCGAGGAACTCGGCATCAGCAAGTCGGCGTTCCTCGAGCGACTTCGACGCGCTCAGCGGTCGTTGTTCGGCGTGTTGTTCGGATAGGCTGGGGCGCTTGGTTAGTCGTACCCGCCACGAATTTCAGGGTGGCTATTTATCCGGTGTCCGTGTAGCGAACGTATGCGAGTCGAAGACGAAGATGGCGTTCGGACAGTGACGTTCGACCGCCCCGAGGTGAAAAATGCGTTCACTGCCGATGTGGCACGTGAACTCTCCGCAGCGCTCGAATCGGTAACGTCGGACAACTTCGACGCCGTCGTGTTGACGGGTGACGGTGACGCGTTCAGCGCGGGTGGAGATATCGAGGCAATGGCTGAACGTGACGAGACTGCGCGTGAGGCGTACCAGCGCGTCCGTGACACACTCGGTCGAGTTGCGGAGGCGATTCTCACTGCACCGGTTCCTGTGGTCGCACGCGTCAACGGTGATGCCGTCGGTGCTGGCATGTCCGTCGTCGCCGCCTGTGACTTCGCGTACGCCGTCCCAGACGCGCGGTTCGCTGCATCGTTCGTCAACGTTGGGCTCGTCCCCGACGCCGGAGCAACCGTGACGCTTCCCGAACTCGTCGGACTTCGCGCGGCGAAAGAGTTGGCGTTCACTGGTAAACTCATCTCTGCCGAACGCGCCGCCGAACTCGACTTGGTAAACGAAGTCGTCGATGCAGACGAGCTCGACGATGTCGTCGACGAGATGGTTCAGACGCTCGCCTCGCGGCCGACCGAAACACTTGCGCTCGCGAAAGAAGCAATCCACGCCAATCTCGGGCGTCCGTGGCGAGACGGCCTCGAACGAGAAGCACAGGCACAGACACTCGCGTACGATACTGAGGCCCACGAAGAAGGAGTTTCAGCGTTCTTAGAGAAGCGACGGCCGAATTTCGACTGACGGTCAGTCGAGTCCGAGGAACCGCTCGGCGTTCTCCCAGAGAACCTTCCGCTTGACCTCGTCGGAGGCGTCGAAGTGTTCGTCGAATGACTCGAACCACCGCTCCGGACGAATCATCGGGTAGTCCGTCCCGAACATCACCTTGTCCTGCAGCACGGTCTTCGCGTAGTGGAGGACCTGGTCGTCGATGTACTTTGGAAGCCACCCGGAGAAGTCCATGTAGACGTTGCCCTTCTGCTGGCAGATGGCGAGTTGTTCTTTCTCCCACGGGAACGCCGGGTGTGCGATGAGAATCTGGAGGTCGGGGTGCTCTGCTGCCACGTCGTCGATGAGCATCGGATTGCCGTACTTGATTTTCAGTCCACGACCACCGGGCGACCCCGCCCCGAGCGTCGAGTTCCCACCGTGGAAGATGACGGGGACGCCGAGGTCTTCTATCGTGTCGAAGAGTTGGGTGTGAGCGTCGTCACTCGGGTCGAACCCCTGTGCAATCTGTTGGAACTTGAACCCGGAGAGACTCAGGTCCTCGACACAGCGGATGGCTTCATCGACGCAGTCATCCTTCAGGGGGTCGACGCTCCCGAATCCGATGAAGAAGTCGGGATACTCGTCACGGACCTCGGCGACGTAGTCGTTCGGCACTGGCGGGTTGCCCGTGTTCGTCTCGGCGTCCCACCCGAGGAGGATTGCCTTCCCGATCCCGTACTCGTGGTACTCCTCTATCATCGCCTCGTAGTCCCACGTCTCCATCTCGGTGCCGAACTTCTTCGCCGCGTCTTGCATCATCTCACCACCTGCGTCCCGGAGGAACTCCGCCGTCGGTTGGTGTGCATGCGTGTCGATGATGCGCGGCTCGTCGAGCGAGTCTCTCACGGACATTGGTAGACGACAGTCGCGTGACGACAAAAATCGAACGGGCATACTCACAGACTAAGAGAGGGATGGGTGGGTGTGACGGTGATGGCGGCCGACGCGTACTGTGTTTCTATCGTCTCCGTCCTAAACTACCAGCCAAACTTCTTAGGGGAACTGTGTTGGTCACCACTGATATGCTCAGTAGAAACATAATAAAACTAGATAGATAATTGTAGTATAAAATTATCGAACATTCTGGATATACTGATTTTAATTCAATTCGTGTGTTGTAATACCAGATAATAATTCAAAACAATCTGTTTTGCGCGAAAGCTGTTACATCCTACTGTTTTTGACTTGTTCTTGTTTGATGTTTCTTCTACCTCTTGCACTTATCAGAAATAATTTATAACACCATTTCAGATAGATTATGGCGAATCGATATCCCAGTGCCTCCTCGGGTACGACTGCGTCCCCCCGTGTGTGTTGCGAGCGACAATCGTCGCCGTCGCGGACGTCCGGTCGTCTCGCTCCTCGGTCGACTCTTCGTAGTACAGCACAGTCATATCCAGACACGCACGGAGGAGTTCGTTCGACTGAAATCGGTACCGGTCGGTGCTGGGTCCAATCGTCGCTGGCGACGACGACTGGAGATGGTGCTGATAGAAGAGGACTCCTCCTGGTTTCAGTGCGGTCTTGATGTCTCCGAAGCGGTCGAGGATTCGAAAGAAACTCAGCGTAATCACGTCGTATTCCGCGACTGGGTACTCGTACTCGGTGGCGTCTGCCTGAATCGTCTGGATAGAATCTTCAACACCTGCTTCGACAGCGCGTTCGCGGATGATTTCGAGGCCCGCAGACGACTGGTCGAGGGCATCCACGTCGTACCCTTCCTCCGCGAGGAAGATTGCGTTTCTACCAGTACCTGCTGCCACATCGAGTGCCCTCCCCTCTGGGAAGGTCTCGATGTAGGCACGCAACACCGGAGACGGTTCTGGGTCGGTTGGGTACGTCCCTTCACTGAACCGCTCGTCCCATTTGTCCATGCACCGACTACGGACGCCCGTGTGTTGAACGTACGTCTCGAAACACCAACGCTTTGCTGTTCGCACTGTTCGGAGACAGTCATGGCGAAGATTCGACCAGACGAACTCGACGACCGACTGGACGCCGGCACAGCACCATTCGTGCTCGACATCCGCCCCAAAGACCACTACCGACGTGGTGCAATCGAAGGGAGTTACAACGCGCCGGTCTACGAAGACGTCCGTTCGGGTGACGAGAGTTCGCTTCGTCGCCACCTCGACGACATTCCACGCGAGAGGGACGTGGTCGTCGTCTGTAAGATGGGCATCGTCGCGAAACGGGCGACGAGCATCCTTCAGTCGGAAGGGTACGATGCGACGACGCTCGCCGGTGGGATGAGCGGGTGGAACGGCTACCAGAACGGGTCACTCACCTACAAGATACGGTCGTTGCTGTGGCGGTTCTTCTGAGAGAAGAGAGTTGGGGTGAGTCGCCCCCGACAGTGCTCTGTCCAGAGCCAGTTTCCGTGAACGCATATCTCAGTTACATACGGCCATTTATCCGTGTCCAGCAGAGAAGAGAGAGTATGACGATCGAAACTGGCGACGCAGTCTCACTGGAATACGTTGGAAAGCTTCCCGATGGAACGGTCTTCGACACCTCCCGGCCGGAGGTTGCCGAAGCAGAAGGCCTCGCAGAGGGACAGGACCGAGAGTACGAACCGCTCACCGTCGAAGTCGGTGCCGGAACGGTCATCGAGGGTCTCGACGAGGCACTCGTCGGCATGGACGTCGGTGACGAGGAGTCTATCGAGATTCCGCCGGAGAAAGCGTACGGTCAGCCATCGGAAGACCGCATCCGCGAGCACGAGACCGCACAACTCCGTGAAATCCTCGGTGACGACCCCGAAGTCGGCATGTACGTCCAGACCCAGCAGGGTGGACTCGGCGAAATCGTCCACGCGGACGACGAAATCGTTCGAATCGACTTCAATCACCAGCTCGCAGGCGAGACGCTCATCTTCGACATCGAAATCGTCGACGCCAACTGAGCGCTCACACGACGTTCGGCGTCTCTTCTTTGCAGACTACGCAGTCGGCAGTACCACGAGCAGTGGCAGGACGACCCTCGGACATACTTATCTGCGGGCCAACCTACATGTACTGTATGTACGAGCGTATCCTCTTCCCCGTAGACGAGACTACCGAGTCGAGTGCGATACTCCACCACGCCAGTGAGATTTCACATTGGGCGGACGGAGAGATTCTCCTGTTGTACGTGGCAGACACCGATCGTAACAGCGTCACGCTGATCGATAACGAAGTCGTCGATGCCCTCGAACGGAAGGGCCACTCCGTCGTGGAAGAAGCGGGCGAGATCCTCGACACACTTGGTGTCGAGTACGGAACCGACGTCGTGCAGGGTAATCCGGCACCAACGATTGCAGAGTACGCTGACACGTACGACTACGACCTCATCGCGATGCCTACGCACGCGCGCCATGGACTCTCGCGACGGTTGATGGGCAGTGTCACGGAAAAAGTCGTTCAGCTATCGAATCGGCCAGTGCTCACTGCTCGGATGGTCTCGAGTGACGAGTTGACGTTCCCGTACGAGGACATTCTCGTCCCGACCGACGGCAGTCCATCTGCGAATCGTGCCGCGATACACGGTATCGAACTCGCAGCAACAGTCGGTGCCACACTTCACATTCTCTCGGTCGTCGACGATTCGTCGCTTGGCCCCGACGTTCGGTCGATGTTGTCCGGCACGAAGTTCGAACAGGGTGCCACTGAAGCCATCGATGCTATCGCCGCCGAAGCAGACGAACTCGGTGTTTCGAACGTCGTCAAACACGTCGAGCACGGCAAGCCAAGCGAACAAATTCTCTCGTGCATCGAAACCGAGGGAATCGACGCCGTCGTGATGGGGACGACAGGGAGAAGCGGCATCGACCGGATACTTCTCGGGAGCGTCGCCGCGGCGACAGTCAGAGATGCACCGGTGCCAGTCATCACGATGGCACCAGAAGACGAGGAGTGACGCCGCGAGCAACAGCGACCGGGATGGCTGTCAGTATTCGGTTCCCTTTCGTGCCCGCTGACCGCTCTCGAGGGGATGTTTTACCTTCCGAACGTTCGTGACGAGGTCTGCCACGTCGTGTAGATACGTCGGGTCGTCGTGGCTGCCAGTCAGTACGAGTTCGAGGTGTTCAGGCTTCCGCTCGACGAGTTCGAGGACCGCAGACTCGTCGAGAAGTCCCATTGCGACAGCGTAGAGAATCTCGTCGAAGATGAGGAGGTGGACGCCTTCATCTGGTCGCCCGTCGAGGTCGAGCGGTGACGTAAGGTCTGCATTCGCTGCTGCGTCGATGAGTTCTTTCGCTCGTTCAAACCCCGCGGCGGCCTTTTCGGCGTGGTCGGCGTCGTTACTCCCGTCGGCTAACCCCGCCCACCCGTAGTGGCCGAGATTCTCATACGAGAACCCAGGCATCGCCGCAATCGCGTTGTACTCGCCGCGGACTGCTTCGACAGAGTCGGCACCACCCTTCATGAACTGAAGCATGTGAACGCGATACCCGTGACCAGCAGCGCGGAAACCCATACCCAACGCGGCGGTGGTCTTCCCCTTCCCGTCGCCCCACCAGACCTGTACGAGCCCAAACTCGTCGGGTGCAGCAGGGTCTATGGCTGTCGCTTCTGGGCGAATCCCACGCCCGGGTGTATTCTTCCGAACCGACTCCGGGTCGGGTTCTGGCGTGTCAGTCATCAGTTTCCCTGCGAGCGCGAGTGGTCGATGGTGTGTGCATGAATTCAACTCTGATTTCATTAGCAAAAGTTGTATTGACTCTCTTTCCACCACCACTGTTAGATGAAGACGACACTCCACTCGTGAATCAGTGTGTCAATATATTTATTCTAACACACCAATACGTAGCGAGGACGAAGCGTGTGACAGATTCGATGAAACAATCAGATACAAGAGTCGTCGAGCGTGGGATTCGATGGGCCATCGTCGCCGTGTTTATCGAGGGAGTTCGTCGTCGAGCACCTGGTGCGATGGTAAACGCCATCTTCTCACTCGTGGGGACGTTCGTCCCCGAGTTATTCGAACGCGTGTTCGGTGTCGAATTCCGACCGTGGCAACGTGTGTACGTCGAGTCCGCAATGCTCACTCACTCACTCGGAATGCTCGGCCCTTACGACGACGTGTGGTGGTGGGACCACCTGACCCACGCTCACACGGCTACTATCGTCGGTGGACTGGTCCACGTTGTCTCTCATCGCCGTGGCCGTGACCCGGACTCACGAGTTGTCGCGACGATCGTCTGCACCGGTATCATCTGGGAACTGGCCGAGTACGGTATCCACTCTGCTGCCGACCGGCTCGGAATCGAACCGATTCTCGTCTCATACGGGAGAGCAGATACGGTTCTCGACCTCGTGTTCAATCTCGTCGGGGCGTTTCTGGTCGTTCTCTTCGGTGACCGGGTGTTGCGAAATCTGACGAACGAGGAGTAACGTCACTCTCTCGTTCGAGTGTTGTGGAGCGCAATCAGGAACATCACTGTCATTATCAACGCAATCAGCCACCCGATTAGACCGAACGTTGGATTGGTGTTGGTTAGGATTGCCGACCCGATAACCCAAGACGCCGTGATTAGTGCGTACGCCAGCGCTCTGGCTATTGCAATTAGGGGTTGTTGTAACTGTAGACCTTCGACCTCTAGTTCACCGCGTTGAACCGTGTCGAGAACGCGTTCGAGTTTCGCGGGGATGCGAACGGTCGAGCGTGCCGACATCGTCGCATCGTCACGGACGCCTTCGAACCACGTCTCTGCGCCACGTTTGCGGTAGCCGTGTGCCACGAGGAACGTCTGTGCAGCTGAGAGGATATCGAATTCGGGGTCGAGTTGGCGAAGAACTCCCTCGCTGACGGTCCCGACACGGATGAGAAGCATGACGTCCGGCGGGATTCGAAACGGGAACTCGTGGAGTATCGAATTCACTTCGAGCATGAGAGCACGCCAGTCCGAGATTCCCTTTCCTTCGAGGTTTTTGATGGCCAAGTCGAGGACCTGGTTCATGCTTCCTCGGTCGACGTTCCGGTCGAGGACGCCGAGGTCGATGAGAACGTCGATCATCCGCTCTGTGTCTCGTGCTGCAGCAGCTAAGTAGAGGCTCACGATCGCCTCTTGCATCTCAGGGGTGAACCGCCCCGTCATGCCGAAGTCGTAGAAGACGATTCGTCCTCGCTTGTCGATGCCGAGGTTCCCGGGATGTGGGTCTCCATGGAAGACGCCGTCGACGATTCCCATCTTGAAGTAGGTATCTGCGATGTGGTGCGCAATTTCGACTGGGTCGAACCCTTCCGTTCGAAGTTCACCCACGTCCGTAATCTTGGTACTCTCGACGAACTCCATGGTCAGAATCCGTTCAGACGATGCTTCGGAGTACAACGAAGGTATCTTTACGTCGTCGACGTCAGCGAAGTTGGCGCCGATTTCTTCCATCATCCGCCCTTCTCGGTCGAAGTCGAGTTCCTCTCTGATGACGCGCTCGAAGTCGTCCGCCAAGTTACGAAGCGAAAAGTGATGGCGCCGCGGTGCGATGGCGATGACGACTGGCAGGAGTCGCCGAACGACGCGAAGGTCGACTTCGATCACGTCGACAACGTTCGGGCGGCGAACTTTCACTGCAACTCGCTGTCCCTCGTATCGTGCTACGTGTACCTGTGCGAGTGACCCGCCAGCGATTGCGTCTGGGTCGAATTCGTCGTAGGCATCCACACCGACATCGGCCGCAACGATGGCTTGTATCTCTTCGAACGGCCCGGGCGGCACGGTGTCTTGAAGCGTGATGAGCTCTTGAGCGTAGACGAGCGGAACGATATCTGGCCGCGTCGAGAGGACCTGCCCAATCTTGATGAACGTCGGGCCGAGGTCGACCAAGGTGTCGCGAAGTTTCTGTGCCCGTTCTTTGTGTTGTGCCTCGGTCACCAGTCGTGAACGGCCAAAGACGATGAAACGATGCCGGTCACGGAGGAATGCGAGGAAAAACGGGAGAAAGCTGAGTGCAATCTGGGCGAAGCGACGCGGGTACTGAAACATTCGATTCCTCGATTGAATGATACTATCGCCGAGACCAAAAAGTTAGAGGCACGTGGTTCTGCATCTCGTCTTCGGATTTCGATTCACACGAAGGCATCGTGGACACCAATGGTGGAGGGTGAATCAACCAGCGATGTGTCCGGGGTACCGAATCTGACTCCCAGTTCGAGCGGCGAGTGATGGCCATCCGAGTGGGGGGTTCGGTTCTTCTCGCTCCGAGAGTTGGGCTTCGACGAACCCGACGCGCACGTACACATCACGGTTGAAGTCTGCGGTTATTTGATCGTCCCATCGCTGGGCAAGGTCCGGTGGGATTTCTTGGTCACGCGGGACGGCAATTAGAATGTTGACTTCTGGTTCGTTCCCAAGGACAATGTCTACCGGCTCATAGTCGACGGTCACACTGACGAGTTCGACACCCGGGATGTTCGCCTCGTCGAATCCTTGTTGGAATTCGGTTTGGACTTGCCGTTCGAACGATTGTGTCTGGAAGGTCGTGAAGGTGACTGCACCGAGGACGATGGAGAGAACGGCAATCCCGACTGCGATGATGGCAATGCGAGTGAACAATGACGATTTTACGCCTTCGTATGTGCCGGCTTCGAGTGGTTTAAAACCTGACAAGTAGAAGAGAATGAGTGCAGACAGGTTGATTGCGAGGAGGTTGACGATGACGAGCACAGCTGCGGCAATCGCAACACCGGGCAATCCAAATGCAAGTCCAAGTCCGGACGTCGCTGCTGGCGGGACGAGTGCCACTGCAATGGCGACACCGACGAGTGTCGACCCCGACCCACGCATGATGCTGATACTCCCTGCGAATCCCGAACCGAGCGCGAGGAAGAGCGACAAGAAGTTCGGACTCGTCCGCTCTGCGACTTGTGGAATCGACGTGATGTCGAGTTGAGGTGGAATGAGAATCGTTTGCTGGAGAAGTACGCCCATGATAGCGGCAGTCGCGATGGCAGCGAGGAGTCCCGTTACCTGAAGGGTGACCCCACGGCGAGTCATCTGCTGGTCGTTGAGAATCGTCCCAACACTCGCAGAGATGGCGGGGCCCATCAACGGTGCAACGACCATCGCACCGATGATAGTCGCGGCGGAGTCAAGTAAGAGACCCGTTGTCGCGATAATCGTACTCAGAATCAAGAAGGCGAAAAAAGTCGAGTTCGCCGGTGCGAGGTCCTGTGCTCGCGCGTATAGTTCTTCACGAGAGATTCGTAGACCGGGGAATCGTTCGACCAGCGCAGAGAGTCGCTGTGAGACGACGGTCTCTGTCGGGAGGACGATCGTGTAGGAGTCCTCTCGAATCCCGGCCTCGGTCAGTTTATCCATCACCGTTTCGACACCACTGGGGGGGACGGGGAACTGTACCATCGCTTCGAAATCCCCTCGACCGACCTCCTGAAAGACAGCGTAGTCGACACCCTGGTCGTCGAGTGCGTTGAGAACGCTCTCTCGTGTACCTTCGGGTATCAACACCTGAACGAGACGCATGAAACGTATACAACCTCTGAGATAATAAATCTGGGAGAGAGATGACACGTGTGATTTCATACGCTTTCGCGCACCATCCGTGAGGAGACACGGTTTGAGTCTTCGAACGACTATACGCATCGGTTCAGTACGGTGTTCTCGTGCAGAAGTATTCCCAGCCGGACGACACCCCACACCATTACAACGATACGTGCGTAATCCTGAATGTGTGCTGGTAGTGACAGTCACCGATTCTACAGTTTCTGATAGGTGTGAAGGGATGAAGCACGCTGTTCGACACTGGAGACAGGCATCATTCCAGTCTTATCGCTAACTGGCGGATTCAGCTACGTAAGCGAATTCTCACGACGGTCCATCCAACTGGACGATTCAAGAGGCGGCGAGTGGTCAGTGCCTCTGCTCAGAACTGCTGAGACGTCCACCAAATAAAACGAGTGTGTACCCGTGGTGAGTACCCGGTTAGTTTCGGATGTCAATCCGAATCTCGTGGCTCTCACCTTCGTCAGTCCGGTGCCCACAGAACGGACAGAACTCGTAGTAGTGAGCACCCGGTTTGACGTTGTACCCCTCTGTACGGTCGCACGTGATACGAGTCTCAGCGCGGGGGTCTTCTGGGGGTGCTTGTCGTGACATACCAACCCGTGGACGAGGGTCGTACAAATACTTATTCATCGTTTGTTTGTAGTCTACATCGATTGACATTCAAATTCTGAATTATTAGATGACAATATCCACGATTCTACAGGATATATCGTATTTTGAAGCATCCTCATCTCGGTGCGACAGAGACAGAACACAACTGCGACAGTTCAGTTGGCCACGTTAGTCTGAGACGACTGACCCGTCTTGGTCGTCTTCAGGGCCACCCGAACGTGTTGGACTTCCACCGTCGTTTTCGTCGGGATTCGATGTCGGTTCCGCTGTGAGTTCGTCTAAATCCTCCGGCTCCACGAACGTCTCTCCCGTAGCAGGCGTTCCGCCGACGACTGCTGGGAGAACGTGCCGCGCACACTCGACGACGGCGATGAGCAGAAGCGGCCCTAAGAACACCCCGTACCACCCGAAGAGGAGTGGACCAATCGTGTACGCTAACATGACTGCACCCACGTGAAGCGACCGACCTGAGACGTACGGTCGGAGGAGTTGGTCCGGCAGCGTGTCAACGATGACGACAGAGACGATGGCGAACAAGGCGACGAACCAGAGCGCAGACGGGTCCGTTATGAGCGCGTCGGCCAGCAGTATCAGCCCAACTGGGACCCAGACGATTTTGATACCGATGACAGGAATGAGACTCCCGACACCAGTCAGTAGCCCGACCAGTGCTGGTTCGGGGATTCGGACAGTCTCTGGGGCGACGAGATTGAGGACGGTGTACGTTGCTGCGCCGAGTGCACCCGTGATGACGGCGTTGAGGATGTTCCCAAAGTACACTTGCGTGAGGTCACGGTCGACGGCCTTGAGATACGATTCGATGACGCTTCCGTCTTTGACCAACGTCGAACGGGCCCACGCCGCGACTCGGTAATCGTCTCGAAGGAGGAAGAACACGACGATGAGCGCGATGAACATCTGGAGGCCGGCGTTCACCACGACTGCCAGTGAACCCGAGATGGTATCCAACACGCCGAGGAGACTCTGTCCAAATCCATTTGTCAACAACCCAGATGGGTCGGTGATGAGTGCACGGAGCGTTTCTTCACTGAATTCGGTGAGGTCTGCCAGTGTGGGGACTGTGTCGAGCCCTGGGATTGGTTGTGCAGTTCCGTTCGTCCCGAGCAAATCGCGAATCCCCCGAATCGCGACAGTGGCCGTCCACACGACCAACGCTAACACAGGGATGGCAACGCTGACGAGTGCCAACGTCACAGAGAGTGTTCGTTGTGGGACACGGTGACTGATACGTACGTGAATCGGACGCGTCACGTAGTAGAGGAACAGTCCGAGGACGAACGCGCCGACGAACCGCCACCCGACGTACACGACCAACCCAAACAGAACCAAGACGAGGGCCCACAGGCCTGCTCGTTCCCGGGACAGTCTCAGGTCTACGACTCGTCGGGTCATCGGCGGGTCCACAGGAATATTACGGTACTCACGACTATTGTAAGTGGCATCAAAAAGAGAACTAGTTCTCGATTATGCAGCGGTTGGTTCCTGACCGAACGCCTCGCGAAGCTGGTCTTCTTGTTCCGGTGAGAGGTTCGTCCGGAGAACCTTGGGCGCGAGCGATTCGAGTTCGGGGACGACGCGTTCACCCTGTGCACTGCGAACGAGGAGGAACAACGCAGAGTGACCGGGTTCGATTGTGTCGCCTACCTCTTTGATGAAGTCGTCGTCGATACCATAGTCAGCAAATTTTCCGGAGAGCGCACCTGTTACTGCACCGACTGCCAGTCCAAGCCACGGGGCGAGGAAGAGGAGGCCAATGAGCATCCCCCAGAACGCTCCACCGAGCGCACCAGTTCCAACCAGACTCACTGCTTGGTCTACCTTCACCTTCCCATTTTCTTTCCGGACGACGACCGCCGCGTCGTCCAATTGAATTAGTTCCTGCTTCTGTAGGTCGTACAACTCGTCACGCGCCTCTTTGGCACCTTCTAGAGTGTCAAACGCGAGCACTATCAAACTACTACTCATTGCGAACGTCAATTCCACGTGACGGATAATCAATACCATTCACGTGTTACATGAATTTCATAATAAGTGAATCATACTTTGGCCCAGAATATTCGTTCAGAGTCGTATGTTCACTCCATCACCATAATCGTATTACAGCGGCTATGTGGCGCCGATATCACGTGAATAGCTACACTGACTGAACAGTGTTCTACCACCGTTTTTCGGCCTCGGTCGAACCGTCTCTGAACGTCTCGTCTCCACAGTAACAGGAACGTCGTAACCAGACGACTTACGTTGTCCCCGAGAATTTCACAGCACCCGTGAAAATTGTTTATTCTCCTATACGGCGAAATATCCTGTCGATATGAGTTCTGAAACGACCGACTCTCCAACATCCGGCTCAGCAGAATCGATGCCGAACACGGTACAGACGAACTGGCGGTGGCTGGTCGTCGCAGGCGCCGTCATCGCCCTCATCGGCGTCCTCGCGATGTTCGCGCCGTTCGTGACGGGCGTCTCGCTATCGCTCCTCATCGGTCTCTTCCTCATCGCAACGGGGATTCTCGACTTCGTCGGGATATTCAGAGCGAGAAGGTGGACCGGCGCAGTTTGGCAACTCATCCTCGGTGTCGTCACGCTTGCCGCCGGCGTGATTCTGCTTCTCAACCCAGTCTTCGGACTGGTGACGCTGACCCTCCTCGTCATCGCGTACTTACTGGTTAGCGGAGTGATTCAGACCGTGATGGGGTTCCGTCTCCGTGGTGAACCGAACTGGTTCTTGGCCATCGTGAGTGGCGTCATCGGGATCCTCCTCGCCGTGATGCTCTGGGCAGGGTTCCCATCGACTGCACTGTGGGCCGTTGGTCTGTTATTCGGAGTAAACCTGCTCGTAAACGGCGTTTCGATGGCACTGCTCGCCTACAGCGCGCGAAACATGACCATCCCTGCCGAAATGGAACAAGCCGCAGAAGCAGGGGGCATCTAACCCGAATTCAGCATCTGTTTTTCGTCTAGCGTGCCGATACTGGCGGTTCGTACACGGGGCGGTCGACACCGAGTTGGTAGCCCTCTTCACGTGCGACGGCATTCAGGTACTCGGACATCGCGTACGCCATCCACGCTTGTGCCCAGCGCATTAGCGTCGTCTTGACCGTGTACAACTTGTGCTTGCGGTAGTAGAATCGGCCGTTACCTGCATAGAGGTTCTCGATCGTCCAGTCGAGGATTCGGCCGGCCATCTGAAGGTCACCAGCGGCAGTGAAGACGGCGATGGCAGTTGCAGCGGCGTGGATGTCTCGTGGATACGATTTCGATTCGTCCCAGTTTGGTGCGCCGTCTGCGTCGAACAGGTCACTGCGGTAAAATTCGAGGCCACGTTCGATGGTTTCGTCGTATCTCGACGAACCACAGACGTCTCTGTACCGGAGGAACGCGTCGAGGATGAACCCGTTGTGATGGTTGTCCATCGAGAGGTGAGAACTCGATGCCGGAACACGGTAGGTCCACCCTCCAATCGGTGCCTGCTGCGCAGCGATGAAGTCGAGAATCGCAGTCGCACGGTCGAGGTCTGACTCGTCACCGTAGTGCCCATAGATGTCGACGAGGAGACGCGCTCCGAGTGCCCCAGAGTTGAGCGTGTAGTACGTGTCTGGATGGTTCATGTGGTAGTTGATCTTCGCCCCACCGTCGACTTCACGGTAATCGAGGTCCTCGACGACGAAGTCGGATGCAGTCCGAGCAATCGGCGCGTACACCGGGTCGTACGGAGCGGCAGTGAGGAGGGCTTTCACGGCGAACGACGTCGAGACGACGTCTGGGTCGTTCGGCACGCCCTTCTGTTCGAGATGCTGAATCTCGTGTTTGTGGCCGCCACAGAAGCCGTGGTAGCCAATACTTCGGTTCTCGATGAGCCAGTCTGCCAGTTGCCGGGCTTCGTCGAGGTAGTCGACTGCTGGCTTCTCACCCATCGCCTGCGTGTAGTAGTGGTAGTTCAGATTCGCGAGCGTGAACAACGCCGTCCCCTTGTAGTTTCGGCGCTTCTCGACGAGGAACAGTGGTCGCACGTTTACTGGCGGACGTTTCACCAGCTCCTGGACGACGAGATTCACCCATCGGTTTTCGAACGGGAGTGCCTGCAGCAACCGACTGCTCATACCATCGCCGTAATCCCACCCTTTGTAGTCACGTGTCCGTGCGTACTCCAGCGTCTCGGCGAGAATCTGCGTCAGTGGCTGACCGCCAAACGAGACTGGAGGACGTTCCTGACCGTTTTCTGAACGCTTGGGGGCGGAGAGAAGTGAACCATTCTGGGACATGCTACTATCCAGAAAGACAGACTTTGATGGCTTTGTTACGAGTATCCTATGCAGGCCCGAGACACTACAGCGAAGAGAGTATTTGCGTCAATTAGCAGGGGTTCGAGTCTATAACTCGAGCGACCAATGTCTCTGGTTGTCTGGCCGATTTACTCGGTACACATGTGATACACAAACCTTCGATGTCGTCTCATTTTTGAAACTAAGTACGCGTATAACAAAACGCCATACTCACTACTTTTTCAGTATGTCCACGAATCGGACGGGAGCAATGAAAACGCTGCTCGTTGGACTCGACTCAGCGTGTCTCCCGGTACTACAACCACTCTTCGACGACGGAGAGCTACCGACGCTCCACTCGATATTCACGTCGGGAGTCCACGGCTCACTCGAATCACAGATACCCCCGTGGACGGCCAGTGCGTGGCCTTCGGCGTACACTGGAATGAACCCCGGTAAGCACGGTGTCTTCGATTTCCTTTCGTTCGACGGGTATGGGTGGTCTGTCGTCAACGGGAGTCATCTCCGAGAACGAACCCTCTGGGAGCTGTTAGACTACCACGGCTTTTCGAGCGTCGTCGTCAACGCACCAGTAACACATCCATCGCGTCCGTTCGACGGTGCTCTGCTCCCCGGATACACTGCTCCGGAGAACCCACGTGGCTACCCAGACGGAATCGTAGCCGACGTTCGAAACGCCATCGGCGACTACCGGGTGTACCCACGAGAACCCTCGCCGAGCGATAACGCCCCAAGTGACCGGTACTGTGAGCTAATTCGCATGCGCGGAGAAGCGTTCATGTATCTGGTCGACAGATTCAATCCAGATTTCGGGTTTATCCAGTTCCAACAGACGGACACCGTCTTCCACGAGCGACCGGGTGACCTCGACTCAGTCCGTGATATCTACGCCGAGGTCGACCGACAACTCGAGGCGATTCTCGACGCATACCATCCCGAGAACGTACTCGTCATGAGCGACCACGGAATGGGCGAGTACACAGGGTACGAGTTCCGTGTCAACGAGTTCCTTCGCCGACATGGGTTCGTCAAAACCATGAACGGTGGCCAGGGGATGCCGACGTGGGCAACCGTTCGAGATTCGAAGCTCGTGGCCGGTATCGAAGCCGAAACCGTCGAGGAGAGTCTTCCAGCCAAAGCGATGCAGTTAGTCGCACGAACAGGCCTCACGAGTCAGCGTATCGGCGCTGTCCTCGGCCGCCTCGGTCTCGAAGAGTTCGTCACGAGTCGAATCAGTTCGGACATCATCAGTGCCGGTACTCAACAAGTGGACTTCAAGCGCTCGCTCGCATACATGCGCTCGCGCACCGAACTCGGTGTCAGGATAAATCTCGTCGGGCGGGAGCCTCACGGCGTCGTCGCCCCGTCTGAATACGAGTCGATTCGCGAGGAGATTATCGACCTGTTACGAAACGCGACTGACCCTGACGGCAATCCTGTCTTCGACGAGGTGTCGCCGCGTGAGATGCACTTCTACGGACCCAGAGAGGAGGATGCGGTCGATATCGTGCTCATCCCACGCGACTTCGACCAGTTCCTCTCTGCGATGCTCGCCGAGGACGTGTTCGGAGAGCCAACTGAGCCGTGGAACCACAAACTGTTCGGCATCGTTGCAGCGATCGGGGCCGATATCGACACGGATGCGTCACTCGATGGCGCACATCTCTTCGACATCGCACCGACGGTTCTCGCGACGTTCGGTGTCGAAGCAGACGAACAAATGGACGGGAGCGTACTCCCAATCGTCGATGCAGTCGGAACGAGGTCGTATCCAGCGTTCGACCCGGCCGAAGTCAGTACGACGACAGACAGTCAAGTCGAAGAACGACTCGCCAATCTCGGCTACCTCGAGTAAGCACGCTCCCGAGTTCCTGTTTTTGTGAGATGGTGGAAACCCGCCGGCAACTACGAGCGCATCCGTCAGTCGTTAGGAAGAGAATAACCTGTTTTCCAGAGACTCAATGAGTAGTGATTGACAGAAAAACCAGAACGACCGACAGCCGTCTGAACCTGCAGAAAGCTAGACGTATCCGAGGTTCTCCAGACGCTCTGTGACCACGTCTGACGAGACCTCGTCGGCTTTGGCGACCGACTCGCCGGTGATAATCTCTTTTCGGTCACCGTTGTCGTAGACGAGCCACGGAACAGAGACGAGTTCCTCGGTGTAGATTCCGGGTGGGTGACCCCACTCTCGAATTGGGATCGGTGCAGCACGCTCACCAATCATGTTTCCGTGGTCCGACGTGACGACGGTCCGTCCGGGAAGTTCTCGCATCAGTTCTTCGACTGCCGGGAGCGCGATACTGAGGTTGTCCCGGTAGGCTGCCCACACGGTTTCAGGCGAGAGGCTCCGCTTTCGCTCCATCAGCTCACCCCAGATGTCTGCTTTCGACTGTGCGTCTTCGAACGGCGAGCGAGCGTTCAACTCGGGTGCGCCGATGAACGGGTAGTGTGGTTGGAGGTAGTGGACGATGAGCCGTTTGTTCGGATACTGCTCGCTCACTTCGAGCGCGCGCTTGGTCATCGTCTCGGGGAGGACCGTCCCGATCGACTTGTCCCACCCATCTTCTATCCAGACGTTGATGACGTCGTAGAACGTGGCGTCGAGTTCCTCACGTTGGGCGTAGAGTTGCGGGCTTGCACTGATGTACACCGTCTCTTGCAGGTCGCGGTTGGTGAAGTTCCCGCGCAGGAACTCGACCGTGTGTGAGCCACGAGAGACGCGCTTTTCGAGTCGCCCCGGAAGCGTGCTCTGTGCTTCGAACATGTCGTACCGACAGGCGTCGAGGATTAGCAGATTGTCCCAATCCTCGGCGACGACGTCTACACCATCGTGGTTGTAGTTTTGCTGGCCGAGCCCACTGTAGTAGAGACGATTGAGTTCACGCCCGAAAAATGCTGGATTCGAACGGCCAATTTTCAACCCCGTTCGAATCTGTGATAACGAGTACATCAGGTATGATGATGGGTGTAGAACTGGCATTGTAAATTCGGAACTAACGGTTTGTCAACGCGTTGTGACCACGTGAGAGAACGCAGCGAACAGCCATCTCGGCGTCGAAACGGCACAGTTCGGGCTCCATAATTATATTCTTGTGATACCAACTCAGCACGAGTCAACACATAATGGATAGACGGGCGTATCTTGGATTAGTCGGTGCGGCTGTTGCGTCCGTAGCCGGCTGTACGACGCAGGACCCGACCAACACACAGACGCCGTCGACGCCTCCATCATCGACCCCGACGACACCGGCGACACCGACACCTTCGATAAACGAATTCGAGCGGATAGACGTCGTCGAGGACCTCGGATGTGACCCAACTGGGGGAGAGCCGTGCGTATCGAAACTACAGAACGGCCTCGCAAACGGTGTCGCACTCGAATTCCCCGCCGGGACCTATCGATTCGAGGACCGTCTCGACATCTCTGGATACAGTCGCATCGCACTCATCGGAGACGGCTCTGTCAAACTCGTCCCACCGAAGGGGTTCAACACCGTTCTCGTAGACGTCGGACAGACGAACCAGTTCCTCTTGCGCGGCATCGACATCGACATCACCGCATCGAACACCACCGCGGGAGTACGGGTCATCTGCCGTGACTCGTTCACAATCGACGACGTCGAGTTCATCGGTCGGGGAACACACTCCGACAGGAGAGTGGTCCACGCGATGTTAGTCGGCCTCACGAAGGAATCTGGCCGGGGGCTCATTCGGAACGTCCGTGCCATCAAAGGGTCGGCAATCGGCCACTACAAGAACGGTGACGGGCGAGCGGGAATATCCATCGGACCGTGGAACTTCGGCACGATCCGTATCCAAGACTGCCACCTCGAAGAGTTCGGAAACAACGGCATCTACGCCAGCAGAACGTCGGGTAACGTCGAAGTCGTCGGCGGGTTGTACCGGAACAACAACGTCGCCAGCATTCGCATTTCGGGGAACGGAAGCTACGTCACTGGGGCGACTATCGAAGTCGACCTCGGAAGTTACACAGGTCCACTCACCCAACTCGACTCCCAGTTCAACACCCGCGGCATCGCCATCGAGCAAGGTCCCGCAGACAAACCGCCTGGTGTGGAGATACGTGACTGTACCATCGTCATCGAAGAGACTCCCCGCTCGAAAGGCGGCATATACATCTTCCCAACTGGTCGAACCACGACGGTTCGGAACACGAAGATAGAGGTGAACGCCGACGACGTCCCAGCAGTCTATCGGAGCGTTCTCGAACCGCAAGGTCAGTACGAACCGGCAGAAGCACCACACTGGGTCAAACTCGAAAACGTCGAAATCACTGGCCGTGCCAGAGGGGCTGCGGGTGTCATCCTCTACGATGCACCGGACTCGGTCATTCGAAACTGTACCATCGACCAGACGGGAGCCGACCGGGACGGCGTCTACCTGACGAACTCGCTGTCGACGGTCATCGACGGCGGGTCTGTCAAGACCACGCGTTACCCGTACGTCGTTGGAGTAGACAGCGAGAACGGAACGGATGCCTGTTTGCTGAAGTTCGGGTCGGTTCCTGAAGTACAATCCCCACGGAGCGGTGGGCCGTTCCGGTCTGGGAATACAGTGAGTATCGAAGACAACGAGTTCCGTGTCGACGGAGGCGGCGTCCTCGGTTCGGACGAGTGCTTGAGCGTCGACGACTTCGTTCCAACGGTCGACGGCGACAACACACTCGCAATCACGGGGACGAGTGAAGGGCAACTCGAGTGGTTGCGATTCGTCGCCCAGTGAATCCCACGAGAACACACTCGAATGTCGGAGTGGGGTGTCGATTTTTCCACATGAGCACTGTTCTGAAGAGACGTTAGCAACTCCCGTCCAGTGGTCATTGAGCGTATAACAATACACTTCTCAATCATATCGCCTCACGTATGACACTAAACGCAGCAGTCGTCGGTGCAGGTGTTGTCTCCGGTACTCATCTATCTGCACTCGAACGAAATCCCCGCACGAATCTCGTCGCCATCTGTGACATCGACGAGGGACGGGCGACCGACGTCGCCACCAAACACGACATCAAGGCCTACACCGACATCGACGAGATGCTCGAAGCAGAGGACCTCGACTGGGTCCACATCTGCACGTCGGTCCAGACCCACGTCTCGTTGGCGAAGAAGGTCATCGACAAGGGCATCCCGGTGATGATCGAGAAACCAATCACCACGACGCTCGACGAGTTCCTCGAACTCCAAGAGTACGCCGAGGAACGCGGCGTTCGGTTCTCTGAAGTCCACCAACACGCGTTCGACCCCGCGATGCGCGTCGTCACCGAACGGATGAAGCGCGGCGACCTCGGACGAATCCGGAGCGTCGAAGTCATCTTCACCGGCCTCACCCCGCCGGACCTCGAACAACGCGGGTCGTGGACCATGGAACTCGATGGCGGCGAGTTCGAAGAGGGCTTACCCCACCCCCTGTATCTCGCACTGACTGCAGGTGGCTACCCAGAGAGCGAAGACGCCATCTCCGCGATTACCAGCCTCGCAAACGACTACGAACACGACTTCACCTACGACAACGCCTCCGTACAGTACCGGACGAACGGCGGCTGTCTCGTGAGCGTGAAGATGATCTCCGGCGCGATTCCCCAGCGCCTCGTCGTCGTCCACGGTGAGAAGCGGTCGTTGATGGCCGACCTCGTCTCCCAGACCGTGATGAAAGTCGCTCACGACCCGACGAGTACCTCGCTGTCGAAGGTTCGCTACAACGTCGAACGCTCCGCAGACCTCATCGGTGGTGTGGTTGGAAACGCCAGTACCGTCCTCAAGACGAAGTACGACGATGGCTGGGAGAACCTCAAGCAGACGAACCCCCACTACTACCAAATCGACCTCGAGTCACGGGCAATCGCCTCTGGTCGCCCGATGCCCGTCCCCATCGAAGAGTCGATGTGGACGATGGTCCTCCTCGAAGCAGTTCGTGAAGCTGCACGACAGAACTGACGAGACGACCGACAACTCATTTTCTCTGTATCGAGCCTCCAACCGTTGCTTCAGAACCTTCGGATTCACCTGTTTTAGACTAGCAGTCACTCGAAACACTCGACTGGGGTACCACTCACCCACGGGTTGGGTCGAGCGTCCCAGTATCTGACCGAGCACACTCGTCCTCTGCGCGGATGACGACTGGGTCATCGACGTAGTACGTCACGAAGGTACGTGGTGAGTCTCCGATAGCGAGTCCGCTCGATAGCTCCACCGTCTCCGAGTTCGTGTACTGAAGTCGGACGAGGGCAGCGCCGTCGGGTGCGTCGTACGTCCGAATACCCTCCACGTACATGCTGTGTCCAACAAGGTCAGACCAGTACTGTTCAACTAGTCCATTCTGTCGATAGGCCCGCTTGTACGCCTCGACGTACTCGACAACAGCCTCGGTATCCGTAAGCGAGACCGGGCAGAGTGGATAGGCGGGCGGTTGAACGACATCGTCGTCATCAGTCTCCAGAGAAACGGGCTCGCCGAGACGCAACATCACAATCGTATTTTGGGAGCTCTGACCGATTGCTGGGTGAACTGTTCTGGCTCGTCGTTTCTGGAGATGCCCTCGAACTGGCTGTCGTGTTTCCGGTCGTGTCAATTGATTGGTTGCCACCGCCGAGACAGTCGATGAGAACAGACGACAATCCGAGACTGGCTACGGCAAGCAGACGTCGACGATGAAGTCGAGACACGATAGTGTTTCACTGTCAGCTTTGCGCGTTAAATTCTTTTCCTACATGGCCGAAAGAAATGTACTGCGTGCGGTTACCGGAGCATCGACACGACCCGTCGGAAGCTGAAGAGGCCGCTTGCCGAGGCGAACACAGACCACAGGGCGATACCCAGTCCAACCGCGACGGCGAGCGTCGCAATCCCGGAGATGAAGGGTTCGAACGCCAGGACAGGAATCGCCATCCCGAGAGTGACGAGACAGACGATTGCTGTCGTCCGGGCGAGTCGCGTCAGCGACAGCGAGAACTCGGTGTAGATGAGGTACACCTCGTACCCGACGAGGAAGATGTACGTGATGACCGTCGCGAGGGCGGCACCGACCACACCGAAGACGGGGATGAGTGCGATGTTCAGGGCGAAGTTCGCGACTGCCGTCGCCGACTTCGCGTAGGCCCGTGAGCCCGCCAGTCCGATAAAGTCGAGGCTATCGTTCGTAATTTTGTCTATCGCGCGGAGGAGGACGTAGAGGCTGAACACCTGCACGACAGGGACTGCACCGAGGTACCCCTCGCCGAAGATGAGTCGGACGGTGGGTTCGGCGAGGATGGCCATCCCGACGGCGGCGGGGACGTACAGCGTAACCACGTATTCGAACGTCGTCTCGTACAGGTTCGCCGCCCGTTCGAGTTTGTCCGTCACCTTCTGTTCACCGTACGTGGGCGAGATGGAGAAGCCAATCGTGGTCGCGGGCGCGATGACGAAGTCCGTGATTTGCTTCCCGAGCATATAGTACCCCACTGCGACCGGGTTCAGGAAGTAGCCGACCAGAATCGCATCGACGCGACTGTCCAGCATCACTGCACCTCTGGTGACCGCCAGTGGAGCACTGTACCGAAGAATACGCTTCGAGAGGCCCGTCTCTTTCTCGGCCCCCTCGTTCAGTGGGCGGTAGAACTTGTAGTACAGGACGCCGAATCCGACGATAACGGCCAGCACGTAGCCAACTGTGTACCCCAATATCGCACCCAATGGGCCAAGACCCAATAACAGAAATCCGACGATAAAGACGAGGAAGGCGGCGTTGGCGACGATGTCGATCTTCGCGCTCCAATCGACGCTGTTCAGTCCTTGGAACGACAGCGAGAGGAACGTCTTCAGCGAGCTAAATGCGACGTACCCGACACCGGCGACGAGGAGCGGTGCGACCCGTGGCTCGGCGAGCAGCCGCGAGATGGGTTCACTAAACAGCACAACCGCAGCCGAGACGAACAGTATCGTCACGAGGTTGTACTTCAGCGTCGACCAGAGGATGTGCGGTACCTGCGAGGGGTCGGTCTTCCGATATTCGGCGAGATATCGTGCCGCGGACTTTGCAAGCCCGAGGTTGGCGAAGAGCAGTGTGACAGAGAGGATGGAGATTGCAAAGAAGAGGAGCCCGTACTCCTCTGCAGTGAGGAAGTACCGGGTGAGAAGAACGATTAGCAGTCCTTTCGACAGAAGCGAGACGCTCTGTGCTGCAAACATCGCCTTCAGACCCCGTATGATGGAACTTTTCACCATGAATTTGCTACCTCGTCGTCGCGTCGAGTTGTACTCGAACGCACGAACCGACGTGACGGACGGCCGTTTTGTCCCCAAACGAAGGATTCGACGGCCGCCTCGCTCTTACAACGCGTTCATGAAAACGAGGGTTACCTCAGGCCTTTGTTATGGGTAACTTACCCGCCAAACAGTCCACGACTACTGTGCAGTCTGCTGGTTTCGGGCGATAGCAGTCGCTCTCGACGATCGAATCCGAAAGTAGTGAAGAAGGAACCAGGTGTTAGCTCAGGGGGTACCCGTTACCCGAGCGTGTCGGGGTCGACCACCGTGTCGTCGAGGTAGACACGGGCCGGTCCCTTGATGGCGAACGACGTAATCTGGCCAGTGAATTCGAACTCGTCGATACCGCGACGGGTCGCACCACGGACCTTCTGGTTGTTGACGTTGTCTTCGCCGGGGTCGTCGATCTGCTTGACCGTGCCACTGACGCTGAAACGGTAGTGAGCGAGTTCGTCAGTACCCATGCCGTCGATGGTGAGTTTGCTGACCGTCTCGACAGTCTGGCTCGAACCATCGTCACCGAGCGTGGCCGGGTCGACTTCTTGCCCGTCGACGACGAGTTTGACCGGTCCAGTGGCGGGGCTGAACTCGGTGAGTTCGCCCTTGACCGTGTACGAGTCACCGTATCCGTTGCCGGTGTACCCCTGTACAGACCACGTGCCGTCAGAGTTCTGCGAGATGTCGTCGTTGTTCTCCTCGGCAGAGTTCCTCGTGTCGTTGAGAATCTTCGTGACCTCACCCGTTGCCGTGAACTCGTAGGTGAGCTCGGATGGGTTTTCGGTCGAGATGACTTCGACTGTGGATGCCGTGTCTGACGTGGAGTCGGTGGACGAATCCGTCGAATCGCCGGTGGAATCCGACGAGCCACCGAGCGTGGTCGGGTCGACTTCCTGTTCGTCGACAAAGACCGCTGCAGGCCCATCGATGCTGAACGAAGTGATATCGCCAGTGTAGTCGAAGCTGTCGATGCCACCACCGACAGCGCCGACGACGGTCGTATCGCTGACGTTGTCTTCACCTGGGTCGTCGGTCTGTTCGACCGAGCCACTGACCGTGAACTCGTAGTTCGTCAGCTCGGAGCGACCCTCACCATCGATGACGATTTCGTGCGTCGTCGTCGTGTCGGACGTGGAGTCACTGGTCGAGTCAGTCGAATCAGACGTCGAATCCGTGGTGGAGTCGGTCGAGCCGCTCGTCGAATCCGTCGAGTCATCGAGCGTGGTCGGGTCGACTTCCTGGCCGTCGACGACGAGTTTGACCGGTCCAGTAGCGGGACTGAACTCGAGGAGTTCGCCCTCGAAGGCGTACGAGTCACCGTATCCGTTGCCGGTGTACCCCTGTACAGACCACGTGCCGTCAGAGTTCTGCGAGACGTCGTCGTTGTTCTCCTCGGCAGAGTTCCTCGTGTCGTCGAAGATCTTCGAAATCTCACCGCTCGTCGTGAACTCGTAGGTGAGTTCCGAGGGGTCTTCCGTCGAGATGACTTCGAGTGTGCTTGCCGTGTCCGAAACCGAACCAGACGACGAGTCAGTGGAGTCGGTCGAATCGGTCGAATCGTCAGTCGAGTCAGACGTGGAGTCGTTCGACGAGTCACCGGGCAGCGGACAGCTTCCGGACGTCGAGATGCTCGTCGTCTGGACGTTCGTGTCCACCTCGCGAACTTCCTGTCCATCGACGTTGATGGTCGAGTTCCCAACGAAACAGTCCGACGCGTTGACGACGGTCACACCGTCGCGGTCCGTGTTAGTCTGCTGGATACAGGTGTTTTCGATGACCGAGTCCGGGCGGCCGATAATCTTGATGCTCTCACGGTTTGCCGCACTGCCCGTGATAGAACAGTTCGTGACTTTGAGGTCCCACGGTCTCGGCGCCTTGGGGTAGTTCGACGCCTTGTCTTCGGGACGGTACGCCGTGATTGCACGCGTGTTGTTGCGGTCGATGACGAAGTAACAGTCGTTGACTTCGAGCCAACCGCCCGTCTCGTCGAGGTCGACTCCCTCGATACTGTTGGGCGAGTCGCGGACGATGATGGTACAGTTTTCGATGTACGCACCGTTTTTCGTCCCGCTGAACTTCGACTGCTTGGTCTCTATCCAGATACCCCGCATCTTCCGCGGCGTGCCGGGGTTGTTGGACTTGCTCATGTCGATCTCGATGAGCGCGTCTCTGACGTACGAGTTCGGGCCCATCAAGCGGACCTGCGCGACGTCGTTGTTACGGTAGATACCACCCTCGACTTGGATGTTCCCATCGTTCCGAGTGGCGTAGATACCGTTGTTCGCCATCTCTTCGAGGTGGCAGTCGATGATTTTCAGCGTCCCGTGGTGACCGGGTGTCGCCTGGATACCACCGGCACTGTTACGGTACGCACCGAGATACCCACCGTAGGCGGCCTTAAAGTTCTGGATGATGGACGTCCCATCAGAATCGTAGACGTCCGCGAGGATGTGCTGGTCGAGGCGCTCGTCTGCGTTCGGTGCGCGACCGATAACCTCGACGTTCCGAATCTGCGCGTTGTCCCGGCACAGGATTTTCATGTTCCCGAACGCGCCGTCGGCGGTCTGGTCGATGTCGATACCTTCGAAGAGGACGTTCCGGCCGCCCTTGTTGAGGAACACCGTCACGTGCTGGTTCGATGGAATCTTGAACACAGCACCCTCTTCGGAGTACAGGCCAACGTTGGAGGGGCCACCTGGGTAGATGTCGTTGGCAATCTTGTACGTCCCTTTGGGGAACTTGATGAGCGTCCCGTCGGTCAGACGGCTTTCGATTGCGCTGGAACAGTCACGCTGACCCGTGGTGTCACAGAAATCAGCGGCGTTGAGTACACGGTCGAACGTAATTCCACGGACCGACTGGGCTGCGGAGGCGTTTTCGACGACCGCGCTGGTCGCACCGACGCTGCCAAGAGCAACGCCGGCCATACGCAGATACGATCTGCGGCCCAGGTTTGTTGGTTTGCTGGAAGGCTTACCGTGGAGTTGGTTGCGTTCGTTCTGGTCGGGGTCCTTCTGCATACTCGGTGCAAAGAAACTTGAATAAATAACATATTTGACCACATTTGAAGCAATTGCTCCAAATTTATGTCTCAATTAAGGCTATTTGGCAATCATTTGTCCACCAGAAAGCTATCCTTATGGTGTAGCATGGGCACCAGATACTAATCAGGTGCTCACGTCCCATCGCAATATAATTCGTCTTTTTAGAACAGTACCCGGTTTTGACCAGTGTATTTCGAAGATAGTCAGATATTTTTGAAAGTACCAAAACTTGTCCGCTGTTGTAGACATGTTGTAATCACTTCTGTACCAGATAGACGATGGCCACGGGAGACCAGCGAGACCGACGCCGACGAGAGGTCAGGGAGACGCGTGAACCGTTCAGTCGACGAGATATCCGAGGTCGGCAAGTTGGGCGCGCATCTCGTCCGTGAAGCGCCCTGTTTGCCGTTGGTCGGTCACTGGAGTACCCTGCGTCTCGACCCACTCGTGAAACGCGGTGTCGAAGTCAGATTTGACAGTCGGGAACTCGGTGGAGACGTCAGTCGTCTCGTCTGGGAGGTGGAACAGCTCTGTACCGTCGTCGCTGTGTTGGTATTTGAACTCCGAACTGAAGAGTGCCGTAAGCGTCGAACTGGGGAACCTCGACGCGTCGAACGCGGGATTGAGTTCGACGAGTTTGTCGACGTTCTGTTGGCACCGGTCTGCACCGCGCTGGACGACTGCAACGTCGCGGTGGTCCATCCGAAGGTCGACACCCTGCGTCCCATCGGTAGGTGCGTCGACTAATCCCAGCAGCGTCGTCATCACGTCTGCGTGTTGTACTAGTTCTCCTTCGTACGCGAGCGCAGCGTTTAGTCCGTGTGTGATGAGTGGGACGTGAGAGACAGCGTCGTTCGTGACGAGTTGATGGGCGAGGAGTCCACTCTCGCCGAACAGTTCACCGTGGTCGGCAGTGATGACGAAAATCGTCTCACCGATATCGAGTGACTGTACCGTGTCGAACAGTTCGCCCACGAGTTCGTCGACGTGTGATATTTCACCATCGTAGAGCGCCGCCAAGGCACGCCACTCCTCGTCGGAGAAGGGAGTCGACGCTGCCATGTGTTCGTAGAGATTCTCGTGGTGGTCCAATCCAATCTCTTTGATCTCCTTCAACGACATCCCAGTGTCACGTGCAAATTTCTCGAGGTGGCGGTCTGGCGGGGAGTATGGGTGGTGCGGTCCACCGTAGTGGAGATACAGAAACAGCGGGTCCGACTTCGTCTGTCGCTCCCGAAGCCATCGGAGCGCCAACTCGTTGAGCATGTAATCGGTGCCGTGTTTTCGGGTGTCGAGGGTCAGTCCACCACCGTGCGACTGGATGTTCCAAACGTACGAGAGAATCGTCTTGAGGCCAACAGACTCACGGAGCGTGGACTTGCTGAGCCAGACGAACTCGTCGAACCCACGGTCGAGTCCGGTCGCTGCGCTCAGGTGAGAGTTGGGAGAGATACACGCCGTGTCGTAACCAGACTGTTGGAACCGTTCGGCGACGGTTTTGAGTACAGGTGGAATCGCGTCTCCAGTCATTCCTGCGCCGTGGTGCGAAGGATACGTCGCAGTGAGAATCGACGCCGAGGAGGCGAGGGTCCAGATACCGTGAGAGAAGCATTCAGAGAAATATCGGCCACCGTCGCTGTCTGCGATTCGCTGTAAGTTCGGTGTCGTCTCGCGGTCGTACCCACCCATCGTGGTGTGGTCCGCTCTCGTACTCTCTAGTGTAATCCAGACGATATTTGGACGCTCAGTCATAGCTCTGGAGCGTCATTCGTTTCGTTACTGGATAGTTATAATTCGCATACTCCAGAGTTTCAGGCGGCCGCTTCGGCCATCGCGGCGTCTTGGTCGACGACTCGTTCTTCGACGAAGTAGAGCGTGAAGTCACCGTTCGAGATGACCTGGTTGATTCCCGGGCGTGCATCGAGGGATTCGAACCCAGCCTGTGTGTACCGAAGTTCTTGGTACGCGTTGATCTCGCGTTGACGGTCGTACTCGGTCACTGCGAGGTAGCCATCACCTGCAAACGTGGAGTTCAGCGTGTTTATCTCACGAGTCGGAACCGAGCGGTCGTACGCGTCACGCGGCGTTTCGTCCGTTCCGAGGACTGCGTCGTTGTACCGCCATGGCCCTTGGCGAACGGCCGCCACCGTGAGTCCATCCTCGTGAAGTTCGAAGGCTTGCTCGTATCCAGCCAACTCAGACTGCGTCACGTGCTGGTTTGGTTGGTAGATGTACGGAGATGGGTACGCCGTGATGAGTGCAGCAGGGAGTAACAACAACAGCACGACTGCCACCGCGAGATGCGTCGAGCGGACCCCGATACCAGACGCGAGTTTGCGGAGTCCGAGGACGAGGGAGACAGAGCCGACGGCGGTTGCGATGATCATGAGATACCCGAGGAGCCTAAAGTGGAGCTCGCCCACGTCGCCGAGGATGTAGACGACGACGAACGGGAGCGTGCCGAGTGCGCCCACAGTGAGATACCGAACTTTTGCGTCGGTCTCCGGGAGCGCATCGAGACGGTGGAGCAGGACCGCGAGGACGAGAATCCCCATGAGGCCGACGTAGAGTGAGCTAACCATGAACAGCTTTGCGAATATCTCGGGGAGGCTCGCACCGATTGCTTGGAGGGATGCCCCCTGTGAAGCCGTACTCCCCGCTGCAGTTGGTGGGGCCCCACCGACGTAGCCTTCTGCTGCCCGAGAGACTGCGTCGATCGTGCTCCAGAATGCGGGACGTCGACTCGTCCACGCCAAGAACACTGCACCGAGAACTGCCGTCTGGACGTACATCGTCTTGTGGCTTCGAATCGCACTGTCCCAGTCACGCCACCGTGCGAGCAGCTGGATCGCCGAGGCGAGGACGAGCAGAACGAACAGGTTGAGCGCCTGCATCGGGTGGTAGAGGACTGTCGCCGCCCCGACGAAGACTAACAGCACCCCGAACGACGTGATTCGAAGTCGTGACTGAGAGGGGTCCGCGCGCGTAAGATACAGGAGGAACAGATAGATTCCGAGAGAGGAAAACAACATGGCCTGACTGAACGTGTGCGGGGCCAAGTGCGTGCTAATCGTGTTGACCGGGAGCAGGAGCAATCCGGAGAACGCCGCGACGACGATGGTATCCTCACGTGGGAGAATTTCGAACGCGATGAGCGGGATGAGTAAGAACGTGAGCGCGACGAACGAGAGAACGACCAGCATCAGTGAGCGCTCTGGTGAGAATCCAGTAACGTCGGTGAGCAAGATTGCGAACGAGTGGATGCCGGGGTACAACAGCTCGGTGATCGCTGTTTCACCGTCGATGACGTCTCGAACCCACCCGAGGTGAGTCAGTGAGTCACCTGAACCGATGAAGTAGTATCCACGGATGAGTGGCAACGAGACGATCGAGAATACACTCATCCCTCCCAGCAGTAACGAGAGTGCCCGAAACTGCTGGTCACCAAACACCGCGATGGTGAGCGAAAGAACGACCGCGATGGCGATGAGTGCCCAGAACAGTTCAGGTGTGCTCGAATAAATCGACAGTTCGTAGGCAGTTGCTGGGTTCTGGTATGCCTGTCCGATTGCGAGGGCGAACGCAGAGAACCCGACAATCAGAGCGAGTTGGCTCCAGAGTCCGAATCGAGAGGACGTCATTGGATTCACTGAGGATATCTAGGAGTATTGTTATGGATTGCCAACTGGCGGTAGCCAGGAATCAGCATGGAGGAGAATCGGTCGGAGACTGTAGATATCGGATGAGAGCGAGCCTGTGTCAGTATCTTGGTTATGTGGAAACCGATGCAAATACAGGGGTGTCCAACCCGTGTCTGGTTCCAGAATCGTCGTGTTCGGAGATGGACTGTCAACGGAGCCGAACACTGGGTAGAGCGCCCTAAACGGAGATAATCAGCTTTCGTGACTTATAAGAAGACTATAACAAAGCGCCCAGAAAGTCCCTTTAAATTACGAACAATGAGCATCGAAATACGGTACGCAACCGAAGACGACATCCACCAATGGGACCAGTTCGTGGCCAGGTCACCCCATGGAAATCTGTTTCATCAGTACGCAGCCCTCGAGATTCAAGCAAAGCATTCTAACTCGGAGCTGTATCCACTTATCGGGTTCAAGGGCCAGGAAGTCGTCGGTCTCTTTCCGCTGTTCAAGATTTCGAAAGGACCGATTCAAACTGTGTTCTCACCACCACCTGAACTTCGTGTCGCATATCTCGGGCCTGTGCTCCTCAATATGGACCACATGAAACAGCGCAAACGCGAGAGTCGACACCACGAGTTCATCGACGGCTGCTTCGAGTGGATTCAAAACGAAATCCGTTCACAGTATACGCACATCCGCCTCGACGGTGCCTACGAAGACCTCCGGGCGTTCACCTGGAACGATTTCACGATCTCTCCATCGTACACCTATCACGTCGACCTCACGGGCGGCGAAGAAGAGGTGCTGATGAACTTCAGCAGCGACGCCCGGGCAAACATTCGAAATGCGCCTGCAGACTCGTTCACTATCGAAGAAGGCGGGCTCGACGAGATAGAACTCATCATCGAACAGGTCACCGGGCGGTACGAAGACCAGGGCGTGTCCTTCCGTACGACGGCAGAGTTCGTGAAGGAACTGTACACCACGCTCCCAGAGGGACAGATTCGACCCTACGCTCTCCGCGTCGACGGTGATTTCGTCGGTGGGATTCTGGTCACCGATTACAAAGACATGGTGTCCCGATGGCACGGTGGCGTGCGGACCGACATCGACGTCGACATCGCCGTCAACGACCTGCTCGACTGGCAGGTGATGTCCGATGCGATCGAGCGAGGGCGAACGACGTACGACCTCGTCGGTGCAGACAACCGCCGTATCAACCGCTACAAATCGAAGTTCAACCCATCTCTCCACCCCTTCTACAGTCTCGAACGTAGTGAGGCAGGAATGGGTACACTCGCACACCTCTACAAATCTCTCCGTCAGCGCGCATAACCCAGCCACCTCGCTTTTTCTTCCTCTCGCGTATCGCTACTCACGTCTATTCTTGCGGCCACCGCTGTCGCATCCTCACTCTTCGACACTGCGCTCCCCGTAGCGGTTGCCTCAGTTCGGTAGTGAAGTACGGTACGGTTCAGACCTCGCCACGGCGGATAATCACAGAGCGACCACAGTTCTCCCGAGTTGTTCGTGTTCGGGACTGACTGGACCATCGCAGTCGTTCGAAGAAGAGTGGCTCGAACGGCGGTGTCGACTCCTCAGCAGAAATTCGAGCGTCGCTCTCGTTACAGCGAACGCGACGTCTGAAAACAGGGTATCCGTCTCGATTAGTTGCTAACCCAGATGTACGTCGACCGGTATGCGCTTTCGGTGTCTGGGTTCGCTGGTGCGTCACCCTTGTACAAGAGATACGTAAGGCGGAGGTCGGAGCCCGTCATCTCGGGGGTGAGTTCAGGATTGGCGGCCCACGTTTCACCGGGAGCAACTTCTTGGGAGACACGTGCCAACTCTTCGTACTCGATTACGGAGACGGACCCATCCGAGGTGTCGACACGCTGCAGTTGGACCACGAGCGTGTATTGAATCAGTTCACGTTCGTTGTTGGTCACGCTCGCAAACAGTTCAGTCGTCTCGCCGGAGGACAGCGTCTCGGGGTATCCGGATGCGACGAACTCACCGTCCGACTGTTGGGTGAGCAACGAGAGGTTCGTATACTCTTCACCGTAGTTTGGAACGGTGAGCGCGTACCCGAACCCCACGACAGAGAGCACGACGACAGCGGCGAGGACGACGTTCAGTCGACGAGTCCTCGCCGTTCCGGTCGTGAACGATTCGACGACGGCCGTGAACCAACTCTTGACCGGAACGTCGTATCGGTCTGTCTCTGCAAGTTGCTGACGCCGGTACTCACCGGCGAGAAGACCTGCTGCGATAATCGTTGTGAAGGCGCCGACGACGAGTACGGTGGTCGGCTGGGGAACGAACGACAGGATGAGAATGCCGAGTGTGGGAATCAACGCGAGACTGATTCCGAACGAGAGGACCATCCGCTCGACGAACGTTATCCCTGTTCGAGTGCGGTTCAGCGTGACCAGTGCAGGACGGGCAACTCGCGTATCGGTGTACGTGTGGGGGAACAAGACGAGGAGAACGGCATATCCAGGAAGGAAGACGAGAAGCGGGATACCGAACACCGCTCTGACGACCGTCGAGTCCGTGTACAACACCGACATCGAAGCGCCAATGAGTATTACGAGCCCTGCAATTACGTCGACCTGCAAGTCACCGAGGGCCCGCAACAGCCCATTGTTCTTGACAATCGGTAATTCTACCATGCTTAGTCATACTAGAGAGTACACTTTGTTGTTGAGTCACTGAACCCAACAGGTCGCGGTATAGAACCTACCTAACCCTGAAACACTACGATACTGCTGAGCGACCAACCACGCGAGTGGCCGAGATTCGAAGCCTAGATGCCGAATTACGCGAGGTCCTGTGATTGGATTACGTCCCACGAACGCTCACCATCTTCGGTGAGTCCGTATACGCGACCTTTCTTCCGGTCTTCTGGGACGAGGAGTTCGACTTGTCCTCGCTTTCTCAGTCGTTGAATCGACCGCGAGATGTTCGCGACGTGTCTGTCCGTGTCAGACGCAATTCGAGTCGGCGTGGCGGGCCCATCGGCGAGTCGCTCGAGAACGGTCAGCCGGTACTGGGAGCTGATGGCGTAACTGACCATATCCCAGTTGATATTGTCGTCCGTATCGGATTGTTCCTCTTGCTTACTAGCCATTCATCAGATTAACAGCCAGATAATTACATAAGTCCTTTGGTGGCAATTTATTCTCGGTTCCCTGAGCATCAGGAAATCGTGTATATCAGTTTACGTACTATTCAAAAATTTATAGCGTGATTTTACCGCACTTCATTCACGAATACTGACTCGAAATTCAAGATTAAACTCACATTTACACAGACTATCGGAGAAAATCAAGCGACTACGCGCAGTACAATCTCAGGCAACAGCTGAAGCGACCGGAGACGCCCAATTCTACAGTTTCATAAAATGAAGTATACAAAAGAAAATATGTTTTGATTAATACAACACCTAACGTTCACTCACTCGAGTAGTTCCAGCTGAGATCGGCAGGGTATCAGCCATTCGATCCGAACCTCTGAAACACAAGACTATCACACAGGTGGTGGGGCCTCAAACAGCTCTCGCGAACGCAGACTGTGGCCACTCTACGCTGGCCGCGCAAGAGCAGATGGATGCAGATTACCAGGACAGGGCTGAGACGACCCGCCGTCGAGTCATCGAACGCCGCATGCAACTGTGCCGAAATCCGGATAGCATTCTGTATAGCAGCATGCGATTTATTCGTAGTTCAGCAGAAAACGGCACAAAGTTGCTAAACATCGTTGTCTCCCACGGACAACGAGGTGAGCTAATAAGTCAATTATTCAATTTGTTCGGCGAATCGGTCCAGAACGGGTCCCACAGAAGGACTCACAGGTCAGCTCACGAAGTTACGTGCCCAAAACAAGCAGCAATCATCCGGATTCTCGTTGCGGAGAACTAACTTCGACACCTCGCTCACGCTTCTGGCCACTCGTCGGCACTCAACGGTTCACCATCGAGGAACGCAGCGATACCCTCGTGTGCGTCTGCCGTCGTACAGAGTTCACCGAACTGTTCGTTGGAGTAGTCGAGCGCGTCGTCGTAGTCGAGTGCTGCCATCTCGTAGAACGCCGCTTTCCCCATCTGGACGGCCACTGGACTCTTCGACGCAATCGTCTCTGCAAGTTCGAGCGCTGCAGCAGTGTGCTCACCCGAGGGAACGACGCGATTGACGAGCCCCCATTCGAGTGCAGTCTCTTCGTCGATTAGTTCACCCGTCAAGAGAAGTTCGAGGCAGCGCTTACGCGTCAGCGACGACAGTAACGGGACAGCAGGCCCCATACAGAACAACCCGACTTTGGGTGCCGTCGCTCCGAACCGAGTTCCTTCAGCGGCCACTGCCAGGTCACACGCAGCGACGAGGCCAATTCCGTTCGCTGCGGCGTGGCCGTGAACAGCGGCGATAACCGGCGTTCGCATCTTCGTGAGCGTTCGGAACGGCTCTTCCATCACTGCGACCCACGCTTCGTACTCGTCTTTCGTCTCGAAGTCAGCGTGTTCAGACAAGTCGATTCCAGCCGAAAACGCTCTCCCTGCTCCATCGACGACGACCGCTCTGACCGTCGCCATCTCGTCGAGTCCACGTAAGGCCTCGTCGAGTTCGGTCGCGAGAGCGGTGCTGAATGTGTTCAACGACTCCGGGCGTGAAAGCGTAATCCGCCCGACGTGGCCATCGATATCGGTCTCGATAGTGTCCCACCGTCGTGTGTCCATCGTCTCTGACGACATATGTGAACGATTTGAGATGGCGAGTGATAAATGCCACCGTGTGGCACAACCGAGCGACTACGTGCTCCCGGTTCGGTACTCTACGAACCAATCTGCGAGGGAGACACTGGCGACACCGAGAACCGCGCCAGCGACGACGTCGACAGCCCAGTGGATACCCAGATACATGGTCGAAAAGGCGACAGCACCCGCAAGAATCGGAGCGACGAGGGCCCACACAGGGTACTCTGCACGTGTCCGAACCGCGACGAGAGCAGCCGTCACCGACAGCGACGTGTGAAGCGACGGGAATACGTTCGTGTTCACGTTCACTTGTCGAGTGAGAATCTGCGTCTGCGGGTAGGTCACGTAGAGGAGCGACTCGACCTGCCCCGGCAGAAGGTTCCGCGGCCCGTAGGAGATGAACAGGATGTAACAGCACACCCCAATTCCGTAGTTGACCGCGTACGCAACGGCAGTGAGCTTCAGCGGCCGCCGGTCGGTCGAGACCAGATACGCCACGAATGGAAACGTGAGCAAGAAGACGTATCCCGAGAGGTAGACAGCCGACAAGATGGCAGTAAGCGTCGGCGTTGCGAGTGATTGAACGTGTTCGACGAGGTCGCCTTCCACAGCGTAGATGAGGCCCGTCACGTTCCACCCGATGAGCCACGAGACCTCCGGTCCGACGTCGCGAGCAACCTTGTTCGTGACGAGAACGACGGCGAGCAACCCGAGGTATCTCGAGGAATCTCGAACGCGTTCTCCGAGCGTCCCATATGCAGCCCGCAGTCGCTCTGGGCCGACGATACCGAGTGTCGCGATTAGAAGCGCAACTGCACCGCCACCGAGAACGCTAAGCAGTATCGAGACGAGCGGCGAGAAGGTCATTCTTGCACCAGAAGGTCACCACCGGTCGAATAGCTGTATCCTGCATCCACGAACAGCGAGCGGGCACGGTCGACGTCGAGGCTGCCAGTTCGGAAGTTGCCGACGAATCCGAGTTCAGTGAGGAGGTCGTCCCACTGCTGTCCTTGTGGTGCATACCGCGTCGTCGCAAGCGGAGACACCGCCCCCTGGGCACGTCCATCGAACACCGTCTCCGTGAGGAACGGCCGAGAGATGAGTCGGGCAACGGCCCGTCTAAACCGTGGGTTGGTAAACGGTGGTTTCCTGAGGTTGTAGCCGACGTGATAACACCACCGAGACATTCCGGTCCGCACGCTGATGTTCGGGGTTGCCAGTGCCGACCGTACCGCATCCGACGAAAGCAGGTCAGCCGTCGCGTCCACGGCACCATCGGAGAGCAGTTTGACGGCAGCATTCCCGGAGGGAGCGACGATGAACTCCAGTCCATCGAACGCGAATCCACCCTCGAATCGAGCAACCGGACCGTCGAGTTCTTGCGTCGACAAGAAGTGCTCATCGAACCGTTCCATCGACAGTGACTCCCTGAGAGCACTTCCAGTCACGCGAAACGGCCCGCTTCCGACTGGGTCGAGGTTGTTCCGAACGAGCGCTTCTGTGATACGCCCACCGTCGAGCCACGACACGCTCGTCGCACGGGCGTACCGCTCCCAGACGTGCTGTGGAAGGATGGGTACAGACAGCGCACGCAGTGCGACAGTTTGGTCTACATCACCGAAACGCAGTACAACATCCCGTGAGGACTCTGTCGAGACCGATTCGACCAGCGACGCCCGGCCACGGTACTGCGGTGACGGGACGAGTTGGTCGAGCGTTCCGAGCGACGTGTCCGTGAGGAACCGGAACGTGAACGCAACGTCACCAGCAGTGATAGCGGTCCCATCGTGCCATTCGAGACCATCACGAAGTCTGACCGAGAGCGTCGTCGGATCGTCGTCGATCCACCACCACGACGAAGCCATCCACGGATGCATCTGGTCATCAAGTACTCGGCCGAGCGAATCGTAGATGAGTCCAATAAACGTCCCGTCGGACCGAAACGCCGTCGACAACGGGTTCAAGTTCTCGGTGGGGCGGGCGTCGGTTACCGTCATTCGAAGCCGATTCGCTTGAGAGACAGTTTCAGTCGACGTCGTCGGTGTCGAGTCGTTCGACGGTGTCCCAGCGGGCGAAGCAGTCGGTGGCACGCTGGACGAAACCCGCTCGGCTTCGACCGGGCGCGCTCCGAGATACGCTGCGACACTGTGTAATGGTTCGCCGACAGGCCAGTCGACTCGGTCTGGGCGTGTCGCCCGGGCCGTGTGTGGAACTGCAACTGGTGTGAACGGCTGATTTTCGACGATTCGGTACTGCGCATCTGAGAGCGTGGAGTTCCGCACACCCCCGCGTTCAGTTCGTTGCCGTTCGAGCAGCGAGTCGAGCGACAGGTCCCCGTATCCGAATGGATTTTGCCAGCCAATGTCGGGTGCGAACCGAGAGTGAAGCAGTGGCCTGAGAAAATCCGGGTCCCACGGGAGCGGGAACCGGTACACGTAGATGTCGAAATCGTGATTCAAGAGAACGGACCGGAGCAGTTGTTCCCGACTCACCGGAACGACAGACGCATCGATACCGACTTGTTGCAGTTGTATCGCGAGGTACCGAGCGAGTTTCGTCGCCACTGCATCTGAATCGGCGGGAACCGTCAGTATCGAAAACGAGAGGGGTCGTTGGTGATCACGCGAGAACGTCGACTCGATTTGCCTGACGCAGCCGCTGGTCAGTCCGACGCCTGAGAGCGCCAGAAACGACCGCCTACTGAGTCGGGAAGATGACATCGTCACGTGGAGGGCAGGATGCCTATACGTCCCAATGAAGCGATTTACAGACGTTATTACACGGGTCCTAACTATATTACACCCCGAGGAAGAGCGGCCAGAGCAAGAGAAGAATCCACAGGCCGATAGTCGCAGGAAGCGCGAGTGAGTTCGCGTCGTCGAACCCCGACCGGCGGTGTCCAACGACGGCGAGGAGGCCGAGGGAAACGAGCACGACGAAGCGATGGAGGACGAGGTCGAGGGGAACGACAGAGACGCCGACGAATCCGAAGTCGACGACCAATCCAATCCCGTAGCCGAGGAACGCGAGTCCAAACCAGCGCTCCGAAGAGTATCCACGGGGAAGCCACAGTGCCACGGCCGGCGGGCCAAGTGCGAACACCGGGTAGAGGAGACCGGCGATGATTTTTGGATGGTTCGGGGCGAACCCTTCGAGAACGAGGGCGACCCACCGGATGAACAGCGGGAGCAGAACTAGCGTCGCAAAGAGTGCGATTGCTCGTTGGACCCGCGGGTCGCCGAGGCGCGACCGGTGGAAGCGTTCGGTGAGTGCACCGGTACGGTCACCGTCACGAGCGAAAGTGGCGAGACCTCCCACACCCGCAATGGCGAGGGCGACGAGCGAGAGGACCACGAGACTGTCCGTAAGTTCGATCGTCGAGGACGTGGGCTCGGGTTCAGCGTCGTCCACATCGTTGTTCGTCGACGACGCGGTGTCGTCGGAAACTGGTTGGTCGTCGACCGACTCCTCAGAGACGAGTTGCGGGGGTGCGAGTTCGACCACAGTCACCCACCCATCGGCGTCGAAGATTCCACCGTTTCCGTATCGGACTCGGCGGACTTCGGTGACCGCCGGCTGGTCCATCAAGTCACGCTCGACAGTGTGTTGGGGGCCAGCGAGCCCCGTCACCGTATGTCTCAGGCGGAACCAATCCCAGTAGTCACGGTGGGCCTGAATCGCCGTCCACGAGTTCCCCTGACTGCCGACACCGTACAGGCGAAGGTGAATCCGGCTGCCAAAGTACGTCCCATCGTGGAGTTGCGTCGATTCGTCGACCCAGAGCGCACCAGGAGCATCAGTGTCGACGTACGTATATCGGTCTGCACCCGTCGCTGGCCCCCAGACGGAGCCATCCGCACTCGACAGGTTCCGTTCGCCAGGCACCTCCTTCCACGACTCGTTCGTCTCGTCCCACCGCGCATCCTGTGAGTAGACGAGGAGAGAACGGACTCGTGCAGAGTCACCCTCGACGACCACGTTGATGGGAAGCGTCAACGTGTCGAACGACTTCCCCCTGCTGGTGAACGGCCACAATCGGTCTTGCTCGGGACCGACGGAGACGAGACGCACTGCCTCAGCGTCTTCGACGCCATCCGGCTCGGCGCGGCCATCGTCGAAGAGGTCTGCCGGTGTCAGGTCGATGGCGCTCACTGACGACACGGCAGACATCGACAGGATGACGAAGACAGCGAGGACGACGAGGCCCCCGAGCCGCCGAGCGCGAGGTGGCATCCTTACGCCCTTCAGCCGGTCAAAGACCGTAATTATTCCGTTATTAAGTTGCCCGACGTCGCACTGTTTCGACAGGCAACAGGAGACTCAGGGTTAGTATCCAGATAATTAGACCAACAGAAGACGACCATGAACTGATGGTCGAGCGTACTCACGTTCGAGTCGCTGCAGCGGTTGCCCTCCTCGTTTGCATCGGCATCGTCAGTGGTGCCCAAGTTACGCAGTCAGCGCAGACGGTGACCGACGCGACTGCCGACGACATCCGTGTCGCACCAGCCGACGGGATGACCGTCGTCGCAACCGACTCGAACACCTGGCTCGGCCGTGAACGCGACGGTCCGCGCGCGAGCGCCGAACTCATCGCCTTCGCTGCTGACGGAACCGTCGCGTACTACAACGGGTCACACACTCGCTACTGGGATGTCGACCCCGTACCGGGGACGACTGCGACCGTGGAGTACCTCTACTCAGACCACCTCACCCCCGAGCAGTGTGGCGGAGAAGAGGTCTGTACTCGAAACGGCATCGAACGCGTGAACCTCACGACGGGAGAGGTCGAACACATCTACAGTCGAATCACTCCTGGAAAGCATTCTACGCGCTGGCACGATGGTGACCGACTGGACGACGATTCGTACGTAATCGCCGACATCGCTCTAGACCGCGTCTTCATCGTGAACACCACCTCAGGACTCGTCGAGTGGGCGTGGGAGGCACAGGCCGATTTCGACACCGTGACGACGGGCGGTCCGTACCCCTCAGATTGGACGCATCTCAACGACGTCGAAGTGCTTCCAAACGGCCACATACAGGTCAGTCTTCGAAATCACGACAGAATCGTCTATCTCGACCGTGAGACTGGCCTCGTCCACGAGCGAACACTCGGAAATGGGTCTCACGACATTATTTACGAACAGCACAACCCGGATTACCTCGTCAACGAGGACGGTGACGACGCTGTCCTCGTCGCCGACTCTGAGAACAACCGTCTCGTCGAGTATCGCTGGACCGGAGACGGGTGGGCCCGTTCGTGGGTCTGGCAAGACCGTCGGCTCCAGTGGCCACGAGACGCCGACCGGCTTCCGAATGGTCACACACTCGTGACCGACTCGAACGGAAATCGTATCCTCGAACTGGACGAGACGGGTGAAGTCGTCTGGAGCATCCCTGTCGCGTTCCCATACGAAGCAGAACGCCTCGGAACTGGTGACGAAAGCACTGGAGGGCCGCCAGCACACGAACTTGGCCTCGAAAACCGCACAGTCAACAGGATAACGAGTGGTGGCGGCGACGCTGCCCAATCGTCGTTCATTCCCGGACCGGTCGTCAATGCCGTTTACTACGTCCTCCCGCAGTGGATGGGACCCACCTCACTCCTCGCGACCTGTCTCGCCATACTGGTCGCGCTCGGATGGGTGGTACTCGAACTCCGGTGGCTTCCCTACCGTCTCTCAGTGAACAGTCCGCTGTCGATTCACAGACGTCGATGACCGGGGAACAACCGGACACCAGACAGACCGAGGACGTCCAATCCGGGACTGCCACGATGGCCGCCCACACAGACGCACGACTCGCGGTGGGTCTCGGTCCCGTCGCAACCGAACACTCCTCAGATGTCGCTTCAGAGATTCCGGGGTTCGGTCGTGACAGTCACCTCTGGTTCGCAATCGCGCTCCTCGCTGGCGTCGTCGTCTCGGTAACCTACGTTTCGACCCACCAGTACCCAGCATTCGGTGCAGGGTTGTACCTCGAAATCGCAACACAGATTCGCGACAATGGGTACGCACTTCCGACGACGATTCCGTACTACGCCGGTGGGATTCCGTTCGCGTACCCACCGCTTCAGTTCTACGTCGTTGCAGTCCTCACCGACCTCGGTATCTCGGGGCTAGCTATCAGTCGATACCTCCCGGCCGTCGTGACGATTCTCTACCTCGTACCGTACTACGGAATCGCCACCCAACTCCTCCCGACGAGACGACAGGCTGGGTTCGCAACGGTCATCCTCGCCGTGTGTCCACCTGTCCTCCAATGGCACCTCTCGGCGGGTGGTATCGTCCGTGCCTCGGCGTTCTTGCTCGCACTCTGTGGCATCTACGCGGGGACGAGAGTCTTCATCGACCGGGAGTGGCAGTGGGTCGGTGTCGGCACCATCTGTTTCGCGCTCACCATCCTCTCACATCCAGTCTACACCGTCTTCTTCGGTGTCAGTTGGGTCCTCCTCTACGCGGCGTTCGACCGCACGATTCAAGGACTCGTCAGCGGTGCAGTCGCCGCAGTCGGCGGAGTCATCATCGCGTCACCGTGGTGGTTGTGGGTCATCTCGGCACACGGCGTCGACGTGTTCACCGGGGCCGCTGGAAGTCACAGTGGCATCGCAGGTGGACTCGAACGCCTCCTCGACCAGTTCGTCTACCCCTTCGACCCAACGATCGTGACGGTGTTCTTCGTCGCGAGTTTCGCGGCTGCTGTCGTCCTCGTATCCCGAAAACAGTACATTCTTCCGGTGTGGCTCGTCGTCTCGGCGTACGTCCTCGGAAAAGAGCGGTTCCAGTTCGTCGCCGGGGCGATGATGATATCGACGGTGTTCTTCGCACTCGTCGTCCCAAAACTGGCCGACGCGCTACGTGACACCGTCGATGCGCGACAGACAATCGCTGCGGCGTTCGCCATCGCAATCATCTGCAGCGTCAGTCTCGGCGGCTTCTACGCTGGGAGTCAAATCGGGGATGCACACCACGGCAGTCCGAGTCTGCCACCGTTCTTCGACGACGACGATCGGCAGGCGATGAAGTGGGCCGCAAACCACACCGAAGCCAACGCCTCGTTCGTGGTTCTGTCGGACGCCGCCGAGTGGTTCCCCTACTACACCAAGCGCACGATTCTCGTCGGACCGTGGGGTGTCGAATGGGTGAGTCCTGACCAGTACTACAGCCAGTTATCGGCGTTCAAGTCGGTGAGTACCTGCGAAAACGCCAGTTGCGTCTCCGAGTCGATGGAGTCCGTCGGAGCGTCTCCCGACTACCTGTACGTCCCCATTGGAACGTACACTGTCCGTGGCCTCGAGGAAGATCGGACCGAACAGCTCAGAATGTCGTTGGACGACAGTAACCGCTACCGGCGTGTCTATGGCAACGAAGGCGTAGTGGTGTACCGCATCGTGAAACCCGAAAACTCGACGTCCAAACCGGATAGCGAACGAGACCAGCGTTGGGAGTCGAGGTGGTTAGTTCCACGGTGAGCACAACACCCATGACCCTCTGTTCCGAATCACCGACCAAACTGTGCCACTCGACGACATCAAATTGGAACCTGCGTACGACGCTGTCGGGACACACGAAGAGTTGATTCGCTGGTCTCGGGCGTACTGTACTCGGGCCGTCGAACAGTACGGCTTCACCGTCGACGTCGACTCAGTCGAGTGGGAGGTGTCCACCCGCGCGAAGCGGCGCGCAGCAGCAGTGAAAACACCTCAAATCGAACATGCGAAGGTTGGCACGACGATAGACTGGGAGACACAGACACCCGACGAAACCGTCCCGACCTGTACGATGTCACTCTCTTGGCGTGCCTTCGACTCGTTCGGGCGAGACGAGTGGGCCGCGACACTCAGACACGAACTCGTTCACGTCGAACAGTTTCAGGCGTTCGGCGCGACCGACCACGGCCCCGCATTCAAGCGACGCGCGACGGCCGTCGACGCACCGGTCCGCGTCCGCCGATTCACCGACCCAAAATACGTCCTCACCTGTACCGACTGTGGGGACGACGTCGCCTACCGGTATCGAGACTGCAAACTCGTTCGCAATCCGTCGGCATACCGCTCCGCGTGCTGTGAGGCGGACCTCTCGTGTGAGCGACCAGACGACGGGACATAGCCGGTCGTTTCAGCTGAACGAGAGTATTCTGTAACTAGCCATTATCGGGAGTATGCAGTCACCGAACAGATAGATAGTGCAATTTCGAGCGTTTAGAACGGCCGAATCAGAGACAGTTGGAGTTTCTCTCTCTTATTTAGGTTAGATAGTATTACTTTCTTGATACAATTGACAAAGTCGGTACTGTACTACTAAAGAGACAATTTCTGTAGAGTGTCGTGAATCGTCGAACCGCGACCTGTCTCTCTGCAGGGGGAGGGAGTTTATTTATTCCACCCCGACAACCAGCCGAACGAGTAGAGTAGCATGCGACACGTCCCAGGAACCTTCTCGATAGCGGCCCGTGACCCGGACACGAACACCTTCGGCGCAGCAGTGACCACCGGAACAGTCTCCGTGGGCGCAACCTGCCCGTACGTGAGCGCCACCGGCGCAGCAGTGACACAATCGTACACCAAAACAGAACACGGCCGAGACGCCGTCGCCCGTGCCGACGCTGGCGAACGCATCGACGACGCGTTTGCCGACCTTCTCGCGGCCGACGACTACGCTGCCTACCGGCAAGTCCACGGTGTCGGAGTGGACAGCGAGTACGTCTTCACTGGTGACGAATGTGTCCAGTGGGCAGGCCACCGCGTCGGGGACAACTACACCGTCGCAGGGAACATGCTCGCCGGAAGTGACGTCGTGGATGCTACTGCCGACGCCTTCGAGTCCACCGACGGGGACATGGCCGAACAACTGGTTGCAGCACTCGAAGCAGGCGAGGCCGCCGGCGGTGACGACCGAGGAGAGATGAGCGCCGCACTGCTCGTCCATGCACCTACCCCGGAGTTTTTCCACAACCTCCGCGTCGACCTCGCTGACGACCCAGTCGGCGACCTCCGAACGCTACTCGCCGAGGCCCGTCGAGCGAAACCACAGATTCGGTCGGAGACCGAGGAGCTCTTCGAGCACTATCCAGACGAGATTCTCGACTTCGGCGTGAAGTACTGAAGCAGACAAAAATCGACCAGAAAAATAGCGTTGTACACGAGTAGACGTGTAGTGGGTGCCTCTGTTGTGTGGCGGTACGCTGATAGTGAAGGGGTGCCCGTGAGCCTCAGTCCGAATCCGCCGGACTGGTCTCCGCCTGTTTCGACGGCGTGATGAACGAATCGCGTTCACTCATCTCTGCTTCCGACAGGTGACACGAGATGTAGTGGTCGGTGTCGTCCATCGCTTCGAGTCCCGGGTGTTCCTGCTCACAGACGTCGCCAATCTTCTTGGGACAGCGCGTCTGGAAGGGGCATCCCGACGGTGGGTTGATGGGACTCGGAACGCTCCCTTCGAGGAGGATGCGGTCAGTCTGCCGGTTAGGGTTCGCGTGCGGAACCGCCGACAGGAGACTCTCGGTGTAGGGGTGGAACGGCGCCGAGAACACGTCGTCGATGTCCCCGAACTCCGCAATCTTCCCGAGGTACATCACAGCGACGCGGTCACAGATGTGCCGGATGACGCCGATGTTGTGCGAGATGAACAGGTACGAGATGTTCTCGTCTGCCTGAATCTCGTTGAGCAGATTGAGAATCTGCGCTTGGACACTCACGTCGAGCGCCGAGACAGGTTCGTCACAGACGATGAGCTTCGGCTCGACGGCGAGCGCGTGTGCGATGGCGACGCGCTGTTGTTGCCCGCCAGAGAACTCGTGAGGGTACTTGCTCGCTGCTGGCCGCGAGAGGCCGACGCGTTCGAGCAGGTCGCCCACGCGCTCTCGTTTCTCCTCGCCCGTCGCGATGTCGTGTTTCTCCATCGCCCGGCCGATGATTTGTCCCACCGTCTTCCGCGGATTGAGCGAACTCTGTGGGTCCTGGAAGATCATCTGCATCTCGCGGCGCAGACTCCGAACCTCCGAGGAGCCGAGTTCGTGGAGTGGTTGGCCCTCGAAGTAGACTTCGCCCTCTGTTGGTTCGAGGAGTCGGAGCGCAGTGCGGGCCACGGTCGACTTCCCGCACCCGGACTCGCCCACGAGACCGACGGTTTCGCCGGGGTAGACGTCGAAGCTCACGTCGTCGACGGCCTTGACGTACCGACGTTCTATCGTCGGCAGGCCACCGCCCTCGAACGAGAGGTGAACGTTGCCGAAGACGCCTTCGCCCGCGCTGAAGTATTTCTTCAGGTTGCTGACCTCGAACAGCGGTTCGCCGCTGCGGTCGATTTCCGTTCTGCCGACTCCTGCTTCGGGAACCGTACTCTCGGAGAGGTCGAGGTCTTCAGCGTGGATACACGCTGCACGTGACGAGGAGTTATCGACGCTATCGAGTGTCGGGTCACCGCCGGACCGGCACGCATCGGTCGCGTTCGGACAGCGGGGTGCGAAGTTACACCCGCTCGGAAGGTTACCGAGGTCGGGCATCGCACCGTCGAGCGTCGGCAGTTCGTCGTAGTCGGTGTCGACCTCCGGAATCGAGTCGATGAGCGCCCGCGTGTAGGGGTGACGCGGCCTGTCGAACAGGTCCGCGAGTCTCGCCGTCTCGACGAGGTTCCCGGCGTACATCACGCCGACGTGGTCACACGTCTGTGCGACGACGCCGAGGTTGTGCGTAATCATCAGGACGGCCGTCCCTTCGCGCTCTTGCATCTCGTTGAGCAGGTCGAGAATCTTCGCCTGCGTCGTGACGTCGAGCGCGGTGGTCGGTTCGTCCGCAATGATGAGGTCTGGTTCACACGAGAAGCCAATCGCGACGAGGACACGCTGGCGCATCCCGCCGGAGAATTCGTGTGGGTAGTCGTCAATGCGTTCGGCCGCGTCGGGGATACCGACTTCGTCCATCGACTCGATGGCGAGCCGCCGTGCCTCGTCTTTCGAGACGTCTTGGTGGCGCCGAATCGTCTCGATAATCTGCTCACCGACGGTCATCACTGGATTGAGCGACGACATCGGGTCTTGCGGAATCATCGCGATGCGGTTGCCGCGGATGTCGCGCATCTCCGCGTCCGTCTTTTCGAGGAGGTCCTCACCGTCGAAGACCACCTCACCACCGGTGATTCTGCCCGGCGAGTCGATGAGGCGCATTATCGAGCGCGCCGTGACGGACTTCCCTGCGCCCGACTCACCGACGAGACCCATGGTCTCACCGCGGTCGAGCGAGAACGACACTTCGTTCGAGGCGACGATTGGCCCCTCTTCGGTGCGGAACTCTGTTCTGAGTCCGCGAACGTCGAGGAGGGGACCGTCGTCACCCTCGCGGTCGGTCGTCGTCGCGTGTGTGCTCATTCTATCGCCTCCACCTTGGGGTCGAGAACGTCGCGCAGGCCGTCACCGAGCATGTTGAATCCGACGACGGCGATACCGATAGCCAGCGCGGGGAACAGCAGCATCCACGGTGCAGTCTCCATGAAACCGCGGCCCGTGTTAATCATCAGTCCCCACGAGGGCTTCGGTGGCTGTGCACCGAGACCGAGGAACGACAGACTCGCCTCCGCGAGAATGGCGAACGAGATGTTGAGCGACCCCTGCACCAGCATGGGTGCCGTACAGTTCGGGAACACCTCGCTGAAGACGATGCGCGAGTCGCTCTCGCCACGGGCGACGGCCGCCTCGACGTACGCCTCGTTGCGCTCGGCCAGCGCCGCACTCCGCGACACGCGAGCGATGTACGGTGTATAGACGAACGCGAGCGCGATGATGACGTTACTCAACTCCGGACCTAGCACGACGAGCAACGTCAGTGCGAGGAGCACCGGCGGGAACGCCATCGCCGCGTCCATGACGCGCATCAGAATCTCGTCTGTCAACCCCCCGGCGTACCCGGCGACGACACCGATGACGGCACCGACGGCGAGCGCACCGGAGATGGCACCGAAGCCAACGTACAGCGAGATGCGACTTCCCATGACGACGCGGCTGAATATGTCACGTCCGAGGTCGTCGGTTCCGAACGGGTGTTCGACCGACGGGGGCTGTGACCGGTCTTCGATGTTCGTCGCTTCTATCGAGTACGGAGCGATGACGGGCGCGAAGATGGCGACGAGCACGAGCATCACCACGATGGTAAAGCCGAGCATCGCCTTCGTGTTGCTCCGGAACTTCCGGACGAAGCGCGCCATTCGTTCGCGTTGCGACTGCGAGATGAGTGGCTTGCTTTCGTCGGTCTCTTGTTCGGTTGCCATTAGTCGTCACCTCCGTAGCGGATACGCGGGTCGAAGTACGCGTACAGCAAGTCTGCGGCAAAGTTCGAGAACATGTAGATGAGTGCGACCACGACGATACACCCCTGAATGAGGGGGATGTCGCGGCTCTGAATTGCGGTCAACGTCAACCGGCCGATTCCGGGCCAGAAGAACACCTCTTCCAGCACGACGACCCCGCCGAACGCGTAACTGAACTGGAACGCGATGACCGTTATGACGGGGATGACAGCGTTCTTGAGTGCGTGCCGAAGGACGATGACGCGTTGGCTCATCCCCTTCGCACGCGCGAGGTTGATGTACTCCTCGCTCAACACTTCGAGCATCGACGACCGGGTCATCCGCATGATGTACGCGGTGAGTGCGAAGCCCATCGCTCCCGCGGGGAGGACGAGTCGAGTGAGCGACCCGACGAGGTCCTCACTCGGTGAAACATACCCGCCGGTCGGGAAGAGATTGAGCCAAACGGCGAACACCAAGATGAACACCAGCCCCCAGAGGAAGATGGGCATCGAGATGCCGACGAAGGCGAACATCGACGCGGTCACGTCGGGCGCCTCGTTCTGGTTGATTGCGGCGTAGACGCCGAGCGGAATCGACAGCACGACGGCGACGAACGTCGCCGCGACTGCCAGCATCAGCGAACGGGGCAGGCGCTCGGCGATGAGCGCCGACACGGGTTCGCCGAATCGCAGTGATTCGCCCATGTTCCCCTGAAGAAGCCCGAGGACCCAGTCGATGTACTGCACGTACAGCGGGCGGTTGAGTCCCAGTTGAGTTTGGAGCGCTTCGAGCGACTGCTCGGTCGCGTTGGGGCCCAAGATGAGGAGGGCCACGTCACCAGGGAGGATGTTGGTGACGGCGAAGGCGATGAGCGTGACGAAGAACAGCGTCACCGCCATGAAGCCAACGCGCCGGAAGACGTAGTTGTACATCGACATTGTATGAAATTATGTATTGAAATTGTGGGGTCGAACCGGGGTTAGCGGTCGAGCCAGTTGTCGGAGAACTGCAGCGTCGACCCGTCGGGTGCACCGATGTCACCCTTGTACTGCGAGGCTGCACCGTACAGGCTCGGTTGCCACCACAGGAACATGTGACCGGCACGTTCGTCGTGGAGAATCTGCGTCGCCTCGTGGTAGAGCTCCGCGCGCTCGTCTTCGTCGTAGATGGTACGCGCTTCCTCGACGAGTGCGTTGTAGTCCTCGTTCACCCAGTTGGTGAAGAAGAACGCACCGTTGGGGTGCAGGAACTTGTAGAACGACACGTCGGGGTACCACAGTGCGAGGTAGGAACTCGTCGTCGCCTGGAAGTCACGCTTCGAGTAGACGTCCGAGAGCCACGTACTCCACGTGATCTGCTGGATTTCGAGATTGATTCCCACTTCGGCGGCGTCGGCCGCGATGACCTCTGCGGCCTGCACCTGCGTCGGGTAGGACTGCGGAATCTTGAACGTCGCCGTGTAACCGTCAGACATGCCGGCGGCGTCGAGGTGTTCCTGTGCCTTTTCGAGGTCACGTGGACGCGGTTCGACGTCAGGGTTGACCCATGGGCTTCCGGGTGCTGCAGGGGACGCAGTGGTCTCACCGGTGCCGTAGAGAGCCGCTTCGGCGACCTTCTCCTTGTCGATGGCGTAGTCGAGTGCGATGCGGGCGTCCTTGTTGTCGAAAGGTGCCACGTCACAGTTCATTCCCAGGTAGACGAGCGACTTGGGGAACTGCTTCTCGAAGCGCACGTCAGGTGCCTGTTCGACGCGAGAGACGTCCTTCGGCGCGATGCCGTTGATGAAGTCGTACTCGCCGGCGAGGAACGACTGGAGACGGACGCTCGGGTCCGGAATCTCGCTCTTGACGATTTCCTCGATGAACGGGCCGTCCTCGTCGGAGGTCCCCCAGTAGTCCTCGTTGCGAACCATCGTGAACGAGGTCTCGATTTCACGGCTATCGAACTTGTACGGGCCCGTTCCGATGGGAGTCTCGACCATGTCCTTCGCGGCGTTCTCGGCCGGCATGACAGAGAGTTCCGCCGTCGCCATCTTCGCGAGGAAGGGTGCGAAGGGTTCGGTGAGCTGAATCTCGAAGGTGTAGTCGTCGGGGGCGCGGAGTTCCTCGACGAACTCGAAGAATCCCGTGGCGAGGTAGTCGCCGTTCTGAACGCGCTCGTAACTCGCGAGCACGTCTTCGGAGGTCATCTCCTTGCCGTTGTGGAATTTGACACCCTCACGGAGTTCGAACGTCAGGAGCGTGTTGTCGTCCGACTGGTCGAACGACTTCGCGAGATGCGGCTTGATGGAGTAGTCGTCCTGCAGCGCGACGACTTCCTCGTAGATGTTCTCGAGGACGCGCTTCGACGCCGCGGAGGTGTCGATGTGAGGGTCGAGACCCTGAACCGGAACTGCACCGCCCCACTGGAGCGTGCCACCTTGCTTGCCGCCACTTGCCTCGGCCGTTTCGGTGTCGTCGTCGCTGGAACCTCCGCTGCCGCCCGAACTGCCAGAGTCTCCACCGGATTCGCCGCCATCGTCGCTGCCACCGGTACATCCTGCGAGTGCTGCAGCGCCCGTCGTCGCTGCTGCGCCGAGGAAGGTACGGCGGTCGAAACGGCCACGGATCGAACCATCGCCGCTGCTATCGGGAGATTCGGTCCCCTTGTCATTCTCTTGCATATAGAACCCCAAATCCACTAATGTGTGATAAAAATTTTGGTTGCTGCGGTGTATTCGACCATTCCCGGCCAGAACTGTTCAGTGAGAATACATTCCAGCCAATTGTCAAAGAGATGTGGAATTCTGTCCGATTCCAGCACACTTCTCTGGCTCCCCAATCAGCGCCCATTCTTCACGACGAGTCGCCCCTCAATTCGTCGAGGACGGCCCGCCGAGTAACTGCGCACATTTTTCCAGTTCCCAAATATGTAAATAGGGTTAGTTACGACTCGGCCAGTATGCGAGTCAATCAGCAGCGACTCCGCAGTGACATCGAGTCGAACGCGGAGTTCGGTGCCATCCCCACGGGCGAAGGACGTGGGCGGACGGTACTCACTGGGAGTGAAGCGGACCGACGAGCGAGAGAGTTCTTCTGTGAGCGACTTCGAGACGCTGGTCTCTCTATTTACATCGACGAAGTCGGAAACATCGCTGGTCGCTGGGTCCCCGAAAGCGCAGACCCGGATGCAGCACCAGTTGCGACCGGAAGCCACCTCGACTCCGTCCCAGAGGGAGGAATCTTCGATGGTCCACTCGGGGTCTACGCAGGCCTCGAAAGTATCCGAGCGATGCAGGATGCGGGCGTCGAACCCGTTCGACCCGTCGAAGTCGTCAACTTCACCGAAGAAGAGGGGCAGCGGTTCGGTGGTGGGCTCATCGGGTCGGCCGTGGCCGTCGGCGAGATGGACAGCGACGAAGCGCTCTCGATCGAAGATACAGACGGAATCCCCCTCGGCGACGCACTCGCAGACATCGGATATCGAGGCGAAGACCGAATCGACGCCGCCGAGTGGGATTCGTGGATAGAACTTCACATCGAGCAATCGGAGCGACTCGAAGACGCGAACGTCCCCGCTGGAGTCGTTACGAGCATCGTCGGCCTCTCCCGATGTTCCGTCGAGATAACCGGTGAGGCCGACCACGCCGGGTCGACACTCATGGGTGACCGCTCCGATGCCCTCGCCGCAGCCAGCGAATTCGTCCTGGACGTCGAGCAGGCGACGAACGAGCGCACCGAACGCTCCGAAACGGCAGTCGGTACCGTCGGAAAGCTCAACGTGTCGCCGAACGCGCCCAACGTCATCTCGGGGAAGGTGACACTGACAGTCGACATCCGCGACGTCGACTACGACTCCATCGAGTACATCATCGAGGAAGCCCAGGCAAGCCTCGACCGTATCGAAGACGAACGCCCCGTCGAGACGACGCTCGAACATCCGTGGGACCGACAGCCAGTCGAGATGAGTGACCGCTGTCGCGATGCGCTCCACGACGCCGGTGCAGACGCAAATCTCGAAACACTCGACCTCCACTCTGGTGCGGGCCACGACACGATGCACGTCGCAGAAGTCACCGATGCGGCGCTCCTCTTCGCACCGTCACGAGATGGAATCTCTCACAACCCACGCGAGTGGACCGACTGGGAGGACTGCGCCGAGGCGACACAGGTCCTCGCAGGTGCGCTCGCCAAACTGGCGACCGAATAGTCGGATAACTGGCGAAGCTGAACAGTCGAATAGTCTCGGCTCGCTGTCGACACCGCTCACAACCATCTGCTGCCGATTGTCACACGCCACTTTTCTGTTCATTCGCGATTCGACTGTTCGTGAATCGACCGTGTTCGACACACCTGTCTGAACGAGAGGTGTGTGAGTTCGTCGGCCCCGAGAGTGTCCCCACCGAGTCGGAGTGCACGTCGTAACGAGAGCACTCAGAAGGCTTCGTTTACAGAATGAAAACAGAATGCTGTATCGGGAACATGCACCAGTCAGAAGACACAAGCTGCTCGTTTTCACTTCTGTAGGTTTCACTGAGGGCCTGTAGATGACCAAATCAGCGGGTAAGAGGCCACATCGCTGTAGTAAAGAGTTCGTGAAATACAAACAACTATGGTTTCGGGGCGACGACCGAAACTATGACCGACGAACGCACGAACGGTTCGCCGCGGACCCTCAAGACGGTGTCTCGCGCGTTCGACGTAGTTCGGGCGCTCGAAGAGTTAGACGGCGCGAGGGTGACCGAGTTAGCAAATCACCTCGACCTCTCGAAGAGCGTCGTGTACAACTACCTGAGTACGCTCCGTGCGGAGAAGTTCGTCGTCAAAGAAGGCGACACGTATCAACTCTCGCTCCAGTTCCTCCTCGTGGGCGAGTACGTCCGGTACCAGAACATCCTCTACCGTATCGGAAAGCCAGAGATCGAAGAACTCGCCGAGAAGACCGGTGAGTACGCTCATCTGGCCACCGAACAGCACGGCTTGGGTATCAACCTGTACAAGGTGAGCGGTGAGACGGCCGTCGGGAGCGACTATCAGGTGAACAAACTCCAACGAGCAGACTACCTGCACTTCTCGGCGACGGGCAAAGCCATCTTGGCACACCTCCCACGCGAACGCGTCGACTGGATTATCGACCAGTACGGACTTCCGGCAAAGACAGAGGAGACGATAACCGACCGAGACGAACTCTTCGACGAGTTAGAGACGATTCGTGAGTGTGGATACTCACTCAACGACGAAGAGGAAATAAAAGGCCTGCAAGCAATCGGCGCCCCGGTGACGAACCGACACGGCCGCGTGCTCGGGTCTATCAGCGTCTCCGGGCCTGTTCGCCGGATGAAGCAGCCAGAGTACCACGAGAAACTCATCGAGAGCGTCGTCAACACCGCGAACGTCATCGAGGTGAACGTCAATATGGAAGAGTCGGACGACGAGTTCCCGACGTTCAGCTGAACCCCCACCCCGTTACACGCCTACATTCGTAACACCACGTCACTCTGTAGGGACAGTCCAACCCGGTTCACAAACTACGAACCACGCAACAGCTGTTTTCTGTGAGACAAGTACCTCACGGAGTCGACTCTCGCGCGCTCCAGCAGGCAATCGCAGTCTGTCCACCAACGAACGCCTACCGAACGCCCCCGACCTGAGATGATGAGTGACACCGCGTGAAGCAGGACGAAACTGTACGACTCGACATCCACTCGCTCGGCCATCCGAATAAATCGTGTTCTTTGTATTTATTCCGCGTTTCGAACACACAGGATGCAAAATCCCACAAAGGTTGTCGATATCAGAACAAAATACAATCAGCAACAGGGAACTGTGACTCCGAAATTAAATCTCTGTGATTCTCGTGTGTCCGTCGTCGAGGGCAGATGCGTCTTCGGGGAGCAGTGCGACGACGACGTACTCGGCGTGCTCGTGGATGTACTCGACGAGCGCAGCGATTCGCTCGGAGTCGATTGCCTCCAGCGAGTCCAAGAGCATGAACGGAAGTTGTTCAGCCACGTCGTGGACGAGGTAGCCGGCGAGACCGAACACGAGGCCGATGACCTCCCGTTCACTCTCTGAGAGGTGGTCGACGGTGTCTTCGTAGACAGAACCCGACTCGGTCTGCCTGACGATGTGGAGATTGAACTGGCTCTGGTCCTGTGACTGTCCACGCCCGGACGTCTGTCGGCGGACGCGCTCTATCCAGACGCGTTCGATATTTTCGTACTGGAGGATGTCGAGCACCCGTTCCATGTGGTCGTTGAACGCCTCGACGGCGTCGGCCTCGATTCGGTCGATACGGCCGCGAAGTTCCTGAATCTCGTCACCGATTTCCGACCGGCGGCGTTCGTGGTCGGCGAGTTCGTCCTGTCGGTTCTGCGCTTCGTCTAACTGCTCACGGACGCGCTCTCGCTCAGTCTCGAGTCGCTCGCGTTCGAGTTCTGCACGGTTCGCTTTCGAGTGAAGTTCGACCAACTCGTCAGTCTCGTCGTCGACGTCCTCGGCTTTCGCTTCGACCGTCGTAATCTCCTCACGGAGTTCGTCCTGGCGTGATTCGAGGTCGGCGATTCGGTCGAGCGTCTCTTCGCGCTCTGCGACAGTCTGTTCGAGTCGAGAAGAGAGCTCTCGACGGCGACTTCGGCGCTCCTCGATGGTGTCCAGTCGTGCCGAGAGGTCGTCTATCTCTTCGCGTGTTTCTCGTCGGTCGGCAGCGAGGGACGCACGGTAATCTTCGAGGTGCTCGACCGTCGCCTCGATGGTCTCTGCGGAGACTTCGGACCCACACGTCCAACAGACGACGTCGTCACCACCGAGCAGTTGGTCCGTGACGCTGCCACCGGCGTCTTCACTCCGAAGCGCGTTCGTGACACCACGGTTCCCACCGGTGAGCATCGACTCGTTCACGCGGACGATGTTCTGAATCTCGTTCATCTGTGATTCGAGTTCGCGAACACGCTCCCGGCGCTTCGAGAGCTTCGATTCGAGTTCAGACGGGGAGTCGGTGGTCTCGTCCGGGAGTTCGTCCAGTGCCTCACGGATGTCTTCCTCGTCGTCGCGGAGCGCTTCGAGGCTCTGGCGCTCCGTTTCGAGACGGAACCGGACGTTCTCGAGCGTCGAACGCAGGTCGTTGAGTCGGTCGAGGACCTCGTTGTCACCGGTGTCGGTCTGTTCTGTGGACTCGATTTCGGCTTCGAGTGCTTCGAGACGCTCGCGAGCATCGTCGATTTTCGCGTCGAGTTCTGCTTCGCGTTGCTCTAAGTTAGCGATCGTCCGGTCGAGGGAGTCTGCTTCACGCAACCGCTCGTCGAGTTTTCGCCGTTCGGCTTCCAACTGCGTGATTTGGGCTTCGATACCCGTGGTGTCGACGGGCCGCATGATGAGTTCGCGCAGGTCGTCGCCCCGTTCGACGGCCCGGCGTGCCTCGTTCGACTCTAACAAAAATGCGAAGAGGTCGGCGAGTTCGGGGTCAGAGAGATATGGGTCACCCTTCGTGACAGTGTTCGACCCCTTCCGACGAAGGACGCGCGTGAACGTCTCGTCACCGACCGTCAGTGACACCTCACCTTCGTCGGCATCTGCCTTCAGCGACGCCCGGTTGCTCCCGAGCGCGGCCATCAACGCCTGTAAGAACGACGTTCGGTTAGTAGCGTTCCGGCCGACGAGAATCGTAATTCCAGGCTCGAACTCGACGTGAGTCTGTTCGATTCCTCCGATATTACGCGCCTCAACGGTGACGCTGGCAGCGCGACTGGTGATTGTCATGCCTCTCTACAGTGATTGACCACAAATAATTGTTCGTATTCGGTTACACGCGTATCGATGTAATGGAAACCGTTATCCCTGTGGTATGCATGTTCTCGACACATGCCAGACGACCGACCGAATCCGACGAACTCGAAGGTCGGACGCCTCATCGAGTCGTATGGGTTGAACGGACTCGGTGAGGAGTTAGAAGACCGGTGGACCGACGACGAGGATGCAGATAGTCTGCGGACCCTCGCCGACGTGTTCAACCACGAACTCCTCAAGACTGCGGCGACAGACGCTGGTCTCGACTTGCTCGACGGTGAAGTCAAGACGTTCTACGACGCGTTAGTCGAAGACGACGCGACTGGTGCCGAACGAACTCGTGCACGTGGTCGCCTCGAACGGGCCGGTATCGACGTCGACGGCCTGCAAGACGACTTCGTCTCTCATCAGGCCGTCCACACCTATCTCACCTCGTATCGCGGTGCCTCCAAAGAACGCAAACGGAGTGACCCGACCGAACGAGTCCAGCGACTCCGTGGGCGACTCGCCGCGGTGACAGAGAGTGCCATCGAGTCGGCCGCAAACCAAGACGAAATCGTCGTCGGGTCTCCCGACGTGCTCGTCGACGTACAGGTGTTCTGTGCCGACTGTGGAAGCCAGTACAGCTTCGACGAACTAGTCGAACGTGGCGGGTGCGACTGCCAGCAGTAAGGTACAAAGTGCACAAGATAGAGGGTGCAGAGATGTTCGTCGCTCTCCTCTGTGGCAGGGGAATCAGTATGAATACCCATCCACAGAAATATCGGTTATTTCGTAGTACTATGCCTCCATAAACCCTTCTACAATTTTTAAAAATTGTAAAAATTTTAAGCCAGACCAGCTAATACATGGCTATCTGGTGCTCGACAACCGACAATTTGGTATTGTTATTTATGGTCAATTCTACATGGACGTTCATCGAGCGTCGCTCGCTCAGTTTTCTCTCGAATCACCACTTTTGTTCGGTTCGAGTGGTCGCCGAACGACGAGAACAGGACCGACAGTTTGCTCTGCGACACGGTCAGACGTCTCACCAAACAACCGGCCACGAATCGTTGGTTCCTCCTCACCCATAATGACGACGTCGTGGTTTTCTGCAGCCACGATGAGTGCTTGGAGCGGATTCTGTGCAACTGTCACGACTCTGTTGAGCTGGTCACGGCTGACGCCGAGGACGACGAGTTCGTCCGAAACCTCACCTAACAGTTGTTCACCGTATTGAACGTCTGCTTCGTCGGATGCAGCGTGGAACAGTGTAACTTCGACCGCTTGGTGGCTGCTCACACCCGCGACAACTTTGGCGATAGCCTCGGCGTTGATCCTCTCTTTAATCGGGACGATGATACGGTCGATCGTCGGTGCAGGGTTCGAGAGTAACACCGCATCACAGTTGGCTTCAGTCGCGATTCGGTCGGTCGTCTGTGAAATGTTGTGAGTGAAGACGAGGCGCGTCTCGACCGTGGAACCACACGATTCGAACGCGTCGACCAAGTCCTGGAGTTCGTGCTGCGCTTTCGCTTCGAACTGTTCACGTGCTTGATCAGGGGCCGTTTGTTCAGGAATCTCGTAGTATCCAAGGAGAACAACAGTGGCACGAGAGAGCAGGCGAACCATCTGGTCTGGAATCACCTGCCCCTTCAGGATGGCAACCGGGACAAGAACCCGAATCTCTGGCGATTTACGCATCTGCTTGCACCCCCTTGAGAGTGACCTCACGTGCGTAAATCAGATACCACACCAATGCAGCGACGCTGACGACGATACCGATTACCTGTGAGAGCGGTTGCATAAACGCAACGAGGCCGAAACTCGCGATGGCCCCCACAATAGGCACTGCGGGATAGCCAGGGACCCGGAACGAGGGGTTGTACCACTCGGGGTTCGAGCGCCGAAGGACGACGAGGGCAACACACATGAGGCCGTAGGAGATGAGGTGCAAAAATGAGGCCACTTCTGCCAACACCTCGGTCCGACCCACTGCGACGAGTACGACCGTCGGGCCTCCCACGAGAGCGAGCGCGAGATGTGGTGTGCCGTATCGCAGATTGATTCGGCCAAGTTGCGTCGGCACCAAGGCATCGCGACTCAAAGCGTAGAGTGCACGCGAAGAACTCAGAATCGATGCGTTCGCACTCGAAACTGTCGCGAGAAGTCCAGCGACGAGAATTGCAATAGCCCCAGGGAGACCGAGGTACGAACGAGCGACTTCGACGATGGCCGTCTCGCCGAACGTGGAGAGTCGTACGCTTCCGAAGGCACCTGTCGAAATGAGTATTGTCACCACGTAGAGCGTCCCAACGATGACTACAGAGCCAATCATGGCTAACGGGAGATTCCGCCCTGGTTTCGTAATCTCGCCCGCGACGGTCGCGACCTGTGCAAACCCGAGGTACGAGGTGAAGACGAGCGCTGCCGTTGTGAAGATACTGAACGACCCATACGGCAGGAACTGTTCAGGAACCGTCTCGCGGCCGAAGAGGCCGAGGGTGTCGAGAGAGCCGTAGAGGAGGAAGATGAAGAGAATACCGAGAAGCAGACTCACGATTCCGTTCTGCAGTTTCGTCGTGTTCTCCGTCCCGAAGACACTGACCACGGTTAAGAGCAGTCCGAATCCAATACCGAGGACGGCAACGAACGGAACGGACTCTACGATTATCGCCGACGCACCAATCTCTTCGAGAACGGCGACGGCGTACTGGGCAAATCCGACGAGATAGAACGCCGATGCAAAGACGAGACCAAGCCACAGACCAATCCCGACGACGGCCCCAAACGGCGCTCCCATCCCACGCGAGATGAAGTAGTACGCACCACCACTCTTCGGCATCGCCGTCGCCAACTCCGAGGTTGGGAGTGCGACAAGCAGCGCAATGACCGCACCAATTACGAACGACAGCGCGGCAGCAGGGCCTGCGTTGCCGGCGGCGAGGCCGGGAAAGACGAAAATCCCTGCCCCAACCATCGTCCCGACGCCGATTGCAAGTCCACCTCGGAGGTCGATTGTTCGTTCGAGTTCCGTCCCACTCTCGAGAACCGTCACTTCGTCAGCGGTTGTGCCCACATCGACCGATGGGTCAGACGAAACGAGCGACTCGCCACCCCCTTCCGTCTGTCCCGACGGAACACCCCCATTGTTTCCGCTCATCTGGTATCGGTTCTCTGTTGGCACGTCACCCAGAAATATCTACGTCCCGTCACATATGGGGTGAGTACGGGCACTCTCCGCGAGAGAAAGTGTTAATCCCTCTCCGACGTGCCGTGAAACCAGAACGATGGTCTCCGGAACGCGACGCGACGACGACGCCGACAGAGGTGGGCGAGCGTGAACTGGTCTCGGAAGTCACTCGACGAACTCGAATCGTTCTACTGGGATACCATCGCACCCGCGATGGACCGAGACGGAATGGACCCGACGCAGGACGTTCCGACGTACGAGTGGTTGACCGACCACGGATGGTCGGGAATCGCGTACGCGTTACGAGAGAAACACGACCTCACCCCTCGTCAGTTCTTCGTCGACGTAGTCGGGCTCGGCGTGGACGACACGACGGGATACGAGTGGCACATCGAAGACGACGCGACAGTCGAGGCGTTCGAATCGTACCTCGGCATGCTCGAATCCCGCCGTGGACTGGCCGAATCGACGATACCAACCCGGCGCACACACCTCGCTCGATTCGCTCGTGTGTACCGTGACCTCCACGGTCGCGCCACCCTCCTCGAACGGCTGGACGACAGGGACGCCGAACCCGACGAGATTGCCCGGTGTCTGGAAGTCCTCGACGTCTTCGACGACGAGTTGGCGACCGACGGGACGAAACTCAAGTACCTCCAGACGGTCCGCGCGTTCTACGACTATCTCGTGGACTTCCGGCGGGCCCGATACAACCCCGTCGAGAACGCTGCGAAACAGTTCCGCTGGGAACAGGGCCAACCAGACAACCGAACGATGACCGCCGAGCAGGTCCGGCAAGTGTACGCCGCAGCGGCAGACCTCGAAGAACGTCTCCTCGTTCTCGGTCTCGCCGGGTGGGGTCTGCGCCCGAACGAACTCGCATCGCTCGACGCGTCACAACTCAGTCTCTCCGGCGACGACCCACACATCACGTTCGAAGAACGAAAGAACGGACCGGGGACAGTGGCACTCCTCTACGGCGTCGATGCCGTGGCCGACCGAATCGACGACCTCTCCGACGAAGACTGGAACGGCGCGCTCTTTCCATCCTCTCGGTCCTCGACTGGCCACATCGCCCGCGAGACAGTCAATCGACGGTTCAAGCGACTCGCCACCGATGCGGGCGTGACAGTCGACGGCCAGACGCCGACCGCGAAACTCTGTCGGCGGTTCTGGTACACGGCTTACCAGGAAGCAGTCGACGACATGCTCTCGCAGTTGGAAGGCGTCGCGGCCGACCAGGGGTCCAAAAGCACCGAAGTCGTCATGTCGAACTATCTCTCAGAGGAACGACGCCGCTCGTTCCGCCGGCAGGCGATGCGCGAGAAGTTGGCTACTGTGTTCGAACCCAACGCCAGCACGCGACGTGTCGAAGACCCAGCACAGAATTGAGTTGTCGACTGTCGACGGGGAAGGTCGAGTACTCTTTCCGAGTCAGTCGGTACAATGTACGGGCGAGACGGCGCACTGATTGGTAAATTTGCTCTCTCTAGTCAGCACAGGCGCAATAGACAAACAGGGAGTAGACACCCCAACGGATCCCCGTCTATTCGTTGATCAGTGTTCGTGGCCGAGAGCTTGAGTCCTGTAGGAGTAGCCCGCTCCAGAGAACACAATTCACTCTCTTGGACTCCTGGAGTCGATATACCTTATGTCGATATACCGAACGAGTTTTTGTGGAGTCACGAGAAATCCGGAAGGTGGTGGCAGACAATTCCCTCTCACCACCGACCCCACTGTCAACACGTTCTGGTCTTCGGGTTCGGGTTCAGAGGCCCCTGGGATTCAGGAGGTGGTCAGTGTTCGTGGCCGAGCGCTTTGTTGACCATCTCGTTCAGTTCCTTGAGCTTGTTCTGGACCTCCTCGGGCTTGTCCGACGGCATGTTCTCTAACGCGGGTTGACCGTGTGCCTCCGGTTCGCCGACGATTACCGTCGCAATCATGCCGAGCGCTTCGTGGGGAGTGCAGTAGTAGTGGTAGACGCCCTCGGTTTCGAAGGTGTGTTCGAAGGTTGCTCCTGCTTCCGACAGGATACCACTATCCCACGATGCTGCCCGTCGGGAACGAGCTGTGGCTGGTCGTTATCTGGGTGGTACGCCGTCGTCGAGTGCGTGCCGCTCTCGTTGTGGAACGTTACAGTCCCACCGACGTTCACACGCACGACGTGCGGTTCGAAGTGGTACCCGTTATCGGTGGTTACCATCTTCACCTCGGCCGTGTCAGTCGGCGAACCGACCGCTTCGTCGTGTCCGTGCCCATCTTCACCGTGGCCCTCTTCTTCGTCACTGTGGCCCTCCTCTTCCTCACCGTGTCCACTCTCGCTATCGTCGTGGCTCTCCTCTGCTGCTTCGGTCTCGGTATGCGATTCATCGGCTGCCTGCGCCTGGTTCTGTCCGTCACTCGCTGGTGCTCCCGCACAGCCAGCAAGTCCGATGGCTGCCGCACTACCAGTCAGCTGAAGCATCCGCCGGCGGGTGAGATTGTCTTCGGACATGGTCTTGGTCTCCTTACAGATGAGGATTCGACACCGAAACGTATAGTACGGAAAGCCGATTTGCTGGGTCAGCAAATCGCCGTTCTTTTTTATACCCCTCTCTCGAAATATGGTTTGTGAACGAGGAGCGAGACGGTCGGGAGATCTTCGCCATCCTCGACGATGACTATGCACGCGCAATTCTCGAAGCGACACGCCGCGAACAGCTCTCTGCAAAAGCCCTCAGCGAGGAATGTGGGATGTCTGTTTCGACAATCTCCCGACGTGTCAATACGCTTCTGGAACACGATTTACTCGTCGAACGAACACACATCGACCCGAGCGGACATCACTACAGTGAGTACGAAGCGCAACTCGAAGGAGTCGATGTCAAGCTCCTCGAAACCGGGTTCGACGTGCGGGTCGAACTCCGCGAAGACGCGGCTGACCGATTCACGCGCATCTGGGACGAAATGAGGAAACGATAGTATGCACGTCGGACTCGTCGTCGCGAAGCTCGTCACGATGCTTCTCGGATTTTTGATCGCCTATCAGGCCTATCGAGGATACCGCAGGAACGACAGTCAACCGATGTTCTACGTCGCAGTTGGCTTCGTCTTCATCAGCTTCGGCGCGGTCATCGAGGGAATTCTGTTCGACGTGGTCGGACTCTCACTCTCCGATGCGGGAACCGTCGCGACGATAATCGTCGCAATCGGTATGTTGAGTGTCCTCTACGCATTGTATGGGCGTGAGTACAGGGTAACGTGAGGGTAATCCAATGGTAGACATGATAACTGCGGTGTTGGTCGGTGTTCGGTTGGTCGTTCTTTTACTGGGCGTCCTCATCACGTTCTACAGCTATCAGGCATACCAAAAGACACGGGCACCCTACCTCCGTAATGCCTCGATTGGCTTCGGTATCATCACCGTCGGCGTGTTTATCGAAGGGGTGCTCTTCGAATTCGCTGGATTCGATATCATCATCGTTCACCTCATCGAGTCGATTGGCATCGGTCTCGGATTCGCGGTTCTTCTCATCTCTCTTCGTCGGTGAGTAGAATGAAATTCACTGGTCGCTCGTAACGGTCGGTCAATAACGCTTGTATCGGTTAACTACCCCGACCGTTTCGTGAAGGGAGAGTACCGCGTAGGGGTTCGTCACTCCACTTCGGTACAGAAATCACGATGAGACCATTCTATGTACTCGTGTTACGGGCTGGGCTACTACGATGTTCAGCGTACCATCGAGGCTCTGGCCACTGAAAGCCCCCTTCACGGTAGATGTCGAACACACCGCGCTGAATGTCTTCGCGGATGATATCGGCGGTTCGTTCGTCGACAGTCACGAAATGACACAGCGGGTGGCCCGGATACGCGACTGCGTTTTCGAGAACACCGACGACCAGGCCAGTAGATGGTGCACGAACCACCTCCACGTCGTCTTTGAAGTGGTCGGAGACGACGAACAGGGGCTCGCCCTCTTCGACGAGCGGATGCGGCCCCCACTTCATTTCGACGAGCCCAGCGGTTTCTGCGCGGAGCCACCTCTTTTCGCCACCACGGGCGACCACACGAGTCCATCCGGGCCACGAAACTGGTCGGTCGGGGAGGACCTCGTGTTCTGCGAGCACGCTTGCTACGCAGTGTAGAGCCCGATCGAGGTGAGCCGTCTGGAACCGGTGTGCACGCCCCATCTCCACTGTGACTGTCGGAATGCCGTCCCTGCATGCCGCTCTCCGGAGCGTTCCGACCGAACCCTTGCCATCGAGAATAACACTTGTGCCGAATGCTCGAGCCACCCGCTCGACGTCCGGGTCGCGCATGTCGGCACGGACGTGGTACATCGTCGCTCGGTTGCGCGTCGAGGTGTGGAAGTCGATGCCGAGGTCACAGTTCGAGATGAATTCTGTGTAAACCATGTTCGCAAGCCTGCTGGCTAGCGTCCCGTGAGGACCTCCCGGGAACGACCGGTTAAGATCCTCGTCGTAGATTGGAACGTATCGTTGCTGGGCGAGAAACCCCGGCACGTTCAACACGTGGAGGCAGACGAGCGTTCCGTGGATATCTTCGGGGTCGTACTGTCGTGCCACCTCCTGCACGATTTTGACGCCATTGAGTTCGTCACCGTGAACAGCAGCAGTCAAGAAGACTGTTGGCCCCTCGAACTCACCGTTGATGACAGTGACTGGAATCTCAAGCGAGTCGCCGTGATACGTCTCGCCGCATTCGAAGCGGAAGGTTCGCCTCTCACCGGGGGTGATGACATGCCCACCGAAGTGAGCGTCCTCTCGGAACATTATCGGGTCACCGAGAGGTCGACCCCCTTGAGTCGGCGGGCGTTCACTGCGACGATGATAGTCGAAAGCGACATGAACACCGCGCCGATGGCCGGCGACAGGAGGATGCCGATGGGGCGAGCACGCCTGCTGCGAGTGGGAGCGCGAAGACGTTGTATCCGGTCGCCCAGACGAGGTTCTCCTGCATCTTCCGGTAGCTCGCCTTCGAGAGCTTGATGAGGCGGACGACGTCCAATGGGTTGTTGTCGACGAGGATGATATCGCCGGACTCGATTGCGACGTCCGTCCCCGACCCGATTGCGATGCCGACGTCAGCCCTGGTGAGTGCCGGAGCGTCGTTGACGCCGTCACCGACCATGGCGACCAGTTTTCCTTCGGACTGGAGCTGTGCGACTTTCGTGTCTTTGTCTTCGGGCAGCACCTCCGCGAAGTACTGGTCTATTCCGAGTTCTTCGGCGACGGAACGAGCGACGTCTTCAGAGTCTCCCGTCAGCATCGCTACCTCGATACCCATCTCGTGCAGCGCATCGATGGCTCGACGACTCTCGTCGCGGATGACGTCTGCGAGCGCGAACGCGGCAACGATGTCGGACTCATCCCGAACGAGATAGACGACAGATTGGGCATTCGCTCCCGCTTCAGATGCGAAGGCTGCAACGTCCGCTGAGCGTTCGATGCCGAGCGTCTCGATGAGGTTCGGCCCGCCGATATGAACTGTCGAGCCGTCCACAGTAGCCTTAACCCCGAGGCCACGGAGGTTCTCGAAGTTCGAGACACTCGCTCGTGGGATGCCACGTTCTTCTGCGGCGTTTCTGATGGCGCGAGCAATCATGTGTTCCGAGTCGCCTTCGACACCAGAGGCGACTGCGAACACTCGTTGTTCGTCCCAGTCGCCCGCAATCTCGACGCCGACGAGTCCCTGTTCACCTTTGGTGAGGGTCCCAGTCTTGTCGAACATCACGATGTCCAGGTTTCGGGCTTCCTCCATGGCGATTCGGTCGCGGATGAGCATTCCATTCTGGGCAGCCGTCGACGTGTTGATGGCGACGACCAACGGGACTGCGAGACCGAGTGCGTGCGGGCAGGCGATGACGAGAACTGTGACTGCGCGTTCGAGGACGTTGATGTTGAATCCGATCGCGACGGTCCACGCGATAGCCGTAATTCCCGCGACTGCGAGTGCGATGTAGAAGAGCCATCCAGCTGCTTTGTCAGCGAGTAACTGCGTTCGTGACTTCGACTGTTGGGCCTCCTCGACGAGACGCATGATTCCCGCCAAGGCCGTCTCGTCACCGGTCTTCGTCACGCGGACCCGGAGACTCCCGTCTTGATTGACTGTCCCTGCGATGACCGCCGCACCGGGCTCCTTATCGACCGGTCGTGATTCTCCGGTAATCATCGACTCGTCTACTGATGAGTCCCCTTCGACGACTTCACCGTCAGCGGGGACAGACGCACCCGGTCGAACGAGTACGAGGTCATCCTCGACGAGTTCTGAAACGGGAGTTTCTTCGGTGTCACCACGTTCAGTAATCCGCTCAGCAGTATCTGGCATGAGTTTCGCCAACTCGTCGAGTGCACCCGAGGCCTGTCGAACAGAGCGCATCTCCATCCAGTGGCCCAACAGCATGATGTCGATAAGCGTGACCAGTTCCCAGAAGAATGGCGTCGTCCCTTCGATGAACAGACTGGCCAGAGAGTAGACGAACGCGACAGTGATCGCCAATGAGATGAGCATCATCATCCCCGGTTCACGGTTTCTGAGTTCCGTCCGGGCCATCGAGAGGAACGGGAGGCCACCGTATACGAAGATAACTACCGACAGAACTGGCGTAATCCAAACACTCCCCGGAAACGTGGGCGCGGTGTACCCGAAGACATCCTGAATGAACTCGCTGAAATAGATGACTGGAATCGAGAGAGCGAGCGAGACCCAGAACCTCCGTCTGAACATCTGCTCGTGTCCGGTGTGGTCGGTGTGTGCCCTGTGGTCGTCTCCGTGTTCGTGCATTTCAGGGACGTGCGTTTCGTGTTCTGGATGCACTCTGTGGGAGTCGTGTGTCGGTTCTTCGTGTTCTCGGTGTTCGTCTTGTATGTGGTCGCTGTGTGCGTGTTTCTCCGTTGACCGGTGCACGTGTTCAGCACCCTCTTCGTGGATTTGCTCGGTACTCTCGTGGTGGTGTTCTCGTTCCGGATGTGGTGGTCCGTTCGAGTGGTCGTGGTTAGTGTCGTTCATATATTGTCTCTTGTTATCAACCCACACGGGCTTGTTCGAGCAGAGAGTGTGACCGGTAGTTGGCGAGCACACATCCAAGCGAAGAATGGTATCTCAGTCCGTCACTGTCCGCCCGACGAGTCCGTTTGAGGACTGTGCTGACTATTCTACGCCTTCGACGGCCTCGACGAGAGCTGTGGATCGGCGTCGCCATTGTGCTCGATGTTCCCAGCCCATTTCCTCAACCCGGATGGTCGTTGACATACATCTGAACATACGATGGCTATTCTTATGCCGTTTTTTGCTTCGATTCAGTGACTGTGAGACACAGATACTTTCAAAAACAAAGTCGAGTGCGTCTTTGTGTTCTCACTTGGAGGTATTGTATCGCACCTGTGTGAGAAAGACGAGGAAAGAGACAGACCCGTTGTGGGATAACTGGTAGTAGTCAACTACTCTCTGACTGCACACTGAATTTGTGAACGACTCGTGCTTCTGGTTCCTCCCGAACAGAGGACACACCGTTCCCCGTCAACTGGGGGCGATAACAGACGAATTCCCGCCAAGATTCATGTGGCAGACAGACGCAGACCACGTATGCCAACTCCGTCTCCGTTCTCCAGACCGGTCGGGAGCGAACGTGTCGATGGGATGCGTGAGTCTGTCATCCGGGAGATGACGCGCGAAGCCCACAGACACGACGCAATCAACCTGTCGCAGGGGATTCCCGACGAAGACGAAACCCCGCCGCGCGTGAAACAGGCCGCGAAGGACGCGATCGACACGTCGAGTCAGTACACGATTACGTGGGGACTTCCGGAACTCCGCGAGACGATAGCAGAACGCTACGCCGACTGGAAGGGCGTCTCCTACGACCCAGAGACAGAAGTCACCGTCACCACCGGAACGAGTGAAGCGGTGGTCTCGACGCTCCTCGCACTCTGTGACCCCGGTGACGGCGTCATCTACTTCGAGCCAACCTACGAGAGCTACATTCCTGCCGTCCAATTCGCGGGCGGTCGCCCGATTCCACTCGACATTACGGACGGCCTCGAAATCGACGCAGATTCGCTCAAAGAGGCTGCTGCAGACGCGTCCATTCTCATCCTCAATCACCCACACAACCCGACGGGGAACGTCTTCACGCCCAGCGAACTCGAATTCGTCGCGGACGTTGCGGCCGAAGAAGACCTCATCGTCGTCACCGACGAGATTTACGAACACATCGTCTACACAGACGACTACGTGAGTCCCGTGGAAATCGACGGCCTCGCTGGCCGCACTGTCGTCTGTACGGGGATGTCGAAAACGTACTCCGTGACTGGGTGGCGCGTCGGGTTCGCCCTCGCACCCGAGCCACTCTCTGCCGAACTCCGCAAAGTCCACGACTATACGAGCATCTGTGCGCCGACACCCTTCCAGAAGGCGGGCGTCGAGGCGCTTTCTCTCCCCGACGACTACTACACGGACCTCGCTGCATCGTACGAACGTCGCCGTGACATCCTCTACGACGGACTTCGAGACGTCGGCTTAGACCCCGTCAAACCGGACGGTGCCTACTACATGCTCACCCGCTATCCGGGCGACGTAGACGACACCGAATTCAGCCTCCGACTCATCCGTGAAGCTGGCGTCGCAACCGTCCCCGGAAGCAGTTTCTACACCGAAGGGACTGCGGACTGGGTTCGATTCACGTTCTCTCGTAACGAACCCACAATCGAAGCGGCGCTCACTCGTCTCGACGAGAACCGGTTCTGGTAACCTCAGTTCATCTGTAACCTCAGTCCATCTTCTCGTCGGCGACGTCTCGCTCGATGGCTTCCCGTGAACGGTCTGCTGGGTCACCATAGCCACCACCGCCGGGAGTGTAGACAGTCACCCTCGTGCCTGCAGGCACGTCACGGGTGATTTTCGCTGGAACGACCCCAGCAGTCTCTGTCGCACCGGAATCACCCTGTTCGTCGTCTGTCGAGGCGGGAACGTCGATGACGTTCTTCCCGACCGTCCCGTCTTCTCCTCCGGCGAGTCCTTTCGGTGCGACACGGCGGCGTTCAGTCAAGAGCGAGACTGTCGCATCCGTCTGAACGGTGAGTGAGCGGACGATACCCAGTCCACCACGGTACGTTCCGCGCCCGCCGCTGTTCTCCCGAAGACTGTACGCTTCGACCAGCATCGGATACTCGGCTTCGAGTGCTTCGATGGGTGTGTTGAGCGTGTTGGTCATGCCGACCTGTACGCCGTCCATGCCGTCGCCACTCGCTCGGCCTCCGAACCCACCCCCGATAGTTTCGTAGTACGTGAACCCGCCTGCACCACCGGAGCGACTGCCAATCGTGAGGTTGTTCATCGTCCCCTGTCCTTGCGCGGGAACACGTTCTGGCGCTGCCTTCGCGAGGGCAGAAAAGACGACATCGGTCACCCGTTGGCTCGTCTCGACGTTTCCGCCGACGACCGCTGCCGGGGGCCGTGGGTTCAAGAGCGACCCTTCGGGAACGGTCACCTCGATAGGGTCGTAACAGCCCTGATTGGGCGGGATTTCGGGGTCGGTCACGCAGCGGACGACGAAGTACACCGCGCTCTTCGCCACCGCCAACGGTGCGTTGACGTTGCCAGCGACCTGTGGTGCCGTCCCGTCGAAGTCGACGTGTATCGACTCTCCAGAGACGGAGACGGTGGCTTCGATTGGGATATCCTCGTCGGTGACGCCATCGCCTTCGAGCACGTCGCGGGCGTGGTACGACCCATCCGGGAGTTCCCGCAGTTCCGCAGTGACACGGGTTCGTGAGTAGTCGATGACTGCGTCGAAGGCATCGAGAACCTGTGGGACGCCGTGTTCGTCGACGAGGTCACCGAGTCGTTCTGCGGCGCGGTCGTTTGCCGCGAGTTGCGCCCGAACGTCGGCACGGCGTTCGTCAGGATTGCGAACGTTCGCCAAGAAGAGCGCCATCACGTCGTCGGCTATCTCACCGCCTCTGACGAGTCGAACCGGCGGGATTCGGAGGCCTTCTTGATAGATTTCACGCGCACCCGCGGGCATACTCCCGGGCGTCATTCCACCCACGTCGGCGTGGTGTGCTCGCGAGACGGCGTAGCCGAGAATCTCGCCGTCGACCGTGAGCGGTGAGACCATCGTGACGTCCGGTAGGTGCGTTCCACCGTCGAACGGGTCGTTGAGAACGAACACGTCGCCGGGTTCGGGGTCGTATTCGAGGACCGTCTTCACTGCCTCGGGCATGGCCCCGAGGTGAACCGGGATGTGTTCAGCCTGTGCGACGAGTCGGCCGTCGGCGTCGAACAGCGCCGTCGAGCAGTCGCGACGCTCCTTGATGTTCGGTGAGTACGACGACGTGATGAGGACCTGTCCCATCTCGTCCGCGATGCTCTCGAACTGATTTCGCATGATTTCGAGCGAGATGGCGTCGATGCTGCTCATTCGTCGCCACCTCCTCGGGTCACGACGAGCGACCCGTCTGAACGGACAGTCCCACGCCACGCTGGTGGGACAACGACCGTACTTTCGTCCTGTTCGAGAACCGACGGCCCCGTGACGTCGAATCCCGGCAAAAGTGACTCACGGTCGTACACCGGCGTCTCGTGGAACTCCGTCCCGAAAAACGCCGGTCGAGTCTCACGGACAGTACCTGTGCCGCCACGATAGGTAACCTCCGGGGAGTCGCGTTCGACGACAGCAGTCGCTCGAACGTTGACGAGTTCGACTGGGTCGGACAGCTGGTAGCCGTACGCCCGCTCGTGGGCCTCGTGGAACCGTCGCTCGACATCATCACCGTCGAACTCAGCGTCGACCGGAACGGTCAACTCGAAACTCTGTCCGACGTACCTGAGGTCAGCAGCGCGCTGGATGGTCGCAGACGCTGGAGATTCGACGTCCGCGAGAACGTCGGCCGCAAGTCGGTCGTAGGAAGCCTCGATTGTCGCAGTGTCGAGCGAGTCGAGGACGCTCCGAACCGTCTGCACTGAGTCGTGTTTTTCGTCGGCCGTGAGCAATCCGTACGCCGAGAGGACGCCGCACGCATACGGAACGACGACGGTGTCGATACCGAGACTCTCGGCGAGCGTCGCGGCGTGCATCGGGCCAGCACCACCGAACGCAACCAGTCCAAACCCACGCGGGTCCAGGCCACGTTCGACCGTCACCGACCGAATTGCACGTGCCATATTGGCGTTTGCGACACGGAACACACCACGCGCCGCGTCAAGCGCATCGTCGAGTTCTGCGTCGGCGGCGAGCGAGTCGAGTGCGTCTGCCGCCGCGGATTCGTCCAACGAGAGTTCTCCGCCGAGTGCTGAGCTTCCACCGATGTATCCGAGGACGACGTTCGCATCTGTAACCGTCGGGTCTGTCCCACCGCGTCCGTAGCATGCTGGACCCGGTTGGGCACCGGAGGACCGAGGGCCGACGCGGAGCGCACCGCCGGAATCGACCCACGCGATAGACCCCCCACCGGAGCCGACTGTCTCGACGTCGACCATGGGCGTCTTGATAGGCCGTCCGTTGATTTCCGCGTCGGTCGTCTGTGCAACCTCGCCGTCGCGGACGAGACTCACGTCAGTGGACGTCCCACCCATGTCGAACGTGACGAAACCATCGAGTTCGTCGTCGGTGGCCGTTTCAGCGGCACCGACGACACCTGCGGCGGGGCCAGACATGGTTGTCGTGACGGCGTGTTTTCGGACGGTTGCCGCCGGAGCGAGGCCGCCGTTCGCTTGCATGATTCGAGGCGACGGGATGCCGAGCGAGTCGGCACGCGATTCGAGTCGGCCGAGATAGGCGTCGATGGTGGGCGTCACGTAGGCGTCGACGACGGTCGTCGAGGTCCGTTCGTACTCACGGAACTCGGCGAGAACCTCGTGCGACGTCGAGACTGGAACGTCGAGCAGGTCACGGAGAATACCGGCGGCAGTTCGTTCGTTGTCGGGGTACAGATACGCGTGGAGGAAACACACCGCGACGCTTTCAGCACCGCACTCCCGGATGTCCGCAGCGAGTTCGCGAACCTGCTGTTCGTCGACTGAGCGCTGAATACCGTCGACGGTTGCTCGTTCAGCGACCTCGAATCGTCGGCGGCGTGGGACGAGCGGGGCGGGTTTGTCGACGCGGGTATCGTACAGCGAGGGTCGTGCTTGGCGTCCGATTTCGAGGACGTCACGGAATCCCTCGGTGGTGACGAGCGCAGTCTTGGCGCCGGCGTCTTCGAGTAAGGCATTGACCGAGACGGTCATCGCGTGTGTGAACACGTCGACGTCGCTCGGAGCGATTCCTGCCTGGTCGCACGCCTTCTCGATTCCGTCGATGACGCCGGCGCTCTGGTCGTCTGTTGTGGGAACTTTCGCCGTGACGAGTTCGGAACCGTCTGTCAACAGCGCAACGTCGGTGAACGTTCCGCCGACATCGACGCCGAGGCGAACCTCGTCACTCATTCGAGACGTTTCCCAGCGAGCGTGGTCGTCGAAGGTGTGCAAGCACAGAGGTCGGCGAAATGAGCGGGGTGAGCAAAGTGAGTGAGATGGGCGAACCGGTCCGGCATCGATTGGCGACCATACACACCCTACGCTCGGAGGGAGACTTATGCATTTGTCACAGGGTCGCACAGCAAGAGGTGGCGCGTTCTCGGTCTGTTGGGAACCGCTGTTTGTGTTGGCGTTGGACGCTGGCGACCACCTCGTATCTTACTCGAGAGACAGTGAGAAGCCCCATTTCGCCGTCTTTCGGTCCTCTTCACCGCCGGAGAGTCCGCCGACGGTGAACGTCGATTCGAAACGGAACTCACCGACCGGGAGACACGTCTCCTCGTCGCCGTCTTGCTTCGTCGCCCCGTAGAGGTCGACCAGTTTCGACCGCGACTCGCCGGGGTCGAACGACTCGATTCGGTACTCCTCTGTGACGGCGATGGGGTCGGAGAGTCGCCAGCACCCTGCTTCGGCAGGGTACTCCTGTCCTGCCGGGAGGAAGATGAGGTCGTTCGAGGTGTCGGTGACGTACTCGAAGAAGATTGCACGGCCCTCGCCGACTTCGACAGTCTCGTCGCTCGTGTTGGTGAGCGTGATTCGAAGTTGCGGTGGGCGTTCGTCTGTCGCGACGGCCTCGCTCACCTCGACCATCGGTTCGAGCGGAATATCGGGAGACGAGTCGACGCTAGTCAGCGTGATTCCCGGCCCACCCGAAGGCCGCGTTCCACCCGAGGGGTCAGAAGAGTCTGTCGGGAAGTCGGACGGTGTGTCGTCCATATCGGTCGTGTCGTCGTCCGAACCACTGCCACCACCAGTCCCGAGACATCCAGCGACGAGGCCGAGAGACAAGAGGGCAGATGTGCGAACGACCGACCGGCGTGTTGGGGACATACCAGTATCTGGTCGGGTGAGAAAATAACCCTACGTGAGAGACAAATACTCGTTTGAGTCACGCGCTCACACGCTCCGAGAGTGGACGCAGCGAGTGGACAGAACGTCTCTGACGGATGGATACGCACTCAGGGAGTCGCGTCGCGGTTGTGTCGTTGGCGGTAGTACTCCCACTCCGTGTCACTCCCGTAGTGAACGACGAGGTCGGTCGCCGTCTGCTCGGCGACACCGGGAACCTCACGGAGTGCGGCAGTGTCACCTTCGACGACGACCGCTGCAACAGCGTCGGCGCTCCCGAAGTGTTCGAACAGTGCTCCCGCGACCCGACTCCCCGCATTCGGGACCGGAGCACACGCCGAGTCGATACGTGCTCGTTCCGCTCGGTCGTCGATGCGGTGTATCCACCGTTGGACCCAGGCTTCGACCCTCGCTCTTTCCTCCTCGGACTGTGGCGTCTCGAACTCACGAACCGAGTCGTCGACGATACCACCGAACCGGGCAGAAAGAGAGAGTCCACCGGGATGCGGGAGGACGTGGACGCCGGGTGCGTCACCCGACTCGGTGCCGACGAGGACCCCCGGGACTGCCTTCTCGAATCGAAGCGCAAAGTTCGCAGGGCGAGGTTCCCCCGGCGGGTAGATGACCCACTCGCCGCTCGGCAGTTCGATTCGCTCGGGGAGCCATCCTAACTCACCCCCCGAGGTGAGACCGGAGGCGTCGTCTGCTCTCTCGTCTGTGTCCCGTGTCACGTCGTAGTCCTCTGGTGGTAGTTCCGTGGTCCAGTTCCTCGGTGGAAGTTTCGTGGTCGAGTGTTACATCGAACACAGTCGCGTACGCTGACAGTCCCAATGGGAGTGCATAATACACGCGGTTACGGAGACGAACGCCAACGGGACCGAACCACCGTTGCGCGCTGTCTCTCCGCAGTGTCTCACCGACACATGGAGCACGCACACCCGGTTGCTCAAGTACATTGAGCACGAACCCCGGTGTATGCCCGTCGTTGAAGTCAACCTCCCGGACGAACTGCTCGTAGAATTCGAACAACTGGTCGACGAAGAGTTCATCAGCGAAGAACAGGCAGTCGAAGAACTCCTCTCGATGGGGATGGACGCCTACGGCGCCCCTGTTCAGGACGAGGGCGGTGTCCAGTCGGACTTCGTCCAGAGCGCCCAGAACAACCTGTTCGACACCGCTGGCGACCCCGGTGGTCTCGACGACGACGTGCTCTAAGAGACGGGACCAACGTCCACGCGTCCCCGCTTTTTCGAAGCCTGCCGACGCTCACGAATACGACGACAAACGTACAGACCCACGGCGTCTCGTAGAGCAGTCTGAAGGCGTAATGTGAGACTGCTCGTTGGGTGATTTCGTACCGTTAAGTTCTCATTTACCTGAACGTTTGCTGCACACTCGGTCGGACACTGGAGAGACCCGACACACGCACGCGAGTAACTGTGAACTAGCCGTGTTTGTCGGTGTACAACTTTCTTGCATGCCCACTATCATTCGACAATGAGTTCACCGCTTTCGGGGCAGACAGTGCTTATCACGGGAGGTGCGGGGTTTATCGGCAGCCACCTCGCCGACGTCCTCCATCGAACCAACGACGTTCGCGTTCTCGACGACCTCACCAGTGGCACTCGGAGCAACCTGCCGAGTGGCGTCACCCTCATCGAGGGGAGTATCCTCGACGAAGACATAGTCGAGAAAGCGACTGAGGACGTCGACGTCATCTTCCACGAAGCAGCAATCGTCGACGTCGGTGCGTCGGTCGAACAGCCATTCCAGACACACGAAGTGAACTGTGACGGTGGGCTCTCCATCCTCGACCGGGCACGAGACGAAGACGCGCGCGTGGTCGTCGCCTCCAGTGCGGCAGTGTACGGCCAGCCAACTCGTGTTCCCATCACCGAAGACGACCCGCTCAGACCGACTTCGCCGTACGGACTGCAAAAACTCGCACTCGACCGATACACGACGCTCTATCACGACCTCTACGGTGTCGAGACGGTCGCACTCAGGTATTTCAACGTGTACGGCCGACGAGGAGAACAGAGCCAGTACAGTGGTGTCATCGACACGTTCGTCCGGCGTGCACTCGACGGCGACCCACTCGTGATATTTGGCGACGGAACTCAGACCCGTGACTTCGTCCACGTCGACGACGTCGTTCAGGCGAACCTGCTGGCAGCGACGACCAGCAACGTCGGCGGGTCGTACAACGTCGCGACTGGGGAGTGTATCACCATCCGCGAACTCGCAGAGACGATCGTCGAACTCACCGAAAGCACCTCGCCGATTCAGTTCGAACCAGCACAGCCGGGAGATATCGACGAGAGCGAGGCAGACATCTCGCGTGCACAGCACTCCTTGGGGTTCGAACCGACGATGTCGCTTCGAACTGGTCTCGAACGACTCGTGGATGAACGGACGGAACGCTACGCCTGACGAGCGCGAAATCGGCTATTGTCGGTCGAAACACAGGCTATTCGAAGCATAACAAAACCTGCACTGACCTTCTTACTGGTGAACGGAAATGACTCAGAGGCGGCAGCGAGAGAGCGTCGTCGGAATCACTGGTACGAAGCGCTCGTGTGCCGCTCACGAACAGGCCCAGTCACACGTGAACACGAATAGCCGGGCGGTGAGCGTGCGATGAGCCGGTCCCTGATGAAGGGGTTCGTGTCCATATTCAGTGCGAAAGTCGCCACCTCGGTGCTCTCCATCGCGACGCTTCCACTCATCGTTCGGGTGCTTGGGCCAAGTGGCTACGGTGACTTCGCGTTCTTGCTGTCGGTGTTCTCGCTGCTGATGATCTTCATCAGTTCTGGCGTGACCGGCGGCGTCCAGAAGTTCGTCGCCGAAGATCGAGACGACGCCGACTGGGAAGCCAGCGTTATCTGGTTCTATTTCAAACTCGCGGCCGTACTTGCGGCAGTCGGGTCGCTTGCCCTCGTCGCTGTGACAGGGTCCGGATTCATCGACCAACTGTTCGGGCCCGACTACGTCATCTACTTCTACCTCCTCGCAGTGTTCGTCATCGCGGCGCAGTTCCGCGCCTTCACCAATCGGACGCTGTTGGGACTCAGCCTCGAACAGTTCTCTGAACCGATTGCCGTGCTGAACAAGGTTCTCTGGATCGGAATCGGACTCGCACTCGGCGTGTATTTCAGCGGTGGTGTGGCCGGGTTCCTCCTCGGGAATATCATCGGCGACGTGGTCGCTGCAGTCCTCGGATTGGTGATTATCAACCGGTACGTGCCGTTACGGACGGTCGTCGGAACCGTCACGACGAAACTCTCCGAACGCCAACTGCTCACGTTCAACGTCCTCAACATCGCGCTCGTCTTGCTGGTGATGTCGTTGTACCACATCGACGTCATCATGATTCGGATGTTCCTCGGGAACGACGAGACGGGATACTACAAAGCGGCACTGGCGCTCGCCGAGTACATGTGGTTCGTCCCAATCGTCCTCCAATCACTGCTCCTCCACTCGACGTCGAGTCTGTGGTCTAGCGGTGAACACGAACGAGTCTCGCGAATCTCTGCCAGAATCACCCGGTACACTGCGTTGCTCACCATCGTAATGGCAATCGGAATAGCCATCCTCGCAGACCGATTCGTCCCGTACTACTTCGGTCCCGACTTCTTACCCGTGGTCGCACCACTCATCTTCCTCCTCCCGGGCGCACTCGGATTCGCAATCGCACGCCCCATCTACGCGATTAGTCAAGGCCACGGCAACCTGAAACCACTCATCATCGCCACTGGCGGTGCTGCACTGCTGAACCTCGTCTTGAACTTCCTCCTCATCCCCCGATACGGCATCATCGGGGCCGCGGTCGCGACGAGTATCGGGTACGGGTCGATGTTCGTCCTCCACGTGCTGAGCGCCAGATACATCGGCTACGACCCACTCGACGATTTCCGCGCGCTTCGAATCGGTGCGACTGTGCTCGTCTCGGCACCGATTATCTACCTCATGGATATGCTGATTTCGAGCGACGTGCTCGCGCTCGTCGTCGTTCCCATCCTCGGAGGTGCCGTCTACTTCGTCGCTGCGATTGGGACCGGTGCCCTGAGCGTCGACGAACTCCTCGCAATTCTCGATTCGTTCCCATCACCAATCCGAAAGTGGTCGAAGACTATCGAGACGTGGATAGACGGGTGACCGACCGAAGTGACCGTCTGGTCTGCACTCGCCGCCGGTCGGTAACAGTCGAGAGCGCGTTCGAAGCTGGGCACTAGTGCGTGCGAGACGACCAGTTTACACAGGAAATCGATGTATAACAATACCATACAGAGTGCTATCTTCGTTCGATTGTCCGCTGACCGTGGCCCCACAGCAAACTGCACAGTGGTGAACGGGTACACGCCCAGCACTTCTTCGGGTCGACCCCGCAGAGAGCCTGTTGGGCGATGGTGGAGATCGTAGGTACCAATGTTCATTCCACTCGAGCCCGAATTCAGACTCAGATGGCTCGGAAAGCCCGACCCGCAACATCCACCGTGGTTACACGATAGCGACTGGATTCCGAGTGGTCACACACAGTTGTACGCGTACGCGCGAACGGGACTTCACGCGATTCTCGACGCACTCGGTGCCAGCAGCGGAACGGCGCTCCTGCCAGCGTATCTCCCTGAAAGTGCAGTGTGGCCGTTCCGAGAACACGACTACGATATCGTGTACTATCCGATATCTGAAGATCTCACGTACCCAGAGAACAAAATCGAGACACTCATCGACGAAGTCACACCGGACGTCGTCCTCTTCGTTCACTACCTCGGGTTCGCTGACCCTGCGTTCGAGCGCGTTGCAACCGCTGCCAGCGCGAGTGGTGCCACCGTCATCGAAGACTGTGCGCGAGGCCTGTTCAGCAGAGACGCAACGGGGAAGCTACTCGGGTCAACCGGGGACGCGGCTGTATTCTGTGCGCACAAAACGCTTCCCGCTCCGTTTGGAGGCATCGCAGTCACACGAAACCTCGCCCTACCGACTCCGACCGAACCAGTCTCGGAAAAGAAAGAAGTCCTCCGTCTCGTGACGACGAAGGGCATCAACCAACTCAACCTCCGAAATACACTCCGGCGGCTGAATGGAAGAGCAGTCCCACGACCGTTCTACGAAGACCTCGCAGCTGTCCTCCCCATGCCGGACTCCGCCTGGCCCCCCGTCGCACCGGGCATGCTCTCACGAATCGGGCTGACCGAAGCCTCTCCCCCACGCATTCGGTCCCAACGACGAGCACGCTACAACAGGGTCCGAACCCACCTCCTCGATATCGACGGGATACACGTGCTAACACCGTGGGCCCACGAAGGGGCGAACCCGTACGGGGTCGCAATTCGGATTCCACAGGGGCCCGAGACTCGAAACGACGTTTACCACGCGATTCGACGGGCGGGGCTCCCTGCAGAACGCTACATCTGGGGGCTCGATGACGATTGGACCTACATCGAGGATTTCCCCGAAGCGACGCGCCTTCGAGAGACGATTATCATCATCCCAACCCATCAGCAAGTCCCGTGGCAGTCGCTCCCAAGGTTTGCAGAAATAATAACACAGACACTCGAAGCGACTTCCGGTGACCCAACGACGGGTCGGAAGAGCTCCTTCTCAGCGTCTGTCGGGCACGAACGAATACTCGCACCCATTTTCGGTGATGGTTACCGGCCCGAGAGAGCCTTCAGGTGTACTGAGTACGTCTTATCTCGGGTGACCGATATCCGAGGACGGTTCTGACGAACCGTAGTGGTTGTTGTTGTATTCGACGTTTCGCCAGTCGTCCGTGTGGACCTGGATAATCGACTCGTGCGTCCAGCCACTCGGACTGTCGCGCGGTTCGACTGGGTTGTAGAACCAGTTGTCGCGGATGTCCGCGACGTCGTCTGGCACACCCCGAATCGCCACGGCGGGGACTCGGTTTCCATCGAAGGCGTTCTCAGTGACTTCGACCGTGTTGTTGTAGATCTTCATCGTCGTACCACCTGGCCGGTGCTGGTCGAACACGTGTGAGATGGCCCCTTCCTTCACGAGGTTGTACCGGATGGTGTAGCCACCGCCGTTCCCTTGGACACTGTGGCGGTTGTGGTCGAAGAGGTTGTACTCGATGATGGGGTTGTCGGAGCCCTCAGTCGCCACACCGTACCCGTGGCCCTGCCGTGGGTTGTGGTGGAGGTGACAGTGGTGGATGTGCGTGTCGTCGTTCGTACGAACCACAGCGTAACCCCAGCCATAGCCGTTGATGTTGTCGATTTCGATGTTGCGGCCGCGGGCGTCGATACCGAGTTCGGTGTCGTCCGCTTCGACCCAATCCCAGCGCGGGCCACCGATCTGAAGGCCGGTGATGCGGACGTCGTCTTGGACTTCGAGCATCGCCCACGGGTTCCGGTTGGTGTAGATGAGGCCACCCTCTGCACCATTGATACCGCGGTCAGACGCGAGCGTGATGCCGCTCGGGACCGACAGTTCTCGGCCACCAACGTCGATTTCGGCACCGCCCTCGACGTACACGACGTCGCCGCTCGATGCGTTGTCGAGAGCAGAGACTAACTCGCTAGTGGAGGACACGAGGTAGTCTGCCTCAGATGGCGAGACGGTGTTGGGGTAGCCATCGCCGCCACCGATTGCGGGGCCGGTCGGGGTGGCGTCGTCCGTCGGCTCAGCCGGTGCAGAGCTGAACTCGGACGGGTCGACCTCTTGCCCGTCGATGAGCAGCTTGAACGGGCCGGTAGCTGGGCTGAACTCGGTGATTTCGCCCTTGAACTTGAAGGAGTCACCGTAGCCGTTGCCCGTGTAGCCCTGTACAGACCACGTACCATCGGAGTTCTGCGAGACGCTGTCGTTCTTCTCCTCGGCGGAGTTCTTCGTGTCGTTGAAGATTTTCGTCGCCTCACCGGTCGTGGTAAACTCGTAGGTGAGTTCGGAGGGGTTCTCGGTCGAGACGACTTCGATCGTGTGTTCGACGATGTCCTTGGGGTTGTCTCCGTACTTGACGAGCGCAGGGCCGTCGAAGCGGAAACCAGTAATCTCGCCGGAGAACTCGTAGGCGTCGATTCCGTCAGTGACAGTTCCTTCGACACGACCACCAGAGACGCTGTCGGACGAAGAGTCAGTGCTGTCCGCAGAGACTTTCTGAATCTCGTCGGAGACTTCGAATACGTACTCCGTCGGTTCAGACGTGTTCGTGCCGTCGACGACGAGAGCGTATGGGTACTGTTTCGCACTCGCACTGCCCGCACCGAGCGCGAGGGCCGCGAGGGTTGCCCCACCAAGTTTCAGGTAGGTCCGTCGACCCAGGAGGGAGTCGTCGTCAGCATTCTGTTTGCCACTACTTTCGGGTACCATATGTCCGGTTAAGATGAGCATTAGGACATAAACCTTGTCCTTAAATCATCGATAAGATTCGAATATTGTCACAAAAACCTGAATAAACTGGACATTATTCAAATATTGATTTCTCGATTTTATGTGTGTCGAATAACCCCATTAACGGAGTATTATTGGCTTTAGAAGCCCTGAAGCGCCAGAATTCGTTGTGGTAATTTGATGATACTGCGCTCACAGGAATTCGGCAGATGCCCAAATTAATGTGTGTTAACAGTCTGCATAGTATGAACACGGGGAGACCGGAGAAGCGGACCAGATGCGGGTCGAAATTCGGCGGAGCGTCAGTCGCTATCTGAGAACGTTAAGACGGTTATTATCCCGAGAAACCGGAAAAACATTCATTTAATCTACTATTTTCTGCGAACGGTGTGCGCGCTTCGAGACGAAGGAGGTGGTACGACATCGCCCCTGTCCGAACACTGAGAGGGAATGTTCAAGAACTGAGAACAGACAGCGCTCGAAGAAGGTACGAGCCGACCACAGCAAACACTGGCGGGCTACCAACGAAGTACACAACACGCCCTGTCCGGTTCGAACTACGTCGTGCTACTGCTGGAGAACAAATTCTTCGGAGCAGCCGTAAGCAACCAAGCGCGAAAAAGCTGAGGTCGTGAGTCAGAAACGAGGAGCTAGAGGATGTTCTTGTAGAGGTCCACGGCAGTCTTCATGCCACGAGAGCCAGAGCGAACGCTGAAGAAGAGCTCCAAGTCGGGGTTGTACTTCGTCTTGTAGCGGTTGAGTCGCGAGTCGCCTGCACCGACGAGGTCGTAGTGAGTGACGCCTCTCGACTTTCCATCTTGGATGATGTGCCAGTCCAAGAGTTCGGTCACGGAGAACCCAACGTCGACGTCCGGGCGAACACCACCTTGCCACCGGAACATCCTGTCTCGGTACTCGTAGACGAGCATTCCAGAGACGAACGTCCCTTCGTAGCGAACGACGTAAGGGCGAATCTGCCCGTCTGGGAGTGACTCGTACAGGTCGACGGCGAAGTCTATCGGCATGTTGAACGCCTCGCCCTGTTCTTCGAATCGATCTTTGACCTGCTGGAGGATTCGCCCGACGTCGTCGACCGTCCCCTCTTCGATGGTGAGACCCTCCGTGTCCGAGTTGCGGATACTCTTTCGAGCATCGCTGGTAAACGTCATCAGGAGGTCGTCTGCGTCGGGTGTGATGTCGAGGACGTAGGTGTACTCGGGCACGACATCTCCACCGTCCCATTTGAACGGTCGAACGTCGGCCAGGGCCGCTTCCGTCCGAATCTGTACGTAGTTCCGTTGGAGGTTCTCACGAATCCACGAGTTACAGCCCTCGATGAAGCCGTTGGCCGTGCTCTCCAGTTTTCGTTGGCGAAGGCCGTCTACGTTGAGCATCGCTGGCCCGAGTCGTGGGACCCACAGCGGTGGCGGGGGAGAGAACACGCCAGAGAACGGTCCCTTATCCTTCTTGAAGAGCGGGAATATCCCCACCACCTGGTTCCCTTTTTTGCCGACGAGAGGGTGGAGCGTCGTGTTCGAGTGGCGTTCTTGAATGTGAAGCGCTTCGGCTTGGTGGAACAGATTCGCCATCGGCGACTGTTCGACGTAGCTATCCCACGCTTCGAAATCATCCCAATCTGCTTCGGTGATTTCGATGCTCATGGTTCTCAGTATGCCGATTTTCGGTACGTGGACCTCGCGAACTTGTACAGTTGCCAGAGCCCTGGCGACTCTCCCTTGTCCCACTGAAGCGTCGGGATTGGTCGTCCACCGTACTTCTCTTTCGCCTTGAAGATACCGTCAGTGTACGTCGACCCAGTGCTCCCGAAGTCGTAGTATCGGTAGCCGTTGTCCATCCCCCACTTGATGGCGTACTCGTGGAGGAGTTCTGCTGGGTAGTAGTCGAGTTTGGAAACGTCGGGAATCGCCGAGAAGTAGTAGATTATCGTCTCTTGCTCGTCGTCGAGGAAGTGGACGTATCGGCCGATCTCTTCGTCACCGACCTCTGCGACGAATATCTTCATCCGGTCAGGGAGTCCTGCCGCGACGGCCTCGAAGAACGAAAGCGGGTACGTGTGCCCGCGGACGCGCTCCATGTTTTTCAGATATGCCGCGTGTGTGGTCGCCAGTTCGTCGGCAGTCAAGTCGGCCTCACGGACCGAGACGTCGGCCTCGTGTGCGTCGCGGAGGGATTTGCGCCGCTCTTTGTCCATCCGCCGTTGGATTTCGTCCCAGTCGTCGGTGAGGTTCAGTTCGAACCGACAGTCGGTCAGTTTGGGCTCGTACCCCAGTTTCGAGAGATACTTCCCGTATCGCATGTACTCGGGGTCTTTCGCCTTGATGGTGTGAAAGAGGATGTTCCGCCCGTTCACCTGCGAGAGTGCGCGGAACATCAAGTCGAGTGACTCTGTCTCGTCTGTGGTGACGACTGGACCACCGTATCCCGGTGTCGCAGAGATCAACCGCTTGAGGGGTTGTTCTTCGAAGAAGCGTGAAGACGACGCTGCCTCGCTCAGGAAGTTCGGAACGAAACTGAGATTTTCGACCATCGCTGCACCGGTTGGGAGGTCGATGTCGGTCACGAAGTTCGGGAAGACGGCGATTGGGTTGTCGCCTTTCGTCACGGCGACGTGCCGTGGTGTGTACGGGAGCGTCTTCTCGATGGCGTCCAACCACTCGTAGCGGTGGAACACACTTCCTTGTGCAGACTGTGTCACCACGTTGTTCCACTGACCTTCGTTTACTGCTTCGATGCTATCGTATACGTGTACGCGTAGTTCACTCATTGGCGGGGTTACTCTAGGTATCCAAGGTTCGCGAGGCGGTCTTCCACCTCGGTGTCGTTCGTTTTGACTCGTTCCACAGGTTCGAACGTGGGGTAGCTCGTCGGAGCGACACCGGAGACGACCGGGAGCGGTTCTCCGTCCATCTGTTCGTCGTGCGGAAGTCCGTACGTCGCGAGAATCGTCGGTGTGATGTCGTACAGGTGGGCACCCTCGAGAGAAGCGCTCGAATCGATTGCCTCACCGTGTGCAGCAACGACACCCCACCGCTTGTGGTTCCACGACTCGGTCGGTTCGCCGAACTGCTCACCGTACAGTTGGGCACTCAGGTAGTGGTCGTAGTTCGAGGGGACGAGGACGATATCGACCGCGTTGTGCGCTTCTGGGCCGTGGAAGTACTTCTCCCGAGGAGCGACGTCCTCGAACAGAACCTCGCCATCCGGCGTTCGAACGTCTTTCAGCGCGTCGATTAGCTCTCGACGCACGTCCTCGTACTCGTCTTTCGAGACCGTCCCAGACGGCTCTCGTCCTTCGAGATTGATTCTGATTCCGAGTTCGATTAGGTCGCGCATGTACGCACGCGAAGAAGGGAAGTCCACCTGTGTGGTTCCAGCACGCTTGACGTCCGTCGGAACGAACCGAGCGACGTACTTGGCGAGGCCAAGCGTCCGCAGTACGCTCGTGATTCGCTGCGTGGTCAGTCCGTATCGAGCGGCGACTGCCATCGCAGCGTTCAGCGTCCCTGCCGAACGGTCTTCTTCTGCTTCGAACTGACCTTTCTCGAGGCCTCGTTTTTGAATCGAGACCCACGAGGGCATGCCGGACCCACCGTGGCGGACCGACACGTAGCCTTCGTCTCGAAGGAACTCGTTGACGCGGAACTCGTATTTGTCGTACCGGCCCATTCCGTGGTCACTGACCACGAAGACGTTTTGCGGCGACGTGGAGTCGAGTATCAAGCCGATTTGGGTGTCGACTTCTTCGTAGACAGTGCGGACGAGGTCGAGGTCGTCCGGTCGTTCGTGGAAGACGGTGTCCGTCTGTTGGAACTCGACGAATCCGAAATCCGGGGAAAATCGGTCTGCGAGGTACCGGAACGCTTCACCCCGCATTCGAACGAGCTCGGTGTATGCTTCGTCGCCACGGCGCTCTGGCTTGTGTGGGTAGATTCGGTACGTTCCAATTTCCTCTCGAACGTCGTCGAGGAGACCCGCAGGGTGACACGGTGGGTCTTCTGGCCCGACGTATCCGGGGATGAGCGCACCGTCGAACGACCGCGGTGGCGCAGTCACGGGAACGTTGACCACGACGCTACGCAGGCCATGATAATCGAGGAGTTCCCACAGCGTCCATTGGCGAACGTCCGTGGCGTTCACCACGTCGGCGTCGTAGCCATCAAAAGAGAGAAATCCGAAAACTCCGTGTTTTCCAGGATTCATTCCCGTATACAACGATGGCCACGCACTGGCCGTCCATGGAGGAACCTGTGACTCCAACGGAGCATACACACCGTCTTCGAAGAGCGTCTGCAGGTTCGGGAGTGCATCCGCTTCGAACAGGGGTTCGAGCACCTCGAGACAGGCCGCATCGAGACCGATGAGAAGGGTTGTGAGCGAAGATTGCTTCCGGTCCTCCATATGAATAGAGACAGCACTGAAACGTGCTTTGTTATACTGAACCTATGAGTCGTAACAATCCCGTACCTGCTGGGTACTATCCGCGAATCGAGGGAAGAACAGGGCATACAAACCGGATGTCATGGTAGTGCGTCGAACCAGCTTCTTCACTCTCCTACTGCAGGAGAAGTCAGAACTGACTGGTCCTCTGTCCGGCCAGTTGGTGCAGATTAACAATATCCGAACCAACGGTATAGGATAACAGAACCAATGACATTGCTCGGTATTCTTTGTCTGTCATATGTTCGATACCTCCTCCACTCATGACCACGACACAAGAACTCGATTCAAACGACCAACTCGGCCGGGGTGACGACGTCCCATCCGAAGAACCGGACCTCTCGGTCGTCGTCGTCACGTACAACGAAGCCGAACGAATCGAAGGATGTCTCGAGTCCGTGTTCGAGTCGTGCCGGAAAGTTGGTCCGTTCGAGGTCATCCTCGTCGACTCGAATTCGACCGACAGAACGGTCGCTATCGCCGAGCAGTTCCCCATCACGTTGTTGAAACTGACCGACGACGAGTACACGACTCCGTCTGCAGGCAGATACGTCGGAACGAAGTACGCGAGAGGTGACACCATCCTGTACGTCGACGGCGACATGCACCTCGAACGGGGGTGGGTATCGGAAGCGTACACCTTCCTCAAAGACAACCAGGAGGTCGTCGGCGTCGACGGGCAACTCAACGAACGTGGTCGAGCCCGAACGCCACAGCGCGTCGATGCCATACGAGGTGTTGCCCTCTACGACAAGGCCGCAGTGACCAAAGTCGGTGGCTTCGACCCGTTCCAGAAGTCACTCGAAGATATCGACCTCGGGTTTAGGCTCACACTCGACGGTGGTGTCCTCTACCGCTTACCGAGTGTCGCTGCGATGCATCCGATCGCGAAAGGCGCGAGTGAGATTAGACGTCGGTGGCGGAGCGGATACATCGAAGGTGTCGGACAGACCCTCCGGAAATCAGCACCCCAGCCGCGACTCTTGGCCATGCATCTCCTTCGGATTCGGTACAAGATACTCATCGGTAGCTGGTTCACGTTTGGACTGCTGAGTGTGGCGTTTTCGCCGCTCGTTACCGCAGGGTGGGCGCTCACGACCATGCTGTTCTTTGCGTTCTTGGCCACACAGCGAGGGTCAGCAGAAGCGTTCCGGCTAACGTTCGGGTACGCGCTCTTGTGCCTCGGGTTCCTCTACGGGGTCCGAATCCCACCACAACCGCCCGAAGAGTTCCCACTTTCGAGAGTCGAAGTGGTGAAACGAGTGTCGGTGCTCCAGTAAGGTCGAGCGTCGAAAACAACGGCTGTCAAAGGGTGGTCGTCAAGTTCTATCGGGGTGTCCGTATCGTCCAGACTTACGCGGGTCTCGGAGACTGACGGGCGCGCGTCTTCGCTGCAACGTCACCCATCGTCTCGACAGTGAGACCGGTCTGCTCCCGAACCGCAGCGAGGTAGGCGAGGATAGTTCGAATGCGCTCGACGCTGTACTCCGTGTCGAGATTGTTCGGGTGTAACCACATGTGGAACACGCCGTCACCCTTCACAGCCTGGTCGATGCCACGTTTCGCCTGCCGGACGATTGGGTCGCCGGCGAGGTGATTCGCAATTTCGAGTGCGATGCCCTCGAAACTGAAGAGATACAACGACGCAGGGATGTCGACCAGTCCGTATCTATCGACAGTTGGGGAGACGAGTAACGACCCACCACTGGTGTAGACACCGCCAACGAGCGTCTGGACGCCCTTGGGCAGAATGCTCTCTCGAAAGACGGGCGACGGACCTCGATAGTTCGTAAACCCATGCGTTGCGAGGACGTCTCGGTGGCCGACATCGTTTCGCGGGTAGACGAACGACGTCAGTTCGATACCGTAGTCTCGCGCGACTTCGATACACGCGGCGATTTCTGCGTCGGCAAACGCGCGGTCGATGTTTCCGAACTGTGGGTGCGAGTAGGAGTGACAGCCAATCTCGTGACCAACACGAGATGTATGCACAGCGTCGATGAGGTCACGTCCAAACCGGAGGTCGGGGCGAGACCGCCAGAGACCCGTCTCTTTCGCGAACCAGCCGTCGGGTGCAGGGTGTGTGCTATGGTGTCCGTCGCAGTCGTCCAAGAAGAGGTGACCAACCACTGCCCAGGTCGCAGGGATGTCGAACTCCTCGAAGAGGTCGACGAGCGTCTGCCAGCCCGACCGTGCACTTTCGACACGTGCTGGAGGGTCGTCGAAATCGAGGTAGCCCCAGCCAAGTTCGGCGTCCAGCGAGATGACGACAGAGCCCATTGCTGAAGGTGTCGCCGAGTGAAGGGTTTGTTATTCAGTGGATACCGCCGTGAGTCGGTCGTCACAGCGGGGCAAATGCACGGTGGACAAGACCCAGTTCGAGTGTTCGTCGTCCCTGAGTTCACGAGGAGTACTGACGGTACACGACCCATAACAAAACCCGGATAGAGACTCTCTAGTGGTAGATGAAGCGCGGAAGCACAGACTGGGACGACCGCTCACAGTCGCACTCTACTGAAGGAACATGAGAGTTCTATTCGACATCAACCACCCGGCACAAGTACATCTGTTCAAGAACGCGATTCGAGAACTGAAAAAACGAGGTCACACCGTCGAAGTGACATCGAGAGAAAAGGAGATGACGACCGAACTGCTCGACGAGTACGGCATCGACCACACCCCACTGTCGTCGGAGAGTAATCGGTTCGGCGTCGCCTCACTCATCGGAGAGTGGGGGATACGCGAGCTGCGGATGCTCGCGTTCGCTCGTCGGTTCGACCCCGACGTCATCGTGAGCCGTCTGAATCCATCGGTCGTCCACGTATCGACGCTTCTCGGCTGTCGAAATCTCATCTACCAAGATACGAAGCTCAAACCAGAGCTGCTGGAGAAGGTGTATCACGCGGTCACGTGCCCGTTCGTGGATAAAATCTGTATTCCCCCGGAGTTCTCCATTCCTGTTCCCGAAGAGAGACAGGTGGCAGTCGGGTTTCAGGAGTTGTCGTACCTCCACCCGAACTGGTTTACACCGAATCCAGAGTCACTCCGCGAGTATGGTGTCACACCAGAGCGCCCGTACTTTGTGCTCCGGTTTGCGGGGTGGCAAGCGTTCCATGACGTCGGGAACAATGGCCTGTCGGTAGAAACGAAACGGAAACTCGTCTCGTATCTCTCTGAACACGGCGACGTGTACATCACCAGTGAAGCCCCGCTTCCCCCAGAGTTCGAGCAGTACAAGCTAACCGTCCCACCGCACATGATTCACGACCTGTTGTACTACGCCTCGCTCTACGTGGGAGACTCGGAGACGATGCCCACGGAAGCGGCGTTGCTCGGGACGCCGGCGATACGGGTGAACTCGATGGTCGGAAAGGGCGACATCAGCAACTTCCGCACACTCGAACAGTACGGCCTGTTGTTCTCGTTCGCAGACGAGGACCTCGTCTTCGAGAAAGTCGAAGAACTCGTCGCCGAGTCACAGCCGACCGATTGGGAAGAAAAACGGGACACCTTACTGGCCGAGCAGACGGACGTGACGGCGTCGATGCTGGCGTTGGTGGACGAACAGGCGTCGATTCGCCGGTCCCAACAACGGCCCATCCTCTCTCGAATCTACGACAAAATACTCGCGAGGCTCTGATGGTGCTCACGAAGACGGCCAGTTGCCGGAGAAACAGCGAGTTGGCATCCTATACGCACATTATCGCCACTAGTCGGAGATTAACAATAGCCCCAGAGCACCGTTCACCTACTAAAGCTCCGTTACAGTCGCGGAAGAATGAACGTGCCCTCTCTACAGGGTCCGCCGTCGCGTGGGCGCTGTGGGCTAACGACTGTCGTCACGAGCGAACACGTTTGCCCACGTCAGTTGGCACAACACTATGATCCACACCTTACAACTGGTAACCACACGACGGCCATTCTTCGAGCAGCAGGTTGCTGCACTCGAGCAGCACGATGTTCACTGTGACGTTGTTACCGTTCCGAAGCCACCCTCGGGAGTCCGGTCTCTCCGTGATTATATGCGCTTCTACGGTCGAGTGCTCCGCGAAGCTCTCGACGGTCCGTACGACATCGTCCACGCGAACTACGGCCTCACCGCCCCGGCAGCGATCGCCCAGCCGACCCGCCCGATCGTCCTCTCGCTGTGGGGGTCTGACGTCTGGGGGAAGTACGGGTACGTCAGCGACTGGTGTAGCCGGGAGTTCGACGCAGTCATCGTGATGTCCGAGCAGATGGCTGACGAACTGGAGACGGAGTCCGTCGTCATCCCACACGGTGTCGACATGGACCTGTTCGAACCACTCCCGCAAGACGAGGCACAGGCAGAATTGGGGTGGGACGACCAGCAGCAACACATCCTGTTCCCCTACTCGACGACGCGAGAGGTAAAGGACTTCCCGCGTGCGACACGCATCGTCGAGGCCGCACAAGAACGTCTGGGGCGTCCACTGACGCTCCAGACAGTGTCGGGTGAACCTCACGAACGAATTCCGGTGTACATGAGCGCGGCAGACGCGATGATACTCACGTCACGGTGGGAAGGGTCACCAAACGCCGTCAAAGAGGCGCTGGCCTGCAATCTGCCAGTGGTGAGTACCGACGTCGGCGACGTTCGAGAGTACCTACACGAACGGTCGGGGTCTTTCGTCGGTCGCTCGGACGAGGAACTCGTCACGGCACTTTGTGAGGTGCTGGAGCGACGTGAGCGACCAAACAGTCGAGACGCGATGGCGCAGTATAGCCTCGACCAGATGGCGAAAGACATCGTCTCAGTGTATCGACAAGTTCTCAAATCGAAACAAGAGGTGACTGCTTCATGAGAGTGTTAAATGCAACCAATTTCAGGAAGAACAGTATCGACGTCAACGCAGCAATCGTTGGGCTCGTGCTCGCGATTATTCTCCTTCCGCTGAGAACCCTCTCTTCGGAGCCGTTCATCACCGCGATTCCCGTCGCACTTGGATTGGCGTGTCTCTCGTACCTCGTCATCAGGAGACGGTACGAGTCTGCAACCGAGCGCTCTGCTGCGTCGACAACCGAGCTCCCGACTGTATCCGTTACCATCTCGAAGCTGTCGACGGCCGCGTTCGTCTTCGGGCTCGGTGGCCTCGTCCTCATCGCACAGCAGTCAAACGCTCGCACGGTTCCATTCTTACTCCTCGCTGCAGCCCTCGCCGGGGTGATTCTCCTCCAACTGTTCTTCGTCAGAGACGACGCGTTCAGTCCGGGGACAGTTCTCGCCCAGATTATCGCACTCTCGGTCGTCGTCCGGTTCGCATCACTCTATACGACACCCGGATTCGTCGGCGTCGACACGTGGACTCACATCACGTTGTACGCCCAGCCAGTATTCGAGTCGCAGTCGCTCAGCCCACTCGCGTCGGTGAAGTACTACGCCGCGCCCTTGTACCACATCATCGTCGTCACGACCGCCCAGTGGTTCGGCGTCCCACTCCGTGAGGCACTCTTCTTGTCGATGGGGGTCGTCATGGCGCTGTTCGCCATCACGATTTTCGGCACGGCCCGGTTCTTCGTCGATGCACGATGGGCAGTGGCAGCGGTTGCACTGTACGCAGTCGCCGACCACGTCGTCCGGTGGGGTATCAACCTCATCCCGACGAGCCTCGGACTGGTGTTCTTCGTCGTCATCATGTACTACACGGTTCGACTGCTGTCGGTCCCCGCACACCTCCGTGACTACGGGATGATTCTGTTGTTCAGCGTCGCTGTGATTTTCACCCACCAGGTGTCGGCGTTCATTACGCTCGTCCTCCTGGGGGCAGGGATGGTCGTCCAACTGCTCTTCAAGTTTGGGCTCGACCAGACGCTGTTCGGCGAATCAGCACACAAGGACGAGGAGAAAGGGAACCCGTTGAGCCTCACCGCCGTGGCCGTCGTCTATGCGGGAGTTCTCGTGCTCAACTGGAGCGTGACACCGTTCGCCGGAACGAGTTTCCTCGAGTTCATGCCGCGACTCCTCGAGTTTACGGTCGGGCAGTCGGCCGAGTTCTTGAACCTCATCGAGTCGGCGTCGCCGCCCGCAGTGGCGGAAGCGAGCGGGTCGGGACAACTGGCAGTGTTCGTCTCGTACTTCGACGGGATGGGTTACTTCATCCTGTTTTTCCTGACCATCATCGGCTCTCTCGTCGTGCTCGACCTGAGAGACCGACGAGACGCAGGGCTCGTGCTCGTGGCCGTGACGGCAATTATGATGGTCTTCACGTTCGCGCTGCCACTGTTCGGGATTCGAACGTTTATTCCGAGTCGCTGGTACGCGTTCATGTACGCTCCGATGGTCATCGTCGGGAGCCTGGGACTGTCATATCTCGCACACCGCGTGACGGGGGCCCGAATCGTGGTTGCACTCCTCATATTCGCACTCGTCTTCCCGGGGACGATGTTGATGGCCCAGAGTGCGACAGAAGACAACCCAGTCTTCCCCGACCACAACATCCGGTACGCGTACTCCGAGTCCGAACTCGCAGCAGTGTACGCCACCGCAGAGATCGACCCTGCGTCAGGCAGAGCAATCTTCACCGACCACCCATACCAGACTGTGTTCCCACGGTCAGGGAGTTACGAAGCAGGGACGATTCGGTTCAGTGAGAGCGGAGCGATCGAGACGACAGGCGTGCTCGTCTACAGGTCGGCGCAGTCAGACGGAGCGACGTCGTTCGAAACGGGGTCCGAAGCCTTAGGGACGTACGACGTGCCAGAGTCAGTCATCTGCCCACAGGAAGGAGACAAGATGTACGACAACGGTGACGCCCACATCTGTCGAGTGCCAGAGCCAGAGACGACCGACGCTTAGGGTGGACGTACCTGTTTTCGTGTCGACCCACCGTCAGTGTCGAACTGTCCCGTGAAGACCGATGAGGACACGTACGTAAACGTGTGAAATCGGTACCGTAACTCCGGTCGTTAGTGGCGTGTTACTAGTTTCACGACGGGTACCCGCTGAATAACAATGTCCTCTGCTAGGGTATTGAGGAATAACGCCGTGATTGGAAATTCGCCCGGTACAACCAGAGAGACACCAGCCGACCTGCTGGTGGTGATGCTACTTACTGTCGTAGCCACGGCCATGATACTACTCCCAAGTACGAGTGGAACGATTCCACGCATTCTGTTCGGACTTCCACTGCTCATCTTCCTCCCCGGCTATGCGTTGGTCTCTGTGGCATACACGAAGTCGAACAGCGAGACGAGTGTTCTCGCCGGCGGACGTTCGTCGGGCGACGCGAGTCCAGGGCGCAGTATCGATGGATACACTCGAATCGGCCTCTCCATCGCATCGAGTCTCGCCATCGTGGCGATGGTCGCTTATCTGCTGAACTTCACCCAGTTCGGTATTCGACCGGTCCCGACACTCGTCGCGGTGAGCGGGTTGACGATCGTACTGACGGTGGTTGCGGTTTGGCGACGGCGGTCGGTGTCGCCTGCAGAGCGGTTCAGTGTGAACGTACCAGCGGTGAGAATTCGAGGCCCCACCGGCGGTCAGACGCTCTTGAACGTCGTCATCGTCTTGGGTCTCGTTTTCGCACTGTCAGCGACGGGGTACGCGTTGAGCGCATCGTCAGACCAGGCGGGACAAGAGTCGTTCACCGAGTTCTCTCTGCTCTCAGAGAACGAAACCGGGGAGTACGTCGCCAATGGTTACCCGTCCGAACTCACCAGCGGCGAAGCGACCGAGTTCGCTGTCGGAATAACAAATCACGAACAGGTGGACCATGACTACACCGTCGTCGTTCTTCTCCAGCGTACGGATGAGTCCGGTGAGATACTCGAACGTGAGGAGGTTACTCGGTTCCAAGCGAGCGTCGGTGAAGGCCAAACCGAAATCGTACCACACACAGTTACACCAACGAGCGTCACTGGAGAAGACGTCGAACTCGTCTATCTCCTGTATCTCGACGACCCACCGGCGTCACCGACTCCGGAGAATTCCTACCGCGACCTCCGACTCCACGTATTCGTCTCGGAGAACGTTCGGTGAATGAATCTACCCTAATACATGTACAAAGGAAATACAATTAGCGTCGTAATCCCGGCGTATAACGAATCAGATTTCATCGGCGAAGTACTGGAGCGGATCCCAACGTACGTCGACCGCGTGTACGTCGTCGACGACGGCTCGACGGATAGGACCTGGGAAGAGATACAATCACACGCGGCGCTTTCCCACGCCTCGACCAATGGAAAAGCAACTGGAGAAGTCCACTTCGACCAGCGTATCGTTCCGATACGGCACACCGTGAACCGAGGCGTCGGCGGTGCCATCAAAACGGGGTATCTTCACGCACGCGAAGACCAGATAGACATCACCGCAGTAATGGGCGGAGATGGACAGATGGACCCAGACCATTTGCCCGACCTTCTCGACCCAATCGTCGAAGGACGTGCGGACTACGCGAAAGCCAACCGTCTCACCAAACGCGAGAACCGAAGCTCCATGCCGACGTTCAGATTCGTCGGCAACGTCATCCTCTCTGGCCTCACGAAAATCGCAAGTGGATACTGGAGAATCAGCGACCCACAAAACGGGTATACTGCAATTTCACTCGAAGCGCTCGAACAAGCACCCATCGAGGAAATGTACGAATTCTACGGCTACTGTAACGATTTGCTGGCAAAACTCAACAGCAGAGGACTCCGAGTGGTCGACGTCCCCATCGTCGGGGTGTACGGTGACGAGAAGAGCCACATTCGGTATCAAACCTACATTCCACGCGTCTCTGCGATGCTGCTTCGGACGTTCATCTGGCGCCTCCGAGAGTCGTATCTTCGGGGGCGGCTCCACCCGGTACCCCTCTTGTATCTCACCGGTGTAGTCGGGATACTCTTTGGAGTCTTGCGAGTCGGTCGTAAGGTGGCCGGGGCGGACGTGGACAAAGAACTAGTAGCGCGAACGACCTCGTCGTTGCTCGGCGGTGGGCTCTCGCTCGCCATCGCGATGATGTGGGAAGCACACCTCAACCGCAACCTCGGTATCTCCAAAGGAGATCAACACCGAGAAAACGTCTCTCGCGACGACGACTGATTTTCTCGCGGGACACGCACACTGTTCGTCCGAGGCACAGTTCGGCCGAAGCACTGTTCGATAGAGGCGACGAGTCCACACCGAGACACCACGTGACTGCAGTTCGACAGCCGAGCGGTCGAATTGTGGCATAGAAGCTAGGTCAGTTATCCACCGTCTTCTCAGCCGAACGTAGTATCACAACAAGTTGGGGCGGAAATAACAATGAATATGTAAGAATACATTATATTCAGTATGCTTCGGACAGCGGGAACGATTTATCGCGAGTGGGGTCTCAGATACCTCCTCGCGATCGGTGCCGAACATTTCATCATTCGTGCTCTCGCTGACGCGCGGTCGCCGTCGTACTGGCGGCGAACGGAGACGTTCCACGATCGCATCTTGGACACCGACATCGGCCACTACGACTATCCGAGAGATCCATTCGAACTCAGATACGTCGACCCAGCAGAGATACGTCGGTTTAGTGGACGTGGGAGTACACTCTGGGAAAACGCGATGTACGAGATTGGGGAGGTCCGAGACGGAGAGTGGGATATCGAACCGTACGAGGGTCCACTCGACGACCCAGAGCTCGGAATCACGTTCGCAGACACACTAGAAGAGACGGTACTCTATCGCTCGTTAGAGCAGCACTTCGACGATGGGACACCGTGGGAAGACACCGAATTCGTACAGCGTATGTGCGAGATTATCCACGGCTCAAACGCACTCGCCTGGCACGGTTCGTCGACGTGCGACGACGTCACGCAGCGATGTGCGTACCTCGACTCGCTGTACAATCGTATCAAGACGGAAGGGTTCCGCTCACAGCGAGAGCTCCAGCAGCGTGGTGAGGAACCCCCGAGAGACTATTTAGACACGCTTCGCAGTGAGATTCTCGTCGACGTCGGCCGCGACGGAGAGTTTCTGCTCGTCGATGGTCGTCACCGACTATCCATCGCAAAGATACTCGGCGTCGACGCTGTTCCCGTGGTCGTCGTCGTCCGCCACAAGCACTGGGTCGACAAGATCAACAGCGACCCCACGTCGATGGCGGCTCACCAAGAGCTACTCGTTCGGTGAACTAGTTGCGGCGCTGAACTGAGGAGACGAGAGAAGTGAAAAGAAGACCGGATCAGAGGAAGAGCAGAACAGAGAGGAACAGAGTAGGGAAGACCAAAGAAGCGCAAAGAGTCCTCAGATTACCGGTCTGGGCTCGGTGTATTTACGGTAATTCGACAGTGAGATTCGCCGTCGAGAGCGACGAGTTGATCGTCTCTACTGCTTCACCCGTCACTTTGATGACCGAGTCGGTGAGTTTACAGTCGCTCGAGTTCTCGAACTTGAACCCGTTTCGGCCCCGTCCCGTCTGGGTCACGTCACAGCCTTTGAACTGAGTGCCGTTCCGGCCGTTGATGAAGACCGTGTGCCCGAACGATGCAGACCCGGTGATTCGAACATTTTCGAACGTCGAGCCTAGGAGGTCGACGTTGGAGCCTGGGTCGAGCGCGTGGATCGCGTACGTATCGTCCCGGTCGACCCGAATCGTGGTGTTCCGTATCGTCGCACGCCCAGTGTCCGAATGGAGGACGAGAGCTCCGAATCCTGCACCTGCGTCTTTTCCGATGTAGATGAGGCAGTTTTCGACGAGTTGGCCAGACTGCCCACGGAGTCGGAGCCCTCTCGCGTTGAGTAACCCCGGTGGACTCGGCGGAACTTTGTTGACGATAATCGTCACGTCTCGCACAGTCGAACCCGTCGACCCGATGCGGACGTTGGCGATGTTGTTGTTCTTGTACAGCCCACCTTCGACGTGTACGACACCGTCAGACCCATCACTAACTCGCCCTGGGGAAGACGCATACAACCCGTTGTTCGGGAAGTTCTCGATGATACAGTTTCGGAACGTAATCGAGCCTGCGTGGTCCCGTCCGACGTACATCCCGACGGCGTTGCCACCGTCGTGGCCCCCGTCCCGGGCGACGAGATTCTCGATGAGTGCAGTCGACTCTTTGTCGCGGACTTCGAATCTAAACGCAGCAGGGTTGTTCGGAAGTGTCTCGTCGGGCATCATGCCACGGACACGGACATTTCGGACAGTGAAATTCCCGTCGGCGATGATGTGAATCGACCCCCCGTATCCGGCTTCACGGTAATCGAAGTCGATGCCTTCGAGGAGGAAGTCACGGACTCGTTCTAGCCGAATGAACATGTTGTCCTCGATTTCGGCGGCGGGCCTAGCTGGAACGAACGTCGGGTTCGCTTTGGCTTCTGCAACGAATCCGACCTTGGTCGCGTCTTCTAGTTCGTACTGGTCAATTTTGTACCGGCCATCGGGAAACACGATGGCCGTGTTGTCCGCGACGACACGCTGGAGGACGTCGTTTATCGGTTCTTGGCCTGACGGATCTGCACCGGCCTCGACGATGTCGACGACGTTCTTGAAGAGGTTCAAACTCGATGGTTCCCAATCTGGAGGCGAAAAGTCCTCAGTCACCGTGGTCTCTTCCTCGGGAGGCCCTTCGAAGAAGGGCAACCGATTCAGACACCCAGCCAACCCAGTAGCGAGACCAATCGCACCGCCATACTTGAGATATTCACGTCGTTGCATCGTGCACTAGAAAGCTCGTGAGCCGCTGTTTTTGCGTGTGGCGCCTCACTAGATCAATCAGTACGATAGTAGAACGCCTGAGCGGTTCGTTATGATTGATATATCTATGATAACCGGGCGATAAGCTCACAAATAACCGCCAAGTAGTGTCCCAGTTAGAGAGCGACCTGACCCGATGGGCACAGAGTCCAGTACAGAAACTCTCTGATGGTATCGAATCGATAGGGAAAACGGAGATTTTCAGCACCACACGTCATCCGTACCGCTCAGTGACGGTGTTCTGGCCGTCTCACGTCGCCTTATCGGTCCCCACACGGTGAGTACTCTCGTGGGGCACCGTTCGAATCGTCAGCGCGAATCGAGATCTGTATCAAAAAGGTTAGTTGACCAATACTAATTCATATTCTCCACGTCAGTACATTCATGGCGAAAAGAACGATGGATGGTGGTTCTGCACTTATTACGTATGGGAACTACGCGACGACACGCTCTCTGGGTGAGAATGGAATCTACACGATAGTCGCGTCCGAACACGATCACACGCCTGTTGAGTCGTCGCGGTACTGCGACGAAGTCGTCCGCGTTCCAGCACCCGCAGACGACCTCGTCGCCTACAAGGACGCACTCGTTGGGATTGCAGCACGCCCAGACGTGAAGACGGTCATACCTGCACGTGTCGAAGACGGGTACGTCCTCTCGAAGTACTACGACGAGTTCGACAAGTACGTCGACATGGTCGTTCAGCCGTTCGAGCTCCTTCAGACGACCCACGATAGAATCCGCTTGTTCGAGGTGGCCGAAGCGGCCGGAGTGCCGATACCCCGGACCCGACTGCTTAGCGACGTCGACGAGTTCGATGCGCCAGCGATAATCAAATCACGATTCAACATGCTCGTCGCCGACTACCTCGATGGATACGACCCGAGCGAGTACGACATCATCAAGGGAATTACGCACGTCACGCCGGGTGACACCGTCGACCGGGAGGAGATAGTCCAGGAGATGAAACACGACCCGATCGTCCAAGACTACATTCCATCCGCGGGCAAGTACATGTTCGCTGCTCTCTACGACCATGGCGAAGCCCTCGCAACGTTCCAGCACCTCCAGATTCGAGGCAACTCCTACACCGGCGGTGGGGGTGTGTATCGCTCGTCCGTCTACATTCCGGAACTCGAAGAAGTCGGGCGAAGACTTCTCGACCACATGAACTGGCACGGCCTCGCGTGCATCGAGTACATCAAAGACGCAGAGACAGGTGAGTTCAAACCGATAGAGATCAACCCTCGAATCTGGCAGTCACTCCCGTCGACGGTTCGTGCCGGCGCGGACTTCCCGTACTACTACTGGTTACAGGCAACCGGACAGAAAGACCGAATCGAACAAGGATACGATCTCGGCGTGGGGACCCACTACCTCTGGGGTGAAATCGGCTATCTCAGGAGCGTCGTCAAAGACGACTCACCGTTCGTCCAACGCCCCTCACTCACGTCGACGGTGGCGGAAGTTGCCACGTCCGTGCTCCGAGAACCCCACTTCGATATCCTCCATCTCGACGATCCAATGCCCTTCGTTCACTACGTTCTCCACGTACTCCTGTTTCAACGCACCAAACCCCAGTGGTTTACCACCGTCCGAAACACCTTCTTTGGCGTTGAGGAAGCAACTAACCTAAATTAGGACCATCAGTCCCCGTGGTGTGGTGTGGTAGCCTGTCCGTTCTCCTGTCAGTATTTGGATGTTGAATGAAGCGTGTGTGGACATATCTGAGTCGCTGAAGCTCTCGGGCACCTGTAGACGGAAATCAGAGAGTCGACCAAACAGACACGTCAGTTATACTGATATTCTTAGTTAACTTGTTTATTAAAATTATATTCAGAAATTCTATAGGGTGGCAGTACGACGTTTATCTGCAAATATATCTGATTGTTGATTTTCATTTTCCGTTTGCCGCGATTAACAAAGCATCCGACACACCAAAGAGCAGGCGGAAGTATTGATGTCACTACGCACCCTGCCCCTCGAGCCAGCTCCTCTAGTCCAAACGGACTTGGCTATTCCTCTACCCGGCACTCGGCGCACGTTGCCTGGGATGAAGGAGGGCTACGATGTACCACGGTAACGCCGTTGGGGTCGTCGTCCCCGCCTACAACGAAGAACGATTCGTTGGTACGGTTATCGACACTATCCCGGAGTTCGTCGACCGGACGTACGTCGTCGACGACCACTCAAGTGACGACACTTGGCGGGTGATACGAACCCACGCATCCCGTGTGAACGCCCGAACGACCGAATCCACTACCGAAGACGAGCTCAGTTTGCTCACAGCGGACGGTGGAGAGACGTTGCACCAACGAGTCGTCACCATCCGACATCCAACGAACCGCGGTCGTGGTGCGGCCGTGAAGACCGGCTACCGACAGGCCCTCGAAGACGGTATGGACATCGTCGTCGTGATGGATGCTGACGGTCAGATGGACCCGGATATTCTCCCGTCCATCATCGACCCAGTCGCTCAGGGGACTGCCGACTACGCCGTCGGTGACAGGCTCGCTGGCCCGACCTACTGGCGCGGAATGCCCCCATGGAGGCTGTTTGGAAACGGGCTCCTGTCAGGGTTGACGCGCGTCGCCAGTGGCTACTGGCATATTCGTGACCCACAGAACGGCTATACAGCCATCTCGGCAGAGACTCTCTCGAACCTCGATTTCGACCGACTGTACGACAGGTACGGGTTCCTGAACGACCTGCTCGTGCATCTGAACGTTGCCGAAACGCGAGTCGCCACAGTTCCGATGTACGCACGGTACGGCGACGAAGAGAGCGGAATCCGATACTCGAGTTTCGTTCCGGGACTCTCGTTCCTGCTCCTCAAAGGATTCCTCTGGCGCCTCCACGTGAAGTACCTCTCCAGTGGACCACACCCGCTCGTCGGGATGTACGTCCTCGGTGTCTTGGGGATCCTCGCAGGTATCGTCCGACTCGGGCGGCGACTCCTCGGCCAGCCTCACGCTGCTGGCTCCGGCACCCGTGTCCTGGCCGGCATCCTCTCACTCGTTGGGGCGGTGTTGCTTGACAACAGGGAGGGAGAACACCTTCAACGGGCAGTTAGCACGATGGACGTGTTGGCAAACCCCAGAGAGACAACAGCGGACGAGCAGGTGTTGGAGGGCGAGAATCACGAAACGGACTCACAAGATGACGACCCCCTCGAACAGATTCAGTGACTGGGCGTCGTTTACGAGTGAGCCATCTGTTCTGTATACTTGTACATCGTTTTCGAATAGATCGTCGTGAGAAGGTCTGTTGAAATCCTCAGAGTTTGATAGGTGTGGCGTGACACAGACAGAGGGTCCATCCATCACAAGCGATCCGGAGCCGAGTACTGGATAGCTTTGTCGTCATTCAGCACCTGTACTTCGGTATGGCTCCTTCGCAAGCCGTCGAAGTGATCGCGAGTACCGAGTTCGACACATCCGAGGTGTCGCCACCGAATACGACCTGGGAGATTGCCTTCTACACGGACCGGGTACTGGTGGTACGTGCCCGCCTCGGCGGTGGCGATACGTCCGGCTGGCACACATTCGGTGAGCACGAGGTGTACGGTGTCGTCATCGAGGGCCGGGCACGGTTCGAATACGGTTCCCGTGATAAGGACAGTATCGACGCGGATACCGGCGACTTTTTTCATATTCCTGCCGAGGTGGTTCATCGAAACGTCAACCCAACCGGCGACGAGCAGGTCATCATCGCGGGGTTCGTCGGTTCCGGGATGCCGGTGGTCTCGGTTAAGGAACCCCCGTTACGACTTCCCGCCCGAGAACCCAGGGTGGCTGGCACGGACGACCTCATCCCAACGGGTATACTTGAGAACCTCACCCGGCTGACACCGTTTCCCGACGCCGCCGTTCAGCAGATCCGTGGCCACGCCACGGGACGAATCGAATCGAGTTGGCATCACCACGGCGACAACGACGTTTTCGGGTACGTGCTCAACGGCGAGGGGTACGTTGAATGGGGACTCGGTGATGGCGAGCGAAAAATCGCTCACGCAGGAGATTTCTTCCATATTCCGCCCGGATTGGTCCACCGTGATGTCAATCCGAGTGACGATGAGCAGGACTACCTCCTCTGGCTTACGGGAACTGAACCACGAGTTGTCCACGTGGATGAGCCAGCCAACAGCGGGGAGTGACTTCGTATCCGATGGCGGCTGCTGAATTTGCGCCCTGTATTCAGCACGCCCGTAGAAGCCTCACCAATCGCTGCCAGACGCCGAATGCAATAGATAGTGGATGTATGCACCAGCCGTTGTGCTACGGTAACGGATAACGCGATTCGTGTCGTAGGAAACAGTAAAACATGGTATCGATTAACGACTTCCGGGAAATGCTTCGGGGCACCCTGATCCAGCCCCACGACAAGGGCTACCACGAGTCCCGTGCAGTCTGGAACGGGACAATCGATCGCCATCCTGCGATTATCACCAAGTGTGCAGGTACCGCCGATGTGATTGCGGCTGTGAACTTCGCACGGGAACACGACCTCGAAGTCGCGGTACGCGGCGGCGGCCACAATGTTGCCGGTACCGCCGTCTGTGACGACGGCATCGTTATTGATCTCTCAGCGATGCGAGCCGTATGGGTCGACCCCCGTGCGCGGACCGCCCGGGTACAGGCCGGTGCTCTGTGGAGTGATGTCGACCACGAGACCCAGCCTCACGGCTTGGCAACCACGGGCGGCATCGTCAGCCACACCGGCGTCGCTGGACTCACACTCGGCGGTGGGATCGGCTGGTTGATGCGCAAGCACGGCCTCACCGCCGACAACTTACTCTCCGCCGATGTAGTGACCGCCGATGGCGAGTTCATCCGTGCCTCAGACGACGAGCATGCGGACCTGTTCTGGGCGCTCCGAGGTGGCGGCGGAAACTTCGGAATCGTGACTTCCTTCGAGTTCTCCCTCCACCCTGTCGGTCCCGCTGTACTCGCCGGCCCCGTGTTCTGGGCGGCGGACGACACCGCCGACGTGCTACGATTCTATCGTGACTTCGCGCGGGATGCTCCCGACGAGCTTGGCACCGTTATCAGGTTCGGGACTATTCCTCCCCTCCCAGCCGTCCCGGAGGAGCTTCACTGGCGACCCGCCGTGGCCATCAACACCTGCTACGCTGCGCCAGTCGACGAGGGTGAACGCGTCCTCCGACCGTTGCGTGAGTACGGCACACCACTTTTCGACCTGGTCTCCTCCAAGCCCTATCTGGCACACCAAGGCGGGCTCGACAGCACCGTCCCCCATGGATGGCACTACTATTGGAAGTCGACAGACCTGCCGGAGTTGTCCGATGGCCTGATCGACGTGTTCGTCGACCACGCGTTCTCGGCGGAGTCACCTCGCTCGTACTCGGTGCTGTTCCATCTCGGCGGAGCGGTGAGCCGCGTCGATGATGACGCCACCGCCTACACCGGCCGGAACTCGACTCACAACATCAACATCAACGGTGTCTGGCGTCCCGACGAGGAGAAGAAGTACGCCGAGTCGGAAACAGCGTGGACCCGTCGATTCTTCGACGCGCTCGAACCCCACCGAGAGGGGGTCTACGTGAATTTCCTCGATGCGGATGACGGCACGCAACGGGTCCGCGAATCCTACGGTGAGTACACCTACCGGCGTCTCGCCAAGCTCAAGAACCAATACGACCCCGATAACGTGTTCCACCTCAACCAGAACATCGAGCCCGCCGTCTGAAACGTTCTCACCCGACATTCTTTCGAAGTATCGGCTGTTCCGAACACTCTGTCCTGAATCAGTTGATCGGTCGACCTGCCTACTGACCGCCAATTAAATGTGTCTCACCGCACATATTTCGGTATGGGGGAATCGCTAAAAGCTAGACTATTCGGGTTCGACAACGAGGCTTGGAACAATCCCAAGTATGTCATTCTTGGCGCGCCAGTTTTTGCATTTCTGGGAGTCTTACTCGGTAACCTGTTTGGTGTTCATCTCGTGAACTCTGAACTAGGTGAGTATCTAATCGTGGTCCTGTGCCTACTGATTACGATGTTTATTGGATTCGCAGGGGTGGCATTGATTGATATGCGAAAATAGTCTCCGGGGAGGGCAGTAGTCACATTCCCTGTTCTGAGCAGTCGTGCTTCTGCGTTCGTCCCCCTTCGTTCATAAGGGAAGGGAAGGGAAGGGAGAAGCTCAGTCCGCTTGTGCGTACATCTCTACGAGGTTGTTCGCGTTGGATTCCCACGAGTACCGCTCTTCGATCAACGCGCGGTTCGCCCGTCCCATTCGAACCGCTCCGTCTGGGTCGGCGATGAGACGTGCGAGTGCCCGAGTCAGTTCGTCAGAATTCCCAGGAGTGACGAGGATACCTCGGTCTTCGGTGATGACTTCGGGGATACTCCCGACAGGCGTGGTTACGATGGCGTTGCCCCCGGCCATGCCCTCTAACATCGCGATGGGAAGGCCCTCTGCGTAGGTTGGCAGGACGAACACAGTGCCGCGACTGAGGAGGTCCTGTTTTTCCTCTTCCGAGAGGAACCCGAGATATTCGACGTTGTCGTAGGCCTCGGCGACGGCCGCTGCTCGGTCGGCGAAGGGGCCACGGCCACCGATGCTCACGGTGAACGAGAGGTCGGGCATCGACTCCAGTGCCTCGATGGCGTCGAGCAACTCACCGATACCCTTCCGCTCGATGAGGTTCGAGACGAAGACGATGTGGACAGGGTCTGCCTGGAACGTCGGCGTATACTCGGCAGGTTCGACAGCATTAGCCATCACGTGTACCTTGTCGGAACTCGCCCGCCGGGAGACGAGGCCGCGCCAGTACTCCGAGAGGACCACGACGTCGTCGACCGTCTCGAAGACGAGTGACTGGAGTCGCCGAACGAGAACCGAGTCGGTGTCGAGGAACTCGTCGAACGAAGACCCGTGGATGTGAAGGATTACGGGAACGCGCCAGACGTACGCCGAGAAGAGGACGAAGAACGCCGAGCGGTAGAACGAATACGTGTGTGACGAGTGGACGTGGACGATGTCCGGGCGACGTTGAAAGGGGAACAGGAGGATCGCCAGAACCGACGAGAGAATCATCCGAGCGGCCCGTTCGAGACCCTCCCCTTTGGGTGCAGTGTACCGCGTGTAGAGGCGGACGTCCATCCGGTCTTCGAGGTACCGGCGCTGTTCGGTGATGTACTGGTCGATACCCCCGGTCCCTCGTGGGCCGACGATGAGGAGTTTCGTGTTGTGATTCATAGGAAGCGTGAGGTGAGACGCGACTCGGCCGCGTCAGTCCGTGCGAAAAAATGGGTCCTCGGGAGGATAGTTATGGATTGGTTGACTGTGTGTTCTGCGTGTGTGTTTTGCCGACAGGACACCGATTTTACCGACGGGGGCACCGGGAGACCCGTCACGCGGGGACACTGTGCCGCGAGAGCGACCCAATCCGCTCGACGGCCCCGTAACTCAACGCGACCTGCACGATGACCTCGGTCAGGTTGACTTTGTCTGCGAGGAACTCGTCTCTGCGTGCTCGCCAGCGCTGTTTGGCACCATCGTCGGTGAGCAACGACTCTGCTCGTTCCATGACTTCGTCGAACGATTTGAGGTTGGAGATGAGTCCGTGTGCTTCGAGTTCGATGAAGTTCCCCATATCGTTCTCACCGACGAACGAGTTCGACCGAATCGCCGGTGTCCCGAGCAATGCGGCCTCGGTGACCATGGTCTGTGTGTCTGCGACGAGCAGGTCCGCTTCGGCTAAGACGTCGTGGACGAGGGCGGGATGGAAGTCGAACGGACGCGTGTCGACGTCGCCGTCGTTCCGTTCTTTGCTCTCGTCGAGGACGAACACTGTCGCGTGGGCACTCAACATCTCGATGAGTTCTCGTCGACGCTCGGGAGTGAACCCCTGATGGCCGACGTCGTGGTGGGAGCCGAACGCGTTGAAGCGGACGACGACGAACTTCTCGTCGGGATCGAGGCCCAGTTCGTCGCGGATATCCACCGACGGTTCGTACACGTCGGGGTGGAGATACGCCGTCTCTTTGAACCCGCGGAACTGGTAGTGGTTCTCCGAAATCTCTTTGCCGAACGTGTGTGGGGTCAGTATCGCCTTCGCGAAGGGACGCGAGACCAGGTGGTCCAGTGACGTCGGCTCAGAGTCGATGACGAGGACGACCGGCGTCCGCGACACGGCACCCGCGTGCGCCGCGTATCCACCCATCCCGAAGATGAGGTCCGGCTTGAACCGACGGACTTCCCTGAAGATGTTCACGTAGTGGAAGGGGAGCGATTTGAACAGCGAGTACTTGGTCGTCCCACAGGACCCGTAGATTTCGTGGGGGAGGTCGTAGTACTCGAGGAGGTCTTTCGTACACCCGTAGTCACGGCCGAGGATGAGCACGTCGTGTCCTTGCCGTTGGAGTTCTCTGACAGCGTATTTGTAGAGGTGGACGTGGGCAGGCGTGTTTGTAAAGAACAGGTAGCGCATACTCTCTACCGATGGAGAACGTCTCGGGAAGCAGTAGTTATTCGGCGTCTACCTATCAGAGAGACGTCTGTTAGACCGACACCAGCGACTCAACCTAACATCAGAGTCCGTTACAGTCGCCATAACAAAACGACGGAGTGGCTTTCTTTACCTCACGACGTTGGTCACTGCGCACGGTGTCGAATCGTGGTCCGAGACGGGGTTCAATCCGGCGTACCACTGCGGTGGCGCAGTCGCCCACACCAATATCCACATGTCCTGTATACACACGCTGCACTCACGAGTGCATGCCTACACGGTGCAGTCTCTGACACAGCGACCGGCGAGCGACCGTGGAGGTATCTCGTAGATGTGGCCGTGGGAGCACGTCGCTGTCGGGTACATACTCGTCTCGCTGTGGGCGCGAGTGACGAACAGACGACTCGATGGTCGCATCGTACTCGCGGTCGTACTCGGGACACAGTTTCCCGACCTGATCGACAAGCCCCTCGCGTGGTCGCTAGACGTCCTCCCGAGCGGGATTTCGGTTGCGCACTCGATTTTCGTCTCAGTTCCGCTTTCCGTACTCGTCGTCCTCGTCGCCCGTCGATTCAAGATGACAGCAGTGGGCGTCGCGTTCGCCCTCGGATATCTCTCTCACATCCCCGCAGACCTGTTCTACAGTGGGTTCTTCTTCGGTAATTACGGCGCTCTCCAATCCTTCCTGTGGCCAATTTCGTACGGGCCGCCGTCGTCGGCAGCGGGACTGTTCAGTCAGACGTGGTACTATCTGAGCCGGTTCCTCGTCTACCTCCGCAGACCCGAGGCGTGGGCGTACATACTCTTCGAAGTCGCCTTGCTCGGGAGTGCGTTCGGCCTGTGGCTCAGCGATGGAAAGCCCGGTGTCGAACTCGTGAAACGCTCTGTGAACGGAATTCGTCGAAGCGTTACGCGGTGACAACTCGCCCAAACGTGAGAGCAATCACTCCATAACAAAGCCTTCACCACGACTGATTTTCACCAAGGCAGGCAGACTCCCCGCCGAAATACTATGAATACCACAATTTTCCCGCCGACTCGGCCGTTTAGAAGCCGACAGAACACCAGAGGTGTCGGACGATGAGCGTCGAGCTGGGAGCGGAGTCCCACATCGACGACGACGTCACGATTGGCTACGGTGACGGTGAGGCGCCGGTCATCGGGGACCGTGCCCGGATTCGCTCTGGAAGCATCATCTACTCCGACGTAACCATCGGCAACGACTTCGTCACCGGACACAATGTCCTAGTGAGAGAAGACACCGTCATCGGAGATTCTGTGCTCCTCGGAACGGAGACAGTCGTCGATGGGACGACGACCATCGGGTCGCGAGTCAGCATCCAGACCAACGTGTACATTCCCACGAACACGCACATCGGCGACGACGTGTTCGTCGGGCCGGGAGTCGTCATGACGAACGACCCCTATCCAGTACGCACCGAAGCAGAACTCGTCGGCCCGACCATCGAAGACAACGCCTCGATTGGCGCGAACGCGACGCTCTTGCCCGGCGTCACGATTGGCGAAGGCGCGTTCGTCGCTGCCGGTGCCGTCGTGGTCCACGACGTCCCACCGAGAACGCTCGCGGTCGGCGCGCCGGCCGTCCATCGCGAGTTGCCGGAACCACTGACAGGAGATAACAAGATTCGACGATGACTGACGAGATAATTTCAATCGCAGCACCACAACTTGGTGCAAGAGAAAAAGACCGAATCGCCGCGGTCATCGACAGCGGCATCATCGCCGACGGCCCAGAAGTCCGTGGCTTCGAGCGAGAGTTTGCCGACTACTGCGACGCCGACCACGGTATCGCCACGTCGAACGGGACGACTGCGCTCCACGCCGCGCTCCACGGACTCGGAATTGGTCCGGGAGACCGTGTCCTGACGACGCCGTTTACGTTCATCGCGACGGCCAACGCCGTCACGTTCACTGGCGCAGACGTGGGGTTCGTCGACATCGACCCGGAGACGTACAACATCGACCCGGACGCACTCGAAGCACGACTTCGAGACGGTGAACAGGTTGACGCGGTTATCGCAGTCCACCTGTACGGGCTGCCGGCCGACATGAAACGCCTCACAGAACTCGCAGAGACCTACGACTTCCTCCTGGTCGAAGACGCTGCGCAGGCACACGGGGCAGAAGTCGATGGACAGCGCGTCGGATCGTTCGGAGACGCAGCGTGCTTCTCGTTCTACCCGACGAAGAACATGACCACGAGTGAAGGAGGGATGATAACCACGAACCACGCAGACGTTGCGGAACGTGTCGCACGGTTCGTCGACCACGGCCGCGTCTCTGGCTACGAGCACGCAGAAGTCGGCCACAACTTCCGAATGACGAGCATCGCCGCCGCCATCGGACGAATCCAGCTCGAACGGCTCCCCGAGTTTACGCGTGCGCGACAGTCGAACGCTGCCGCGCTCACGGAGTATCTCGAAGATGCACCGGTCACGACCCCGTACACTCCACCGGGGCGGACGCACGTCTTCCACCAGTACACCGTCCAATGCGACGGTATCGAGCGAGATGCACTCAAGTCGTACCTCGACTCGAACCACATCGGAACGGGCGTATACTATCCGAAAACCGTCCACGAGCAACGACCCTACCAACACCTCTCGGTGTCGGCACCGGTCGCTGAACAGGCAGCAGAGCGTGTACTCTCGCTCCCAGTTCACCCCGGCCTCAGTGCAGACGACGTCGAACGCGTCGGCCGTACGGTTGCCAACTATCTGGAGGTAGTGACGTGAGCGAATCAGTCGCCGCCGGCGTCATCGGTGTCGGGTCGATGGGAACGAACCACGCTCGCGTCTACTCCGAACTTCGGAACGTCGAGTTGATTGGCGTCGCTGACGCGGACATGGCCCGCGCGATGGCAGTCGCCGCCGACTTCGGTACTGAGGCGTTCACGATCGACGAACTCCTCGACAAAGTCGACGTCGTTACCGTCGCAGTTCCGACGCCGTACCACGAGTCGGTGACGCGGAAGTGTATCGAGGCAGGTGTCCACACCCTCGTCGAGAAACCGTTCGTCGAGGAACTGGACGCCGGAGAGGAACTGGCAGCACTCGCCACGTGGCACGGTGTGACCCTGCAGGTTGGCCACATCGAGCGGTTCAATCCGGCCGTTCGCGCACTCGACAAAATCCTCGATGGCGTCGAACCCATCGCCATCACGGCGAACCGACTCGGACCACCGCTCAACCGAGATGTCGATGACGGCGTCATCATGGACCTCATGATTCACGACATCGACATCATCCTCTCGCTCGTCGATTCAGAGATTGAAACCCTCTCGGCAACGAGTGCAGCGGACGAACAGTACGCGACGGCGCAGTTGACGTTCGCGAACGGCGTCATCGGAACGTTGACCGCGAGTCGCCTCACCCAACAGAAGACCCGGACGCTCGACATCACGGCACGTGACCGACTCATCCGCGTCGATTACGTGAACCAGTCCATCCAAATCTTCCGACAATCGCGCCCGGATTACCTGCGTGACAACGGCAACATCCGCTACCGTCACGAGGTCGTCATGGAGCAACCGATGATCGAAGCGGGTGAACCACTCAAACACGAACTCGAATCGTTCATCGAGGCCGCCATGGAAGGCGGTCCGGTGGTCGTCTCTGCGGACGATGGCCTCCGCGCAGTCGACGTTGCACAGCGCATCAAAGCCGACGCAACAGCGAAACAACAGGCTGTGACAACACCAGAGGAGGCGAAATGACGAACCAATACACTGGACTCTACAACTCCGAACTCCCGCCGGAAGGACAGCGACAAGCACTCAGAGACGGTGCTGTGCCGGTCACAGTGTACGGTCTGGGGAAGATGGGCCTCCCGCTCGCGGCCGTCTACGCCAAGACGACGGGCAACGTCGTCGGTGTCGACATCGACGCCGACGTCGTCCGGATGGTAAACGACGGAGAGTGCCACGTGGCGAAAGAACCTGGGCTGCCGGAACTCGTCGCCGAACAGGCCGGGCGGGGAGCGCTCCGCGCCACGACCGACAGCGTCGCTGCCGCCAAAGAAGGAGCGATACACGTCATCATCGTCCCGACGCCGCTGACCGACGACCACGAACCAGACCTCGCGGCGTTCGTAGCCGTTCTGGACAGTATCGCCGCCGGTCTCGCACCCGGAGATATGGTCGTCGTCGAATGTACCGTCCCACCGAAGACGAGCAGTGAACTCGTCGTCCCACACCTCGAAGCGAAGAGCGGCATCTCACGCACGGAGTTCGGCGTCGCGTTCTGTCCCGAACGAACGTCGTCGGGTCGAGCACTGCAAGATATCACCGGGTCACACCCCAAAATCGTCGGCGGAGTGGACACGGAATCGACCCGTGTTGCATCGCTCGTCTACGGAGAGATAACCTCGAACGAGGTCATCGCCGTGAGCGACGCCACGACTGCAGAGTCGGTGAAGTTGTTCGAAGGACTCTACCGAGACGTCAACATCGCGCTCGCGAACGAACTCGCACGGATACGCGACGACCTCGGTATCGACGTGACAGAGGCCATCCACGCCGCGAACACACAACCGTACTGTGACATCCACGCACCCGGTCCGGGTGTCGGTGGGCACTGTATCCCGTGGTATCCGTACTTCATCACGAGTCGTGTCACGACCGACACGCCGCTGATTCTGACGGCACGCGAGGTCAACGACAGTATGCCGGCGTTCACCGCCGATACACTTCGTACCGAACTGTCCCACGCGGGGCGCGACATCGAGACGGCCACAGTCGCAGTCCTCGGGGTGACGTACCGACCTGGCGTCGCCGAAACTCGTGCAACCCCTGCGGCTGGCGTCATCGACCGGCTCACCGAACACGGGGCGACAGTCCTCGCAGTCGACCCGATGCTCGACGACGACGTCGTAGCCTCGTTCGGCGCCACGCCCGTCTCGCTCGCCGACCTCTCGGCCCACGACCTCGACGCCGCCGTCGTGGTCACACCGCACGAAGAGTTCGACGACATCGACTGGGCCGCCTTCGACGACCTCGTCGTCATCGACGGCAGGGGCACGCTCGGAGACATCGGTCACCGCGTGTACACGATTGGTGCCGGCCCACGAAACACGGAGGTTCGACACCATGACTAGACGCAAGATTCTGTCCGTTGTCGGTGCACGTCCACAGTTCATCAAGGCGTTCCCGGTGTCGTCTGCCCTGCGACGTCACCACGACGAGGTGCTCGTCCACACCGGTCAGCACTACGACGAGTCGCTCTCTGGGGTGTTCTTCGACGAACTCGACATCCCGAAACCGGACTACAATCTGGGTGTCGGGTCTGGGTCGCACGCGGCTCAGACCGCCGAGATGATGGTTCGACTCGACGAGGTCATTGCCGACGAAGACCCCGATATCGTCCTCGTCTACGGTGACACGAACTCGACCCTCGCGGCGGCGCTCGTCGCGTCGAAACGTGACCCACTGCTGGCTCACGTCGAGGCGGGACTGCGGAGTCACAACTGGGAGATGCCGGAAGAAGTGAACCGCGTCCTCACCGACCACTGTTCGGACCTCCTGTTTGCACCCTCCGAGTCGGCCGCCCTCGCGCTCGAACGAGAGGGAATACACGACGGTGTCTACGTGCCCGGCGACGTCCAGTACGACGCCATCCTTCAGGTTCGGAACACAGCACGCGAACGGTCGACTATCCTCGAAGACCTTGGTCTTCGCGACGACGAATACATCCTCGCGACGGTCCACCGGGCAGCCAACACGGACGACTGGTCGAGACTCGAAGCAATCGTCACCGAACTCGCGGAGGCAGGGAGACCAGTCGTCTTCCCCGTCCACCCCCGAACCGAGAACGCGCTTCGGGAGGCAGGCCTCTGGTCACTCGTCGCCGACGACGAGAACATCCTGCTCGTCGACCCGGTCGGCTACCTCGACTTCGTTCGCCTCCTCGACGGTGCAGAGCGCGTGGCAACCGATTCGGGCGGCGTCCAGAAAGAAGCGTTCTACCTCGACACGCGCTGTGTCACGCTTCGAGACGAGACAGAGTGGGTCGAGACAGTCGATTCCGGATGGAACACCCTCGTCGGTGCCGACCCACTCGCGATTCGAACTGCGCTGCAGTCGACCGAACCGCTCCCGGAGAAACCATCGCTCTACGGCGACGGGAGAGCAGCAGACCGAATCGTAGAGGCCCTCTCGTCGTTCGACCATGAGTGACTTCGCACTCTGTCTGACACACGACGTCGACCGCCCGTACAAGACGTACCAGAGTCTGTTCTACGCGACGAAAGAGCGACCAGCGTACCACCTTCGGACGCTCCTCTCTCGGAAGAACCCCTACTGGCAGTTCGAGGACATCATGGCGCTCGAACGCGACCTCGGCGTTCGCTCGTCGTTCTACTTCCTGAACGAACCGAGCCTCTTCCGCACGGGGTCGGTCAGGGACCTCCTCGACCCGAAGAACGTAATCGAGCACGCCGGTCGGTACGATATCACCGCAGACCCACTCGTCGACGTGATTCTGGACCTCGACGCCGGCGGTTGGGAAGTCGGGATTCACGGGTCGTTCCGGTCGAGCGACGACATCGACCGTCTCTGGACCGAAAAACAGGCGTTGGAGTCGATACTCGGACACGAGATACTCGGTGGACGACAACACCACCTCAAACTCACCGACCAGACGTGGGAGTATCACCGCGAGATTGGCCTCGCCTACGACGCGAGTCCCGGGTCGAGTTCCGAATTCGGGTTCCAACACGGCTACCAGCCGTTTCGGCCGTTCGACGACGAGTTCGTGGTGTTCCCCCTGACGCTGATGGAGGTCGCCCTCCCCGACCCCGGCGTGTCGTTCGACGACGCGTGGGCGGCGTGTGAGCGCCTCCTCGTCGAAGCCGAAGCAAACGACGCCGTGATGACGGTGCTCTGGCATCCTCGCTACTTCAGTGAGGCCGAGTTCCCCGGCTACCGTCGGCTGTATCGCCGACTCATCGAGTGGGCGCTCGAACGAGATGCGTGGGTCGGCCCCGTCTCAGAGTACTATCGGGAGTTCCTCAAAGAGATGCCAGCAGGGCGAGACGAGACCGCGATTGTTTCGGCACGCGAGACCGAGAGTCCGCCGTCCAGCAGACCAAACGGACCGACGACACGTGAGACGGGCTATCGGATGCGGCCGGAGCGTGGCGAGTCTGACGAGTCGTCGAAGCGGTCGTTTACGAACTGACCATCGTGGGCGAGTCGGCCGGTTTCGAGGGCGGCGCTCGTGGCGCTGGGAAGCGATATTCGCTGTATAACAAAGCCTCCTGCAGGCCACCATCCGGATAGCCGACAATCAGCAATCACAGTATTTCTCTCCATCATGAATCAACAACTACCGAAACAGCATCACACCGAACCCGACGTCGATATCGAACGGCTCCAGCAGTACGTCGACGTCCTCGACGACGTTCTCGCGTACGCACGGGAACGAGACTACACGGGGTGGGACTACGGAGACGGATTGAGCAGTCGGGTGTTGCACTCGATACCCTTCGACAATTTGTGGTTCAACCTCGCCGTCCAAGAGTTCATCAAGCGATGTCCAGTGAACGTGCGACCACTCTTCCGCGTCGAGCAGCGACGCAACTTCAAAGGAATCGCGCTGTTCGCCATGGCCAACCGGACACGTGCACAATTAGGTGACTGGTTCGACGGGCGCGAATCATCCGAACTGTACCACAACGACGCCGAATCGCTGACGGAGTGGCTCGTCGACAATCAGGTCACTGGGTTCAGTGGTTTCGGTGGGAGTCACCGACACAGAATCCAGCATCCGTCGGGTCGCAGTGGCCCTCGGCACACGATTCCGAACTCGCCGAATCTCGTGTCGACGTCGTACGGCGTGAAAGCGCTGCTCGCTGGCGAAGAGTTCGACCCGAACTACCCAGATATCGCGAAGACTGCGTTCGACCTCGCCGTCGAAGACCTGGACTACCGACCGAAAGACGGTGGCGCAGTGATGGACTACTACATAGGTCACCCGAAGGACAGTTACACCCTCAACGCGTTGGCCATCGGGGCACGATATTTCGTCGAACTCTACGGACAGTTCGGTGACGAGGAGTTGCTCGAACGTGCCGAGGCAGTGTTCGACTACGTCGCGTCGAAACAGACCGAACGCGGCGGGTGGTACTACCGTGAACCGCCGACGAGCTCGCACCTCTCGATGGACAACCACCACAACGGGTTCATCATCGAGAGTCTACTTCGGTACGAACAACTGGTCGGAAGCGGCCGATACGACGACGAAATCGAACTCGGCTTGGACTTCCACGCCCGCGAGTTGTTCGACGAGGACGGTGCCCCGAACTTCGACGAAGAGAACGCGTATCCGAGAGACATCCACGCCACCGCACAGGGAATCCTCGTCTTCACCTACGCCGGCCAGTACGACCGAGCAGAGCGTGCCATCGACTGGGCGTTGAAGAACATGTACGTGCCCGAGGAAGGTCGCTTCTACTTCCGAAAACAGCGGTTCTACACCAAGCGCATGACACTGATGCGCTGGGCACAGGCGTGGATGGCGTACGCGATCGCCGAGTACCTGGCCACGAGAATCTCCGGCGAACCCAGCCACGGGTACGGTATAGACTCCCTTCGAGCGACGACAGAGACTGCCTGAACAGCGCTCGATTGTCCTGTTTTCAGTATAGTTGCTTCATAACAAATCTACACCCACACGTCAACACAAATCGAGAATGTCTTCTAAGATGATATGCTTGGGCACGTCCCAATTGGGCCACCGTGTCGCCGCCGATGCGACGGTGGTCGCCAACCAGCGGGAACCTCGGTCCAGTGTTGGACGCGTCCTCGTCGGGTGCCCAACGCCCGCACCGATCCAAGACACACATTCCACATCACAACCATGACAATCGAAATCGAAGCGTTCGACAGGAGTCGGCGTGACGAGTGGGACCGATACGTCGAGCGGTCGGGTGACGCGAGTATCTTCCACCAGTATCGTGCCCTCGAACTACAGGCCAAGCATTCGAACTCGACGCTTCACCCACTCGTCGGGTTCAAAAACGAGCAAGCAATCGGGCTGTATCCGGTGTTCGAAATCCGGAAAGGACCCGTCAAGACGGCGTTTTCCCCACCGCCAAACCTCGGGGTCCCCTACCTCGGGCCCGTCTTGCTGGGCGGGTCGGGTATCAAGCAGCGCAAGCTCGAACGGCGTCGGAACCAGTTTATCGAAGGCTGCACCAACTGGGTGAACAATAATATCGACCCGACGTACACCCACGTTCGGGTCGGTGACTACTACACCGACATGCGAATCTTCCAGTGGGGTGGGTGTACGGTGACGCCGAAGTACACCTACAACGTCGACTTAGACCGCAGCGAAGAAGACCTGCTGTTGTCGTTCAGCAGAAGTGCGCGACGGAACATCCGTGATGGGGAAGACGTCGCGTCGAACATCTCGATCGGCGGGAGAGAAGACCTCGAAGCGATACTCGCACTCGTCGAAGACAGATACGACGAACAGGATTTGGCGTTCGACATCCCGTCGGCGTTCGTTCGCGGCCTGTACGACGAACTCCCGGACGGGCAGGTACAACCGTACGTGTTCAAAACAGACGGCGAGTTCGTCAGCGGCATCATCGTCTTGAACTACGGAAAGACGACCTACCGATGGCTAGGCGGTGCGCGTCCAAAAGGCGACTACCGAGTCGACGTCAACGACCTCCTCGACTGGCGGATAATGTGCGACGCGAAGGACGCCGGGCGGGTCCGATACGACCTCGTCGGCGCGAACAATCGCCGCCTCAATCGGTACAAAGGGAAGTACAACCCCGAACTGGTCACGTTCTATCAGATCGAACACGGGCCACTCCCCATCCGCGCAGCCGCACACTTGTACAAGAGTAGCATCGGGTCGGGAATCTCGGCACTGGCCGGTTCGAATCGGTCGAGTATGCCAGCCAGACTCGTCTCGGGAATCGTCCCGATGATAACGACCACGTATCGAAGCGAATCACTCCCCGGAGACACCGTCTCGGGCGAACAGTAACCTCCACACCACTCACAGATGTCACAACTACGTCTCGAACAGATGAGCCTCGACGAATGGGGCGACGCGCTCCCCTCGTCAGGTATCGAAGTATTCCAAACGCCCGCGGTGCTCGACGCCATCGACCAACATTACGACGGGGAGATGCGCCTCCTCGGTGCATTCAAAGGACAGGAACCGGTCGCGCTGTTACCGACCTTCGAACGAAAGAACCCACTCGGTCGCGTCATCGTCTCACCCCCGCCGTCGATGGCGATTCCCTACATCGGCCCGATACTGATGCCGAACAGTCCGAAACAGAGCGCCTACGAATCGGTAAACAGGGAGTTCGCCGACCTCGTGATGGACGAACTGGGCGTCAGGTCGAACCGGACCTTCGTCCGTATCCTCTGTTCGCCGTCGTATCTCGACCCGCGGCCGTTCGAGTGGTCCGGGTTCGCAATCAAGCCGTCGTTCACGTACCGAATCGACCAGTCCACACAGTCGCTCGACGATGTCCAGAGCCAGTTCAGTCGAAGCCTCCGTCGGGAGATTCGGCAGACCCAAGACCTCGACGTTACCGTCACCAGAGAAGGAATCGAGGGGGCGAAAAGCGTGTACGAAGACGTCGTCTCCCGATACGACGAACAGGACGAACCGTTCGGCATGCCGTGGGAGTTCGTCGAAACACTCGTTCGAAATCTCGACGACCGATGTCGCGTCTACGTCGCTCGTGACCCAGACGGCGAGTACCTCAGCGGCATCATCGTCCCCTTCTCTGACGATGTCGGGTACTTCTGGCTTGGCGGCGCACGCGGTGTGTACGAAGGAGTCAGTGTCAACAATCTCCTCCACTGGACGATTCTCGAAGACATCGCAGAGGACGACGACCTCGCCTCGGTCACTAAATACGACCTCGTCGGTGCGAACACCGAACGACTCTGCAACTACAAGTCGAAGTACGGGGGGTCGTTGGTTCCGTACTACACCGTCGAGTCAACGGGTGTCGGGATGAATCTCGCCAAGCGGACGTACCAACTGTTGAATAAGAACGGCGAACGCATTCCGACGAAGTAGCGGAGAACGACTCAGTTACGCCATCTGTTGGCTGTCGATGACTCGCCAGATGCCTTCGGCGTCGTCCGTGATGCCGTAGACACGCCCCTTCTTTCGCTGTTCGGGAACGAGTAGTTCGACGAGTGAGCGCTCTCGGAGTTCCTGGAGTGCACGAGAGACGTGCGCGACTGGGTGACTGGAATCAGCTGCAATCTGCGTGGGTGTTGCGGGACTCTCGTCGAGGCGCTCCAGAACGTCGACCCGGTACCGTGAACTGATGATGAACCCGACGTCGTCCCACGGGACGTCGTCAGCCATCGCACTCGCAGAACTCATGCGGCACTCACTCCTGGTCGACGTCCGTGACTCGTCGCACCACTCAGTGTCTGGTCGACTCCGGAGTAGTGTCTCACCGGCGAACCAGCCCGTTTTGAACCGATTAACAGGATATTAACGGCTACAGTGGCGGAAGCCTGAATTGCCAGCGACACTAGTTTGGAGCTCATTCGTTCGTTAATTCGAACTTAATTACATAAATTCATCGTTGCAAGTATATTCACGAACTCGTGAACGTCAGTGTCGAACGAATAAATTCGGATACAGAAAATCGGTGGAGTCGAGAGTGTCAGTGTTCGATTCATCTGTGGCCGATGGTTTGAGCGTATCGACACTGGTTCGGACACGGGTCGAGTCGAGACTCTCGGTGACGTAACTTTCTGTATACGGTGTCGTGGCTTTCTGTTCACGGGGTCGTGAATCACTGTTCTCACGGTCGCTCACAGATTTTTGCATCGTTCTCCGTCTGACCCCACTCATCACACGTTCGAGAACCGAGCGTCGTAGCGAGACTCATATCGGTGACAGACGTAGCACAATACATGTCACTCAATCGTCTACTAGGAGTGGCCGGGGTTGTGGTCCTCGGTGGTGTTGCACTGCTCGCTGTCAGTCGAGTACGGGCTGGAGGTGTGAGTACTCGACTCGTAGAGAGACTCGAAGCAGATGCGGTTCCGGAGTCCAATCAAACCGATACCGTCACTGCCGACGACTTCGAAGGGCTTCCCGCACCCGTCCAACGCTACCTCGACCACGTCATCACAGACGGCCGGCCCTACGTGCGCACAGCACGACTGCATCAAACCGGCGCGTTCCGACTGGGCGATTCGACTGCGCCGTGGAAACCGCTCGAAGCGACACAACAGTACACCGTCGGCCCACCGGGATTCGTCTGGGACGCCCGCATCGAGTTCCTCCCGCACGTACCGATTCGTGTCGTCGATGCCTACGTCGACGGCACGGGAGTCCTCACCGCGAAACTGTTCTCGCTCATCCCGCTGGCGAACGCGGAGTCCACCCGGGAACTCGACGAAGGCGAACTCGCACGCCACCTCGCAGAGATGGTCTGGTTCCCCACGGCGTTCCTTCCGGGACAGGGTGTCGAATGGGAGGCACTTGATGCTCACTCCGCCCGCGCGACCCTCACCCATCGAGAAACGAGCGCCTCCGTCGTGTTTCACTTCGACGAGAACGACGAAATTACGCGCGTCACGGCCGAACGGTGGTACGAGACCGACGACGGGTCGTACGAGTTACACCCGTGGACAGGGTACTTCTTCGACTACCACGACGTCGATGGACTGCGCATCCCCGGTGCCGGTGAAGTCGAGTGGAATCTACCCGATGGAGACCGACCGTACTGGCGGGCAGCCATCGACGATATCGAGTACACCCCGTGATGTCTGACCTGTACTCCCAGTCTCGATGGGTAATTCCGGAAGGTCTACCACCCACCACCGGGACCTGCGACGTAGATGAGCGACTCCGCATCCCCGCTTCGTATCCTCCTCACTAACGACGACGGTATCGACTCCCCCGGAATCGCTGCACTCCGCGAAGAACTCACCGCCATCGGTGACGTGACCGTCGTGGCACCCGCAGAGAATCAAAGCGGTGTCGGGCGGGCCCGCAACGAACTCGCCGTCCGCCGCGACCACCCGTGGGGGTACGCCCTCGAAGGAACCCCAGCAGACTGCGTCGCCTACGGCCTCCGCGGCCTCGAGACAGACTTCGACATCGCCCTCTCCGGCATCAACGACGGGCCAAACGCAGGCAACTACGTCGTCGGGCGGTCCGGAACGGTCGGGGCGGGAATCGAGTCCGCGTTTCTCGGCACGCCCGCAATCGCAGTTTCGAGTTATCACGCACGAGACTTCTTCTGTCACCCCCCGGAAGAGTACGACTTCTCCCGTCCTGCACGCGTCGCTCGCGCGGTCACAGAGCGCGTCTACGGTGCCGGAATCTTCGACGACGTCGACCTGCTGAACATCAACGCACCAATCGACGTTCCGTCCCCCCGAATGCGAGTGACTCGACCGCTCGCGGACTACGACCAACAGGTGGACCACCACGACGACACGAATCTGCTCGGAGACGGTGACCGAGAAGACACGCTCAACGACGACGAGATGCTCGTCCGCCTCCGCGACGTGTCGTGGCCGGGAACTGTCGGGTACGAGAATCCGTTTCCCCCCAGAGACGAACACAGAGAACGGTATCCCGTCGGCAGCGACCGCCGCGCGATGGTCGACGGCGAAGTGAGTGTCTCGCCGCTCGCGGTTCACCACGGCCATACCGAGGACCCAAAACTCGCGAGCGTCGTCGAGAGTCTCTCCGAACAAATCGAATAAGAGTCGTAGGAGGCGGACCGTAGCAGGGAAAGTGCCGGAGAAGGTCCCCAACCGGTCGACTGAGTCCACACGATTTCTGGCTCTGTTCAAACCATTGGAAAGTGACAGAAACAGCGTGCTGAATAGAGAGGGTTAGTCTTGCACCGCATATTCAACGACCACCACCTGGTTTTGATACTCGATGTACCAGCCAGAACGGTAGTTCGAAGAGTTACTGTCGTAATACGGGAGTTTTTCGAGTTGGTCGATTGCCCTGTCCGCTTCTCTCCCGCTTATTTCAACGGTCACAATCTCTCCATCTCGCTCAGTCGCCTGCCGTACCACGGATTGTATCGCTTCCACGTCCGCAATCCGGCCATCAGATGCTGTGACAACTGTCGCGTCTGGGGGGAGCGTGGTCACTTCCATGCCGTTGAGGTGACCCGTCGTTGTCTGCACGCACCCAGACAATAGTGGCACCATTCCCGAAAGTAGTGAAATCATGGTTCGTCGAGAAATTGATTCAATTTTCTGTGTCACATATCGTTGGCCGGAGACCGTCATAGAATATGTAAGATAACCCTAACAATATGTTTTCTGACGAATACATTACGGGACGGGTGAGTCTGAAAGATATGCGCTCTCTATTTACCACACCGTGTCACCGTTATCGGATAAGTGCTAATTGAGATAGTCAATCAACGACTGAATTGCGTCCTCGACAAGTGCGTCGTTGAGCGTCCCTTGCCAGTAGTCGATGTCCCCGCTTCCGAGTGACTGGGCGCCCCACGGGACGATACAGCTCTCGTCGGGAGTTCCACCACGAACCCAACCCGTGTCAGGAATCTCGATAAACTCCTCGTGCCACGTCTTCGTCGTCAACGTTACCGAAATGTACTGGTCGCCATGGAATGGTTGTCCTTCATGATTCGAGATGACGAGCCACGGACGCGCGTTCTCGTCACCTTTGAACGGGTCGTCACCGTAGACAACATCTCCGGGTTCGTACGTTGGCGGTTTCTCTTCGTCCGTCACTCCTCGTCCCTCAGACTTGGATGGTCTTTTTTCGGTGCGTGCTCCCGCCACTCATCCTTGTTCTCGGTTCCCAGTCGTTCGTTGAAGAGTGCTGTCGCTCGCTCGTATCCACTATACGATTGAAGTCGTTCCTCGTCGGTCGTCGCGGCCCAGTACGTCGCCTTGTGTTCAACGAGTTCGCGTTGCTTCAAGCGCGTCAGTGCAGTACTCACCGCACCCTCGTCAAGGTCTGTTTGTGCTGCAATCTCACGAGCCTCAAATGCCCGATCGTCGTGAGCAACGAGGAACCCGAGGACTTGATCCGGGACGGACAGGTCTGTGAGTTCCTCCTCGTTTGTGTTCTCGAAGGTTTCCCTGTCTATCGACATCGTTGGTTGAAGGTAGAGTCTCTAATGATAAGAGTGTAGCTAGTGAAAGTCATGAAAATACGCTCGTTTCGAGTTCTTGTGACTGATCTGACGAAGCCTAAAATACAGAGACATGTCCCGTGGATTCGAGAAGCATGTCTGCGACACTCGCGCCCTGTATTCAGCACGTCCAGTAAAACCTCCCCGATTGCGTTCACGAATAAGGGGAATAACGGGCTATCGGATGGCACGAGCCAAGAACGTCTCAGCTGAATCGAGCCAGCGTGATACCGCCCTCACCGACGCCAGAGGCGTACACTGCGCCGTCGGTGACTGCCGAACCCTTGTAAAATCTTGCGTAGTCCGACTCGAACTCTCCCTGTGTCTGGGCGAGCGTCTCGCCGGTCGCCGCATCGAGCACGCCCGGGCGGGTGCCGTACTCCGACCGCGGTTCGGTGAATCCCGCTTCGGTGAGCGGGACGTACACGCGACCGCCACCGACGGCCACACCGATCCCTCTGGTATCCCCGTACGCTGTCGACCAGCACGATGCACCGCTTGAGGTTTCGAGCGCGTGAAGTTGGCCACGGGTATGTGCGTACACGTGGGAGCCATCAGTCGCGATGGCGTTCGGTTCGGCTCCGAGGTCGTGCGTCCAGATGTGTTCCCCGGACCCTGCATCGAGTGCTCGAATGATTCCCTCCTTGCTGCCAGCAAAGACAACGCCGTCACCGACCGAGACGTTGCAGTCGATGTGCGCGTTCGTCTTGACGCGCCAGCGTTCCTCACCGGTTGCCGCATCAACTGCGTAGACGTATGTGTCGTGGTCGCCGTAGTAGACCGTATTACCGACGATAGCTGGCGTTGCAATTGTCTCTTCGCCCGTCGTGTGCTGCCACCTGACCGACCCGTCAGCGAGGTCGAGCGCGAGCAGCGACAGTTCGGTCGGGACGTAGACCGTCTCGTCGACGATGACCGGACTGCCGTGGAATGTTTCAGTGTGGGTCTCGGGGCCGGTCCACCGCGTCTCGCCCGTCTCTGGGTCGAGTCCGAGGACTGTAGAGTCAGCAAGAGCGACAACCACATCATCAGCAATGGCCAGCGACCCACGTGGTCTGTCGACGCGTCTCCCCCACACCTCCTCCCCAGATTCAGCATCGACTGCGTACAGCATGGAATCGTACTCGTGTGCATAGACCCGGTCGGTGGTAGCGACAGGCTGTATCGCTCCAGCCATTCCACCGAGCGTGAACGTCCAGTCGAGCGATAATGGTGGCTCGGGTGCCTCACTCGCCGGGACGACACCTGTCCCAGCGGGGTCGCCCCTAACTGTTCGCCAGCCAGACTGTCCCGTGACCGTCGGCTCGTATGGTTTGCATGCTTCTGCCCGGCCCGTATCTTCCTCGTTCGAGCCGCCACCCGAGAATTGGCTACAACCAGCGAGCCCGGCGTTCAATCCAACCATGCCACCCGCACCAACTGTTCGGAGGAATCGACGGCGGTTCATGCGACCTTCGTCACCCCCAGAACCTGATGAGCGAGATACAACGCGTCGGCGGTCACCGAGAGTGGCGTCATCGAGTGCCGGGAATAGTGCCGTGTCGAATAGTTCGACTCGAGCACCGTTTCCTCAGCGAGGGTTCCCCACAGTCGGCTTCCGTCAGAGGGGTCAAACGCACCCGCCCGGAGGTAGACAGCGTCATCGGTCACCGCAGCGCGCCCCATGAACGGGATGCTTTTTGTCCATCCGAGAGCGTCGCTGACGCCGTAGTTGACGACGCGCCACTGCTCGCTGCCATCTCCGAGGTCGAGTGCATAGAAGTTCTTCGCGCCGACGTAGACGCGCTCTCCGTCGGTTGCGGGTGCACCGGTGTGCCGGTGGCCGACGACGAATCGCCACTGCTGCTCGCCCGTCGTCGCATCGAGGGCGAAGATTCGGTCACCACCAGTCACGAGAACGGTGCCGTCGACGACAGCGGGCGTGTTCGGTGGCTTGTATCCAGTGGGGAAACTGAAGCTCCACTCCTCGTTTCCCTCGTGGTCGAACGCCTGTACGTGGGCGGTTCTTACGCGACCGGTTCGTTTGTCGTTTGAGTCTTCTTTGACCGTCACGTACACACGGGATTCATCCACAGCCGGTGCACTGTTGGCCGCGAACGAACTCCCCCCGCCGAGGATACCATTCCAGAAGTCAGACTGGCTGTACTCCCAACACTGCTCCCCGTCGAGGGTGAAGGCGTACAGAGTCGCAGACGCGTCGAGAACGTAGATGTAGTCGCCGATGACGGTCGGTGTTCGAACCGCCGCGCCCAGAGTTTGCGTCCACCGACGCTCGCCGTCGGTCGAAATAGCGTGGAGTGTCCCCCCTTGGTCGCCAACGAAGATGGTGTCTCCTGCGAGTGTTGGATCACCACCTGCCAAAGATAGAAGTTCGACTCCCCATTGCAACTCACCAGTCTCATCGTCGAGGGCGGTGAGGTAGCCAGGATATTCTAGGTCGTGCGCATCGATTTCTCGAGTTGCGACGTACACCGTTTCATCGGCAACGATGGGAGTACTGAACCAACCGTTTAGCCGCGGCCCCTCGACATCGTCGCGGTCGGTCCGCCACTGAATCTCTCCGTTCGACGGCCCAGCAGGGGCATAGGATGTGTTCGTCGGGCCATACCCAGGGGTCGGCCAGCGGTCGCGTGTCCTGCTGAACGTGTTCGTGGGGGGACCACAGGACTGTCCTGTCGTGTTACAGCCAGTGAGAGCCACGGTTCCACCAGTGGCAATCGTGCTGAGGAGGGCACGACGATTCATTCACGCAAACTCTAGAGTACCGACATATGCGCTTTGTGATTACCCCGATAGATTTCGTTGAAATCCTCAGAGTTTGACAGAGCGGTTAAATCTGGAGTGGCTGACTCACACCTTGTATTCAGCACGGCCTCCGAAACCAATCACCAATTTGCAGTTTCGACAATGCCAATTTTCAACCGACTCACCACAGTATATCGGCGGTATCGCTAACCGTCTCGGACACCAACATCTTCCGATGAGTCTCCGCGGGACAGCCCTCACCCTCGCCGCCGTCACGATGCTCCTCCTCACGAGCGTCGGCTCCGTGACCGCGGTCCCTGACGCCCGAATCACTGTGAGCGATGCGACGGTGACGCCGACCACGCCCGTCGTCGGTGAACAGGTCGTCGTCACCGTCACAATCGCCAACTCGGTTGGGAGTCCCTCGGCCGCCGAAATCGAGGAAGTCGAACTCACGGACCCGGTCGACGACAGTCGCGTCCGTGCACGACGACTCGGCGGACTTTCACCGGGCGACTCGGTGACCGTTCCGCTCGCGTTGACGTTCGAGACGTCCGGTCCTCGGAGACTTGCACTTACCGTCACTGGGACCGACGAAGACGGAGACACCGTCCGCATCGAACGACCGGTTCCGATTGCCGTCGAAGACGCACCGCCGCTCGTCGACGTGCGAATCGACGACGCCGTCGTCGATGCCGAGACTCGTATCGAGGTCTCACTGTCGAATCCGACGACTGCAGACATGCGAAATATCGTCGTCTCGGTGCCTGGATTCGAAGGAGAGACGCCAGTCGGAACCGCCTCGGTCGCGACTCTCCCGGCAGGCGCGACCGAGATTCGAAACCTGACAGTCGTCCCCGGAGAAGCAGGTGAGACGACGGTCGAACTAGGGGTCGACTACACCACAGCGTCGGGGACTGAACGCACGCTGAACCTCGACGTTCCAGTGCGAGTTTCTGAATTCGGAGACGACGTCCAACTTACACTCAGACCCGTTCAAGAAGGCGACGACGCGGCTGCCGCGCCGGATATCGTGTCACTGCTCGCCGGTGGTGGAGGTGCAGGTGCCGCACTGGGTGGCGGCGTGACAGACGGTGCCGACGACGAGACGGGAGAATCGGCGACCAGTTTCGACGTCGTGGTCACCAACTTCGGGTCGGCACCGGTTACCGACGTGGTCGTCGAACCAATTGGACCAACTGCAGCACTTCCACGGCTGTCGGTTCCGGGACCGATTCAGCCGGGAGAGTCCGGAACGGCGACCCTCGACCTCTCGGAGGTCCGTGAGTCCGGTCCACTGACGCTTCGTGCCACGTACCGCACCGGCGTTCAGTCCGGTGAAACATCGACGACCATCGACTACCGACCCGCGGTTGCTGACCTCGTCTTCACCGACCTGGACGTGACCGTCGTCGACGGTGAACTCAGAGTCCTCGGCAACGTCGCAAATCAGGGACGCGGTGATGCCGAGGGCGTCGTCGTCGAGCTCGTGGAGACAGACACCGTCGCACCGGCGTACCCACAACGTGACTACTTCGTCGGGCGCATCACCCCGAGCGACTTCGCCCCGTTCGAACTCACCGGCACCGTCACAGACGACGCCACGGACGTGACTGTCACGGTTCGGTACACTGTCGACGGCGCAGAAGTCGTTCGTGAGGCGGTGTTCGACCTGCCCGACGATGGCCAGTCGGGTGGGTTCACAGTCGGGAGCGTTGCCGGCGGTGGTGCCAGTTCGGCAGCTGCAGCAGGTGCTGCGGGCGAATCGAACGGAGGTATCGACCCCGGAAGACTGCTCTCGAACGTCGACCCAACCACGAGAAGCGTCGTCGTCATCGCCCTCGTGACGCTCGTCGCCCTCCCTGTCGCGGCAGCGATACGCATCCGACGCGATTCGAGATGAGTATCAGCGACTCGCTCGGGAAAGTCGGGATGACCGCCGACGGAGTGACCGCCTCGGTCTACCTCGCACGCCGGAATCTGGCTCGAAACGGTCTTCGGTCGACACTCGCCATTCTGGGCATCATCATCGGTGTGTTCGCCATCGCGACGCTCGGAATCCTCGGGAGCGTCATCCAACTCACCGCCGCAGACGCGCTCGGCGGACTCGGTGACCAGATTATCGTCTCACCGAACGCCGACGCAGGTATCGAACGACTGACCGACCGCGACGTGACCACTATCACACGGGCCGCCGGGAACGACGCGACGGTAATCCCGGTCGTCACCGGTGGTGCGTTAGTCGAACGGGGAGAGTCGCGGACGTTCGCGGCACTGTACGCCGTCGAGCGCCCGGGAGACCTCTTCGTCGCAGGTGCGGGTGAACTGCCTGAGCGACACCGCCGCGGTGCCATCGTCGGGAGTAGTGTCGCCGCCGAACTCGACGTCGACGTCGGCCGGACGATTACGATCGAGGGTCGGGAGTACCGCGTCATCGCCATCCTCGCCGAGTCGGACGGGTTCAACCTCCTGCAACCAGACGGTGCGGTCTTGATTCCGCGGACGGCGTTCGCCGACGAGTCGTACACACAGGTCATCGTCCGCGCAGAATCAGGGAGCGAAGCAGGGGCCGCAGCCGACGCAATTCGGGAATCAGTGAACGCTCGTGAAGAGCGCGTCAGCGTCCTCGAACTGTCGCGTATCGTCGAGCGAATCGACCAGTTCTTCGGGTTGTTGAACGCCTTTCTCATCGCCATCGGTGCCGTCTCGCTCATCGTCGCCGGGGTGAGCATCCTGAACGTGATGTTGATGAGCGTCTCCGAACGCCGAGGTGAGATTGGCGTCCTCAGAGCCGTCGGGATTCAGCGAGAGGACGTGCTCCGCACGATTCTCGTCGAAGCGGGGTTACTCGGGTTCGTCGGTGGTGTCATCGGCGCCGTCATCAGTGGCCTCGTCGCACTCGGATTGTACCTCGCCGTCCCCGAAGTGACGCTTCCTGTCGTCGTCAATCTCAGAACGGCGGGATACCTGCTCTTTGCCGTGCTGTTCGGCGTGGTCATCAGTTTGGCAAGCGGCCTCTACCCTGCGTGGCGGGCGGCGAACGAACGACCGGTCGAGGCGTTACGCCTCAAATGAAAAGTGCAGTCGCGTGCTGTTCAGTTCACACGTTCGAAGTAGTTCGACACACACGTTCGAAGTGGGTCGGCACGACGGCGTTACTTCGTGGTCAGTTGGCCTGCCTGTGAAAGGTACGAAGCGAGGTCTGACGTGGTGATCATACCGATGACACCCTCGTCGTCGTCGACGACAGGCATGTGGTGGAACCCGTGTTTGGTCATCGACTCAGCGACGTCGGTGATTGGGTCCTGTGCATCTGCGGTGATGACGTCGGTCGTCATGTAGCGCTCGACCGTTGTCTGTGCTTTCGGCTGGCTCTTCGCGACGATTCGAACGAAGTCGGTCGTCGTCAGAATGCCGTCGAGATGGTTGTCCTCGTCGACAACGATGACCGAACTGATGTTGTTCTCCAACATCAACTGTGCTGCGTCCTCCACCAGCGTGTCGGCCGTGACCGTGTGAAGATTCGTGGACATGAGTCTCGCAACAAATATATCTTCCATAATTATTGGTCACAGAGACAGTGTATAAATGTTAGCATCATCCACATTGGTGAAGAGTTCTATTGAAGGTCGTAAATTCGGACACCCAATCGGGATGATCGCACACACGGCTCTGCGTGAGTGTGTCTGAACAGACACGAGATGTGGCTATGAACAGACACGGCACGAAGGGTAGCATACTGAACAGACTCGACGAAGAGAATCCGACTGAGTAGACACGGTGTAACCGGGGCGAGACAGACCCAGAGGGGACTGCCTCCGCCGCGGGGCTTAATTTGTCCGCGACGTAACCCTAGTTATGGTAGCCTCGAAGTCCGCAACGTTCGGTGGTGGGTGTTTCTGGTGTATCGAAGCAGCGTTCAAAGAACTCGACGGCATCAGCAGCGTCACCTCGGGATACGCAGGTGGGTCCGTCGAAAACCCAACGTACGAGCAAGTTTGCTCGGGGAACACCGGACACGCCGAAGTCATCCAGGTCGAGTACGACCCAGCCGTCGTCGGATACGACGAGTTGTTGGAGGTGTTCTTCGCCGTCCACGACCCGACGCAACTCAATCGTCAAGGCCCGGACGTCGGGACCCAGTACCGCTCGATCGTGCTCTACCACGACGACGACCAGCAACGCCAAGCGGCGGCCTACATCGAGGCGCTAGACGAGTCGTACGACGACGACGTCGTGACGGAGTTAGAACCGCTCGAAACCTTCTACGAAGCCGAAACGTACCACCAGGACTACTTCGAGAAGAACCCGAACGACGCATACTGTCGGTTCCACGCGAGTCCAAAAATCGAAAAAGTTCGCGAGAAGTTCGCGGACAAACTCGCCAACTGAGAGACAGTACCGTTCGATTGGTCCTCTGTCCGTGTCGTTTTCGCACCGAGCGACCAAGAGTGGATTTTCGGGAGTTCGAAGAATTGTAGATAGTGTGAACAGCGCGAAAGTTGTGGAGCTTGTAGAAATTTTAGAATTTGTAGAATTTGTACACACTTTGCGCTTCCAAAAACCACGTTGGAAACGCCGTGATACGTCCTAAACCGATGTCGGTCAGTTGAACTCACGAGGATTCGTGGTTCCCCGACCTCGAGGTTTGGACAGGCACAAACAACACCACATTGTCCGCAGTATCTTCACGTAATATCTCGTGAAAGTCAGGAATTCGAGAGTGTGGGCATTTTACGAATTCGACAATGCGGAGAGAGTGTGGAGTTCGTAGACAGTGTGAAAATCTCACAAATTTTGCAATGTTTAGAATTTGTACAATGTATGGAGTGTTTGCACTGTCAGCAGTTCGCTCACTGTGTGAAAATGGAGAGCAGTGGCAAGGCTCTCACAGAATCTCGACTAGAAACGAGCTCGACCGAAGACGGTCAACAGTGGACAGTCCGCACCGTTTGCGATTCTGGCACCGTCGAAGCAGTTCACCATGTGGACACTGCGAGAGAATTCCGGAGTGCTCGGACATCGTACACAGCTAACAAGCTTCACAATTTGTAGAAATTATACAAATTGTACAATTTGTAGAGATTTTAAACAGTCAAGACTGTGTTGACTGTCTAAAAGTCGTGGATAGCATTATGTATGAGTAGGCGGAAGGTGATTTCGAGCGCCCGCATGCCCATACAGTCCACAATTCGAGCGAAGTCCGGAGTGTCTAAACAGCGAGTACAGCCCACACATTGTACAAATTGTGGAATTTCTATCGTCGAGGAGGGCCGGTAGATGTCACGAGCAGTAAGCGTCTCCTTGCAAAAAGGAGGTGTCGGAAAGACGACGGTCGCGATCAATCTCGCAGACGCCCTCGCTGCCAGAGACAATGATGTCCTGCTCGTCGACCTCGACCAGCAAGGAAACGCAACCGAAGGCGTCGGGTTGAAAGACGCATACGAGTCGGCCGACCCGAACATCGGTGACGTCCTGACAGACGACGACCCGGTCGACGTTCGCGAGACGATTCACGCGCGAGAGAGTTTCGACGTGTTGCCCGCCCACGTCGACCTCGACGACATCGAAGACCGTGTTCGGAACTCGACGTTCGGTGTCCTCTGGGTTCGACGCCGAATCGTCGACCCACTCTTGGAGGACGAGTACGACTACATCGTCATCGACTCCCCCCCGAGTCTCGGACCGCTTTCCGACGCGGCACTCATCGGAACTGGAAACGTGGTGGTTCCGCTCCTCATGAGTGAACCCAGTGTGAGTGGGTTCGAGCGGATGTTTGAACAACAGATCGGACCGATTCGTCGTGAAGTCGACCTCGAGATACTGGCCATCGTCCCGAACGACCTCACCGGCAACAACGAAGAGCGCCGAATCATCCGAGACCTCGAGGAGTCTCCGTTCGAAAAGTACATCCCACAGTTCGCCCGGTCGGAACTGTTCGACGACCCAGAGTCCAAAGGTCCAGGAATTCGTCACCGAATCGCGTTCAGCCGAGCGTGGCGCGACGGGAAAACACTGCGTGAGTACGACCCATCGAACGACATGCTCGACCGATTAGACGAACTTGCTGCCGTCGTCGAGCGGGGAGGCCCGGAAGATGCCTAAGGAAAATCGATTCGCCGGCCTGGGCGAAGCGATGGAGTCCGACGGAAACGACGGAACAGAAGACGAGAGTAACGAGACCGAAGGTTCGGAGAGTCGCGAACTCGACCCCGAACAAAACGGAAGGGAACGTAGTGCCGAGACGGAGGGAGCTACGAGTGCAGCGGCGCAGAACGACGAAACCGATGCCGGTGAGACGAGTAAAGACACGTCGACGGCCGCCGATGTCGAGGCAGCACACCGTTCGGACGCCGACGAATCGACGACCGATGCCGAAGCGTCAGAGTCAGAGTCGGAAACGAAAACGGAAACGAAAACGGAATCACGAGACGACGAGTCAGTAGGAAAATCAGTCGAGGAGACATCGGACGGCGAGGAGGGTCCAGCCGGCGCGAAAGCGGGTTCAGAAGAACTCGAAAGTACCTCAGCAGACGATGGAGAGCGTTCGGAGGACGACAAAAGCGCCCCTGCGTTCGAGTTCGAGGCGACAACTGCGAAGAGTATCTACATCCGAACCGAGACACTCGACCGGATGGACGACGCCGAGTTCGAAGTCGAGTCGTTGCTCCGTCGAGAGTTCGACATTCGAAATATGACTGGGCGTGAGTTTCACGATGCACTCGTCCGAATCGCGGCGTCGTACCCTGACGAAGTTGCCGACGAGATCGTTCGAACGCGAGACGAGTAATCACGGGTTCGAGGATTCGGTTTCAGTGCGGAACTGAGCAAGCAACGTCACGACTGTGGTTGCCATCGACGTTCTAGTGTGAGGGAACCTCGGTAGGATTGCTTCGGTTCAGTTGTCTGGGTTCAGTTTCTGTGATCAATTGCTGCGACTCAGTTGTGACTGGGTGCAGTAGTACAGTTGTCGTCGGAGAAGCCACGTGTCGTTCAGCCGACTGGACAAAGGTGAAGGCACAAACAGCGGACATCGTGGTGTTGGTTCCACGTAAATCGGTGGACTGTGCTGGGGTGCTCGAGGACGACCGTCCATGGAACGAGGTACGAGTGCACCGAGAAGAGTGAGAACTCGAACACCACCACGTCCGGAGTAATTGGCTGTGCCTCTGTTCAGCGGTAGGAATTTGGCGGGGTGAGAATGTAGTCACTCTCCCTCGATAGTACAACGAGAAGAGCGTAGTCAGACAGGCAACTGAATCCGAGAGCGTGCAACGTGTATACTCGAGTGATCGTCTGGGAGACGAAGGATTACTCGAAGTTCGCGGGCTCGTCGAATAGAGGCAAGACAGTCCGGACAGCGGAGGTTAGGAACCCGGAGAACATCGTCAAGTCCGCAACAGTTCACGAAGAGATGGCGAGACGACGTGGTCTACTATGGTAATTGGGTTCAACTTGCTCGTGACTCGGTACCGAGGACACCACCATGTCCGCTGTTCTCGGACGGTTCCGCGGGTAATGACGGCGATGTGTGTGAGGACGGCAAATACTGTCGGTCAGTGAGACGAGAGAACGGTCGGATTCTGTGAACACTCACACCACTATGTCCGCTGTTCTCGGGGTGAAAGGGAAACCCCCTTCCAGAGTTGAGTCGATTGATGTAAAATACACCCGGGAGTTGTGGGAAAATAGATACTACTAGTCTACTTACCGTCTGATATATTTCTATTACGGATTTGGTTTAATCCGTATTAAGATAAATCTTTCTTCTACTCTATACTCACACATGTTTCACCGGAGACCTTCGATTACGAGAACAGCGGACAAAGTGGAGGGGGTGTGTCCGAGCCAGACTATATAAAATCGTGGAACAGCGGACACTGCGGACGCGGTGGTTTTATCAGAGAAGTGGCCGAATACTGAGATATGCCCCTCTTCGAGCGAGATACCGAAATCTATCGGGACCGGGATGCCCTCCGTGAGGATTACCAGCCCGAGGAACTCGTGGGGCGTGACGAGGAACTTCGGACGTTTCAGGCGGCTCTTCAACCGGTAATCAACGGTGAACAGCCAAACAACATCTTCCTGTACGGGAAAACTGGCGTCGGGAAGACAGCAGCGTCGCGTTACTTACTCAGTCACCTCCGCGAGGATGCAAGTCGGTACGACGACATCCACCTCACCGTCATCTTCTTGAACTGTGATGGACTCACGAGCTCGTACCAGATTGCGACCCGTCTCGTCAACGAGTTCAGGTCGGAATCCAACCAGATTAGCACCACGGGATACCCCCTTGGGTCGGTCTACGAGATGCTGTGGCAAGAACTCGACAAGTGCGGCGGGTCTATTATCGTCGTCCTCGACGAGATCGACCACGTCAACGACGACAGTATTCTCTATCAACTCCCGCGCGCACGCGCGAATGGAAACTTGTCAGAGGCAAAAGTCGGTCTCATCGGCATCTCGAACGACTTTTCGTTCCGGGACGACCTCTCGCCGAAAGTCAAAAGCTCGCTGTGTGAACAAGAGATTCACTTCCCCGCGTACAACGCGAAGAATCTACAGGCGATTCTCGAACAACGTGCCGAAGTGGCGTTCCGAGAGAGCGTGCTGTCCGACGAGGTAATTCCACTCTGTGCGGCCTACGGTGCGAAAGACGCTGGTGACGCGCGACAATCCATCGACCTCTTGATGAAGGCGGGTGACCTCGCGCGCGACGACGACACTGATTGTATCACCGAAGAACACGTCAAACGAGGCCGACGAGCGCTCGAACGTGGGCGAATCAAAGAAGGAATCAACGGCCTCACCGAGCATGGTCATCTCGTACTGTATTCGCTGTTGACTCTCGAGTTAGAGGGCGAGACGCCGATTCGGTCTCGCGACGTCCGACCCCGGTATACGCGATTCGCTGAACTCGCGAACCGTGACCCACTCGTCCCTCGTCGGATGCGTGACCACTTGAGTGAACTCGCGATGCTCGGTATCGTCTCGGTCACCGAGCGCAACGAAGGTCGACGCGGGGGAACGTACCGTGAGTATGCCCTCGACATGGACGTCGGTCTCATCGTTTCGGCGATGCGCGACACGATCGACCTCGTCGGGGTCCACGAGACTGTCGAACCGTACCTCGACTCGGACAGAGCGAGTACACTCGACGACTTCGTCGAACAGTAGCGCAGACGACTGAGTCTCCTGTACGAGGTTTAAATCGGTCGATTACTGCGGACATACTGGTGTACGAACCGAATGCTCTTCGCGAGTCGAGGTGCGACACACCCGCAAATCATTCACATCGAGTTCAGTATTTCACCCTAGTGACTCGCTTCGTCGTCGATGGGATCTCTCTCGACGGCTTCAGTTCCAACACCACTATGTCCGGAGTAATCTCTTCGATTCGAGTCCAGAAGTGACCGGAAAAGACTAGAGTACGGTGGCGGAGATGCGAGAACAGCGGACACAGTGGTGTTGGGTTGGACCAGTCGAGTAGGAACCTTCCTCAGACAAGTTACGCTTCGAATTCAGCACCTCGGTGTACATCCTCCGAACCGTGAATCCAGATTCTCTAGAGTATATCGTCATATTTGGTTCATCAGACGGGCGGTCGGATTCCGAATTACTGCGGACATCGTGGTGTACGTACCCTCGGAAATGCTCGTGTGATGTCCTCACGTGTGCCGTGGTAACTTGTACATCCTATGAGTTATCCGTCTTGGCCTCTGAATACGTACGTGAGCGAAAATCAAGGGCGCCGAAATCTTCGAATGCCCAACGATAACGAGCTGTTCGCGGTCGTCACTGAGCACAACGGTGGTAACCACGTACGAATCCGCTGCGAAGACGGTAAGAACCGAATGGGCCGAATCCCCGGCCGCATGAAGTACCGCACCTGGATCAACGAGGGCGACGTCGTCCTCGTGGAACCGTGGGACTGGCAGGACGAGAAAGCCAACATCGAATGGCGCTACACTGGCGAAGACGCGGACCAGCTCCGACGCGAAGGCCACATCCAATAGACTGTCTTCTCCCGAAAGGGATGTTAGACGTTTGTGACGTGCGGTCGTCGAACCAGTTACTACTCTAGACGACACCCGTACCCCGACTTCTGATTGCGCACGACCGCTTTTTGTTCTCTCACATGCGGTCTGTCGTAACGTTCCGTCTCTGCCTTCAGTGACCATCTCTGCCTGCAGTGAATCCGTTTTTGTTCCAAAGAGGGAACAAACTCGACTGTGTCTATCGACCCGAACAACTTTCGCCAGACTGGGCGTAGGTCGGACACTACCGGATGACTCACACACGCGTCTGTTACGACTGTGGTGCGCGGACGACAGCACCGGCCGCCCGGTGTGATTGTGGCGAACCGCTGTGGCTCGACACCGACCCTGGAACGTTCGACTGGGACGACGTCTCCGACGAACCGGGGATGTGGCGCTACGAGTCGCTCTTACCAGTTTCTCGACCAGCCGGTCTCTCGGCCGCAGCAGGAGGAACACCGATGGTCTCCGACGCATCCATCGATGCCGTCGCCGGAACCAACGTCCACCTCAAACTCGAAGGCGAACATCCCACAGGGAGCTTCAAAGACCGTGGAAGTGCGCTCGGTATCGCCGCCGTCGCTAGGGGTCTCGCAGGCGACGTGTCGGCGGTCGGAACCGTCTCACACGGAAATATGGCGATGAGCACTGCTGCCTTCGCTGCCGCGGCGGACCTGCCTTGTCTCGTGTTGGTCCCTGACGACATCCCACCCGAGCGATTGGACGTCATCGACCAGTTCGACCCCACTTCTGTGACGGTCGCTGGAGACTATGGCCGACTCTACGAACAGACGCTCGAGCGCGGGCCTGACCACGGAATCGTCTTTCTCAACTCCGACGTCCCCCTCCGTGTCGAGGGGCAAAAGACCACGGCACTCGAAATCTGCGAGGCGTTCGCTCCGGACACGCCCGACGCACTCGTGATGCCGGTCAGCAGTGGCGGCCACGCCAGCGGAGCGTGGAAAGCGCTTCGAGAACTGTCCGAGGCGGGTGCGATAGACCGTATTCCGGCGCTCTACTTCGTTCAGGCCGCGGCTTGTTCACCCATCGCCGACGCATTCGAAGCGGACGCTGACGAAGTAACCCGTGTCGTCGGTGGCGAGACCATCGCCTACTCGATTGCAAACCCCGACCCACCGAGCGGAACCCGTGCACTCCGGGCCGCACGTGAGACTGGTGGCGCAGTCGTCGCTGTCGACGACGACGCGATTCGCACGGCCCAACGTGCCTTGGCAGTCGACGCTGGCATCACCGTCGAGCCGTCGTCGGCGACGGCGCTTGCGGGAATCCAGCAACTGGTCGAACGCGGCGACATCGACTCGGATGACCACGTCACCGCCGTTCTGACTGGAACTGGCCTGAAAGAGGCCTCGGCATCCGGGACCAGGTCACCGTCGACTGACCACGTCGAACTGGCCAACCTCGAGGACTATCTGACGGGGTTCACCAGTACCGACGACTGAGTCGTCGACGTGGGGCTCACTGATACGTCGGGTATGGGTGTGCACTCTGACCGAGGTGCTCGGACTACGTGGTCCGCGTGTCCGTAATTACAGGGGGGCAGAACAGCGGACATGGTGGTGTCTGACGCAACCCCCAGCACTCACTCGAACACGTCGACGACGCGGGGATTCGACAGCATCTGCAAGTCATCTGGGGTGAGTCGAAACACCGTCTCTGGCGTCCCCGCTGCGGCCCAGATCTCGCCGAAAGAGTCGAACGTCGGGTCCGCGAGGACAGGACAGTCTGTCGTGTGGCAGGTCGGCGGAACGCCGCCGATGCTCCATCCCGTGGCGTCTTTTACTTCTGACGCATTCGCACTCCGGACCGAGTCCGCGTCGACGTCGAATTCGGCCGCCAACTTGGTTTCGTCGACCCGGTTCGCTCCGCTCGTGAGGACGATGACCGTCTCGTCGCCGACGCGCATCACGATGCTCTTGACGATTTGGGCGACGTCACATCCAATTGCCGCCGCGGCGTCGGCTGCCGTCTTCGTTCCCTCGGGAAACTCCTGAACGACCGCCTCGAAGTCGTAGTCTTCCTGAATCTGGTCAGCGAACGTCTGCGCCGTGGGATGCATACCCACGGGTTCTGCGGCTTCCAATAAGAACGTTCGCGGATGCGGTCGTCTTGGCCAACACACGTTGTGAGCACCGGTGGTCACCGATTCCAGTGAACAGTTCACCGTCTGCCGTTGGCCGACGAGTCACGTCAGTAGTTTACCATCACCAGTCCAGCCCGTCCAGCAGGGATTCGACGTCTGATTCGTCGTTGAACGCGTGGAACGACGCGCGAACCACATTTGGTTCTGGGAGGCTTCGGATGACGATGCCATCCGATTTGAGTTGCTCGACGGTCGATTCCGGGTCGTCGACGGTGAACGAAACTAACCCGGATTCGGGAGTGCGAGGACTGACGAGCCTCTCGTCGGGAACGGCATCGGCGAACTGTGTCGCGATTCGAGAAATCCGTTGCTCGGTCTGTTCGAGACCTACCTCTTCGGCGATTTCTATGGCCTCACGAAGTGCGACGTGCGGTGCTGGACTCGTCGTCCCAATTTCGAAGCGCTTGGCACCGGGTTCGAACTCCATGCTGTCGCCGGTCGGTTCTTTCACGCCTCGATAGCCGACGCCGTGCGGTTGGAGGGACTCCGCCACCTCTCGCCGGACGTAAAGATACCCCGACCCCCAGGGTCCGAGAAGCCACTTGTGGCCGGCGCTGGCGACGATGTCAGCTCCCCACTCGTGGACATCGACGGGGAACTGACCGATCGCTTGGACGGCATCGACGAGCGAAATTGCTCCAGCATCGCGCGCGATGTCGGTCAGTTTACGAACGGGGAGTCGCGTCCCGAAGTTCCACGTCACGGCGCTGAAACAGACGAGGTCGGCACCCTGGACAGCCTCGGTGTATTGGTCGATATCCAGCCGCCCCGCCTCGCTTTCGACGACACGGACTTCGACCCCCTGACGTTCGAGATTTCGCCACGGCAGGATGCCTGCGGGGTGTTCGAGGTCGGTTCTGACGACGACGTCACCCGGTGACCAATCGAGGGCCGTCGCGATTCGATTGATGCCGTCTTGGGTACTCTGGGTGAGCGCGATTTCGTCGGTCTCTGCGCCAACGAACGCGGCGACATCCTCACGTACGTCTTCGTAGGCGTCGAAAGCTGTCGGATATGGGCCTTCCTGTGAGGGAGAGACGTACTCGTGGTGTTCGAGGAACTGCGTCGCTCGCTCGACGACGCGCTGTGGACTGGGACCGTGTGCGCCGGTGTTCAGGTAGACGACATCGTCGAGTGCGGGGATGGACGCACGGAGGTCGTCAGGAGTCATTGGGTATCATCAGGTAGCTGGTAACTGCATGGGATAATAGTGTTTAGCATACTCATACCTGTGGAACCGGAGGCTCCCGTTCCGGTGTCGAGTTTGCGCGCGAGTTCGCCGGGGAGTCGGGCGTACACCTCGGCGTTTCCGGCGAGGGCATCGAGCGTGGTGAACTCGTCGACGGCGTGTGCCGTATTCGTTCCCAGACCGAACTCGACAGTCGGGATACCGGTGTTCCGCAACCGCTTTGCATCGCCGCCACCGGTCGCGCTCCGACGGTACACTCGGTCACCGGTGACTTCACTTCCGACAGCAGCGACAGCGTTCGCCAGTGGACCATCCGGGTCCTCGTACGTTCCGATGGACCAACTCACGTCATCGATTTCGACCGCTTCGTGGTCCGAAACGACGTCCTGAATCGTGTCGAGAACGCACCGGCTATCGACACCTGCGGTCAGACGAATGTCGAGTTTCGCTTCGGCGACGTCCGGGACCACGTTCACTCGGTCACCTCCCGAGATGACGCCGAGGTTGACCGACGGCCGGTCGAACAGCTCACGTGCTGACGGCGCACCGAACGTGGGTTCGTAATACTCGACTGACTCGTCGACGATGGCTTGCACGACGGGGTCGAAGTCGAACTGCAGTTCGGAGAGCGTCGACTCGACGTCCTCGATGGCAGCCCACAGACTACGAATCGCGTTCGTCCCGAGCATCGGACGCGAGCCGTGGGCGGATTTCCCGGACGCGCGGAGAGTCAACCAGATGCTTCCACGGTCTGCCACCGCTACCGAGTGCCGGCCATCTTCACACGTCGTCTCTCCGATGACGCACGCGTCTGCAGTGAGTGTCCGCTGGTCGAGGAGTGTCGGGAGACCTGCTTTCCCTGCGACTTCTTCGTCGCTCACAAACGCGAAGACGATGGTCGATTCCGGGATGGTGTCAGTCTCGACGTACGCCTTCGCTACCGCGAGCATCGCGGCCACGGCCCCTTTCATGTCGGTCGCTCCACGGCCGTAGATTCGGTCGCCGTCACGCTCACCGAGTGGGTCGTACGTCCACTGGTCGGCGTCGTCAGACTGCGTCTGGCGGGCCGCCGAGTCTTGCTCGGCGACTTCGAACGGGACCGTATCCAGATGGCCTTCGAGGAGCAACGTCCGCTCTGACGACCCGGGAAGTGTCGCGATGAGGTTTGGTTTCTCGGGGTTGGAGACGACGCGCTCGGTCTCGATGCCGAGTTCCGAAAAGAACGATTCGACCCACGCGACGACGTCCCGCGTGTCTCCCGGCGGGTTCTGTGTGTCGTGGCCGACGAGCGTGAGCGCGAGGTCAGCAATCTCCTCGCGATGCCCACGTAGGTACGTAACCGCTGGAGTGGTGTCGGGTGTCGACATGGGTTCTCTACCGAGTCGTACGACTCGCCACCGGATAAGTTTGCTCTATTTGTGCAATACTGCAGAATGGCTGTGGCTCGAACGTGTGGTAGTGCTTCGAAAATGGGGTTGGAAGGACGGGATGGCCCGTCTAATGGTTACGTTCTGAGGTTATGCGCGTGGACCGCTCCACTTCTGGAGGGTCGCAGACGACGAACCGGACTCGGAAGTCCAGACGATGCGGAAGTCTTGGTTCCCGAGGTCAGTCTCACCGGTTGTACTGTACGCTGTTACCGAAGTGCCAGCGCTAATTTCGGTGTTGGCATCTGTAATCCCATCGAACGCATCGAATGTGTATTCTTCAGCACCTGAACCATCGGCTACTCCAGAGCTCACCGCGAATTCATCACTCGAAACCAGCTTGAGTTGACCAGCCTTGATTGCGGTCCCTGACTCGTGAGTGACCACGAAGGTGTCTTCTGTTGATGCTCCGTTGTCCGTGTACTCGAAGCTAAAGCTCGCCTGCGGCGAGGTCTCGCTCACTTGGTCACCCAGACCCAACACGAACGTCCCGATGACGGCGGCGAGGATGACTGTGATAGCGACCATGAGGATGACGCCGATGACTGGCGAGACTGCACGTGACTCTGTGAGGAATTTCTTGATGTCCATTGAAATCACCAGAACCGTTGCACAGACGACCTATTCCGAGAGTTGAAACTCCCTATTTCAGACGCTGGATGACCGGTTCTTGACGAATATCTATACGTTTAGGAAATACTTAAAGTCATATTATAAATTATATTTCAGTTGTCATACGCTGGTCTGCTTCCGTACGCTGAGGATTCGGAGTTGCACCGTCCCACGTCGAGTCGTTGTAACTCGACAGGGAGCGATTTTCAAAGAAGTTGGTCTCGTAGTGTGAGATTACGCGACGGTGTACTTCACGAGGGTCGACGACGTCGAACCAGATTCAGAGGTCCAGACGACGCGGATGATGTCGCCCGAGGCGAGAGCGTGAGCGCCGTCATCGCCGTCGCGTGGTCCACTGATTTTGTTCTCTTGGTCGGTTGCCGACACATCGTAGGAAATGGCACCACCATCGGTCACCTGGTCACCCTTGTCATCGTAGAGTCCAACGGTGACCGACGAGCCAGCGCTGATGGTTCCTGTTCCCGACCAGAGGGCCGCAGCATCGTCGTCATCGCTGGCAACTTCGCTGATTCCGTAGGCAGTGTGCCCGTTCACGGTGACACTGATTCTACCTTCTTCGATTGCATCCCCACTGGCGTGAGTAATCTCTACAGTAATCAGGTCTGGTTCGTCAGGGTCAGTACCATCATCAGGACCGTCGGTACCAGTAAACGTCGACGTCTCTTGCGAGAAGTCGAAACTCGCCTGCGGTGCGGTTTCGTTCACTTGGTCGCCGAGACCGAGCACGAACGTTCCGATGACTGCCGCGAGAATGACCGTAATCGCGACCATGAGGATGACGCCGATAACCGGCGACACCGCGCGTGATTCTGTAAGGAATTTCTTGATATCCATTGGTTTCTCCTAGGTAAACCGGCCGACAGCGGTGAAGCGCGAAATACTCGAAATCGCCGTAGCGCGTGAGTCCGGGACCTATTAGATAATCTGACTTTCTCCAAGGTAATAAAATCCCGCTGACACGCATGTACACACATCGGAAACTGTGACGAGAGTTCTGTGCCTCTGTGAAGAGAGCACTCGCTCGAGAGTCGAAAAACGGAAAGAGAGGGGGGCCGAGCGTTTGTCAGCGGTTTATGCAGGTGCGGTGGATTTCTGGAGGGTTGCCGAGGAGCTTCCACTTTCAGCGGTCCAGACGATGCGGATGGTTTCGCCGTCCCAGTCGTCGGATGCTTTTTCGATGACGACTTTCGAACCAGCGCCAACACTGCCAGCGAAGGCACCATCAGCGTCGTACTCGTATCCAGTACTAGTGTCGGTAACTTCCACTCCGTCGACCGTCACCTTGAGGAGCGATGCGTCGATTGCGTCACCGCTCTCGTGGCTGATGGTAACCGTGGACGGGCTAACTGAGTCGTCGTAGTCGAAACTGAAACTCGCCTGCGGTGCGGTGTCGCCGACTTGGTCGCCCAGACCCAGCACGAAGGTACCGATGACGGCCGCGAGGATGACGGTGATAGCGACCATGAGGATGACGCCGATGACCGGCGAGACTGCGCGTGATTCTGTAAGGAATTTCTTGATATCCATTGTTCTATTCAGGACCGGTCTCGGAGCCCACATCGTGCCCCCACATTCGGGACTTCGAGCGGCGTCTCGTGCCGATTCCTGTTAGCAATCCATATGTTCTGTCTATATTTAATTTCACGTAAAATAACGGGTTTATTCTACTGGTTTAGATGCGGTTAGCGGCCGTATAACTGCAGAATTCGGCACTTCAGACGATGTTATAATTGCTGTTGATAGTCGGACAAGAATGCGAAAAGCCCGCTCGACGTGCGCCAATTAACTGCGGACATGGTGGTGTTGTGGCGCCCGTTCGTCTGCGCCTCGATAGTCCGGTTAGACGTCCGCGGTCTCATCGGCCGACCTCTCGACAGTCGTCGTCGCGCCCACGGTGGGTTCGGCCGTACGCATCGACTCTGCGCGAGTCTTCAGCGCCTGGTTCACTGCGTGGAAGTTCCGTTCCGTGTCGTCACCGAACAGGCGGTTGATCGGCCAGACGAGGATGCCGGTGAACGTCTCTGCTTGTGTCAGTCGGGAGCGACCGTCTCCGAGGTCTTCGACGACGAATCGGTGTTCACCGTCGAACAGCCCTCGAACGAACAGGTGGCCACGCCATCGAAGTTCTCCATCGTCGGCGCGGAGGACTGTCGGTTTGAACGTGGGCATTCGACCGGCCTGTGGACCGGGTGCGACAGCGAGGGTCGTTCCCGCGACTGCCTCGCCATCGATTCGTGTGTAGTCGTTCCACTCGGGATAGCGTTCGAAGTCGACGAGTACCTGCCAGACTGTCTCTGCGGGCGCGTCGATGTCAATGGAAGTCGTCAGTTCGTCCATGACGGTAGAGACGCCGAATAAAGAGATAAACACGCGCTGAAGACGCGTTATGTAAGAGGTGTGAGCATTCGGCTTACTGCGGTGCGTGCCAGAACTCTGGCGTCGCCTCGAAGTCGATTTCGGCGTCGGACGGCGCACGCTCGTAGAGCGCGTCGTGAACTGCTTTGTAGCCCGCTCGCGCACCTTCCTGTGCGAGTTCGGGGTGGCCGCGTGTGTCGAAGACGATGCGCCACTCACCGTTCGTGAGGTGGAGCCCGAGGATGTACTTCCCACGGACGTTCACGAGGAGCTGATACGCCTGCCGAATGGTCTCGCCATCGCGTTCGAGGTTGTACCCGCGCACGGCGATGGCCTGCTGGACGGCCTCCTGTGATTCGAGTTCCCGTACGAACGACTCGGGAACGGCCGTCGGCGGGAGTGACTCGACGAGTTTCTCGCTCATGTTCGTACCTCCGTGTGCCGCAATCCGGTCGATTCCATCGTACCGTATATCGACGGCTGAGACGGTATAGGATACACGGTCTCGCTTCGTTGCATCGAACGAAGCGACTTTGGCAGTCTGTGCTCGCAGACGAACTGTGACTCCCCCTACTGCACACCACGTCGGTATCACCGTCAGCGACCTCGAATCGACAGTGGCGTTCTACCGCGACGTCCTCGGACTGTCGGTCATCGACCGGTTCGAAGTGGCCGGCGAAGCGTTTTCGACAGCGGTCGATGTCGAGGGTTCGACGGGCCGCTTTGCCCACCTCGATGGTGGCGACGTTCGCATCGAACTCGTCGAGTACGACCCAGAAGGCGACCACCGCCACGACGCGACCCTCGACCAACCGGGCGCGACCCACCTCGGACTGTCGGTCGACGACGTCGACGACATCTTCGACGACCTCCCAGCACACGTCGAGACGCTCAGTGACCCCCAAACGACCGAAAGCGGGACGCGAATCGCCTTCCTCCGCGACCCCGAGGGGAACCTCGTCGAACTGCTCGACGTCTGAGTCTGACTGAGTGCGCGTGGCCTCAGCACGAGGGCGTCTGTGCTGCGTGTCTCTCCCGCAGAAAGGAAGTCCCAATACCTCGACAGCCCAAAGAAAAAACAGATGATTGCTCGACGACCCGTCGGAGGCCTCGGTTGTGGGCCGTAGAGACTCACTCGACGTAGATATCTTTCAACCGCTGTGGGCGGCCGGATGGCAGTGGCTCTGGATTGTCGCCGGCGGCCTGTTCCTCGGAGGGTACTTCATATTCGAGTTCGGCGACCTTCTGGAAGGCGCCGGGATTATCCTCGGCAGTGTTGCCCTCGCGGCACTCGGCATCCGGTACGTCGATACCAACTACGAAGCAGTGCTCGATTCGGGCACAGAACAGGCCCAATCTGCCCTCCTCGACCTCGTCGGCTTCGACGACGACAGCGTCGTCTCGTCGACCTCAACCGCAGGACAGACGCTCTTCTTGGTCGAACCGGCACGAGAGTACCACCTGACGACGCTCGCCGTCGGTGACGACTCGTTCGTCGTCCACGACGACGCCACAGTGAGTCTCGCACACCGGTACTACACCGTCGGCGACGACGCGCACACGTACGCGTACGAGAGTATCGAATCGGTCGGCTTCGACGCTGGAACACTCCGTATCACGTCGACTGACGGGTCCACCGCGTCACACGAACTCCCAGACGTCCCGACGAGTGCGTTGTCGGCCGTTCGAGAGCGGATGTCGGGTATCGAACGCGACGACTAATTTCGGTCGCTGACTGCTTCGACGACCTGATAGTGCCAGTCGTACAGCTCGTCGGCAGTCAGTTCGTCCAGTGCCGTCTCGTCCAGAGAGACAGTATCTCCATCTAGACGGGCGACTGACGCGAATGGGTCCATCGCGAGTAGACCGCCACCGAACGCAGCGTCCCACTTCTCGTATGGGACCTGCTCAGACTCCACGAGAGAGGAAAGCGCCCGGTAGAACGTCCGTTGCATCCACCGAACCGGAACGTCTTCGTCTGCCTGTTTGCGGGCGTAGCGGTCGACGTCGTCCCAGAGCGACGCGATGACGTCTCGTCGTTCGTGGACTGTTTCCATCGACCCGTCTCCAGTCGCGATGGCGGATTGGAGGCGTGTCTCCCAGTCGTCCGGGCGCCAACTGAGGGAGCGACTAAGGTTGACAAGCCACTTTTCGTGGGGAAGATACGCCTCGTTGACCGCGAACAGTGATTTGATGAGGGGCTCGACTGCCCCACTGAGGACGTAGTGTGCCTGGACAGCATCACGGCGGTGAACCCAACAGGTGGTCGCGAGTTCGAAGTGCCACCAACAGTCGAAGAGGAGTCCCTCAGCATGGTCCAAACCGGGTGGTGAACCGAGATGTTCGTCGAACGTAGCAGCGAGTCGGCCATCGGGGTCCGACAGAATTTCCGCGTACGACCGGTCCCACTGTTCCGTCTCCGACCACGTTCCTTCTTCGACTGCCTCGATTCGTTCGACTGCGATGTCGTATAACTGGCCGTCTACGACGGTGATGCCGGTGGCGATGGGTGCTCGTCCAGCTACCCACGCTTCGTGTACCGTGTCGGTTAGGTAGAGCGTCACGTCTATTTCGGACAGTTCGTCTCCGTACCCGCGTGAGATGCCACCGTTGAGTGTCACACCCACGACCCCTGGGAGCGCTTCGAATCGGGGGAGGGTCGCCTCGAGGTGGTCCCAGAGTCGGTCGACCTGATTCTGTCTGTCGATTGTCGGTGACGGGCGGGTATCACCGTCGTGCATCTGTCGGTCGTTGTCCACGTTTTTCAGTCCTCCACCTGGCCGGCAGCGCTGTTAATCCCACTCCGTCCAGCAGACAACTGGATTCCGACGACCGCGACGACGATGGCGACGATGGCCCACGTGATGAGTGCGTGCGAGACGTACATCGACACGAGTGAGTCCCAGTTGATGACGTTCCCAGTGAGGGCGATGTCGAGGTCGAGTGGAACCCTGCCCTGCGTCGAGTTGTCCGTCCCGTGCATGAGCATCGCGAGAAAGGCACTCCCACCCGACCCGTTGTAGATCCACGCGAGAAGAATCGAGAACGCCACGATTCCGACGAAGTACGAGGCTGTCAGCGCCAGCGGCCAGTCAGCACGCATCCCGCCGGGGAAGACGAACTGTGGAAGGTGCCATCCACCCCACAGCACCCCGATGACGACGGCCGCCCGGAACGCACCGTAGCGTTCCTGCAACTCGGGCTGGGCGAACCCACGCCACCCAAGTTCCTCTTGACCGCCACCGAGGAGCGTTCCGAGGACGATGCCGATGACGATAGAGATGGGGTCGAACTCGAAGGAACTCCAGTCGACAGGACCACCGAGTGCCCACGAGGCGATTCCCGATGCGTAGGTGATGACGAACGGGATGGCTATTGCGAGGACGTACCACTTGGGGTGGACGCGGAATTTGAGGATGTCACGCAACCACTCGCGGACCGACTCACCACTCACAGTGAGGACGATCGCGGCGGCGACGCCGGGTGACAAGGGACTCAAGAACCCCTCGAAGAACCACGTCGTCCACGAGGGTTCCATGCCCGCGAGTTTCACGGCACCTTCGATGCCCCACGAGATGGCGTACGTGAGGAGGAAGAACGCGGCGATGCGATGTCGCTGAATCCAGTCGGAAACGGGGGCCATACATGGAGATTCGCGGGGGGCACAGATATAACTTATCTACTAATTTACATATTGTCAGAGGCACAACTCAAAAAAGTTTGAGCTACCTCACGGCTCGACGTCGATGTGTACGCGCCCGTCTGTGACTTTCACGATAAACACGTCCTCGGAGACGTCTGTCTCGACGTGAGCCTCGAAGGGGTCTGTGGACTCAATGTCGACGGACCAGTCACGCGTGTGCGAGTACACCTCCCACGGACGGACGTCCATAGCGTTCCGCCCCGATTTCCAATAGGCAGCAACGAGTGCAGGGTGGTAGAACACACAGAGTTCGACGGGTGCGTACACCTGATTGAAACAACGCCTACAGGAGACGAGGACGACGAACTCGTTCGAGCGCGGTGACTCCCGCGGACGACTCGACGCGTCCATCACACCCCCACACGTCGGACACGTCCCTTCGAGGGCCATACCCAGCTCGTGGTACACACGGCGGTCACAGGACTGGAGTGTTTGAGTCGGCGACCGGTCTGCTGCCTGCGCCGGTGGAAGGTCGTATCGTGCGACAGTCTCGTCACAGGAACTGCACGCCACGGTCAAGAACGGGTCTTCGAACGCTGCGACCAACCCGGTGCTAGCACAGTGCGGGCACGACCCGTCTATCGGCGTCGCCTCGAAGGTGGGTCGTTCGGTGTACGTCCCAGCGTGAATCGTTCGGACGACACGCTCTCCTGCCTGCGTCAATCCGTACGAACCATCGAATTTCTGGACGAACACGCCATCGAGTTGCCCGAGATGATACGACAGTTGTGAGGTACTCTCGATATCGATGCGGTCGTAGAGTTCCGAAAAGGTGAGCCTGCTTCCAGTCTGACGTTCCGCGGCCTCGATGACCCGAAGGATACGCAGTCGGAGTTCACTTCCGAGAGCAGCGAACGCTGATTCAGGGTTCGGGGCTCCGTCGTCGGTCATTCGTCTGTTGAGTCGAGGGTTGTCCCCCTAAGCGTTCGTTCGACGCCCGCCGAGTCGTCGCGTGCGTCGTCGTCCCCGTCGTCGATTGGCAGTTCGAGTGTCACTGCTGCTCCGCCGAGTGGTGTCGTACCCAACCGCGTGCTCCCGCCTGCCTTCGTCACCACCCAGTGAACCAACCACAGGCCCATCCCCGTTCCGTGTTCGAGCGGTGTTTCACGACCGCGTTCGATAGCGTCCCACTCACCCTTTGGCAGGCCAGGGCCGTCGTCGCTCACCCGGATAACGAGTCTCTCGTCGTTTCTTGGACTCCGGAACACGTCGACGTGGACCGTCTCACCACCGTGTTCGAGGGAGTTGGTCACGAGTTCGTTGACGGCCACACCGACTCGATTGTCGACGAGTTCTGAAATCCCCGGTTCGACGTCGACCGTCGCGGTCGAATCGGGATAGTACGACTGGGCACGAGTGACTGCCTCGTCGATGAGTTCGACGACGTATCTGGTACTGCCGTCGGATTCGAGGAGGTCTGCAACGGTCTGTGCTTTCTCGGCGAGTGCGACGAGTTCGTTCGCAGCGGTGACGATATTGTTCGCCCTGTCCAATGTTTCTTCGTTTGCTGCGTCTGTCCGAATCATCTCGGCGTAGCCGTCGATGACGTTCATCCGGTTGCGGAGGTTGTGTCGGAACATGCGATTCAGGACGCCGAGTCGTTGTTTCGCCAACTCTGACTCGGTGATGTCGGACTGGATAGCGACGTACCCAATACTCTCGTCGCCCTGGTGAATCGGTGCGATGGTCTGGACCGCCGTGTAGAACTCGCCGCTCTTTCGCTGGTCGACGATGCGTTCGTGCCACGTGTCGCCCGACTCGACAGTCTCCCACAGCGATTCGTAGTACGAACCGTCCATCTCTCCGGATTTGAGGATGTCCGGTGTCTCACCGACGGCCTCGTCGCGCGTGTACCCCGTGATGTGCTCGAACGCAGGGTTGACGTAGGTAATCTTACCGTCCGGCGTAGTGAGGTATATGGCGTGACCTGCCTGTTCGACGGCCATCTCGAACTCTCTGAGTCGGCGCTCTCGCTGTTTTTGCGCCGTCGTATCGACGAAGACACCGACCAGTTCGACCACGTCCCCGTCGTCGTCACGAATCACCGCCGTCGAGAGTAAGAACTCGCCGACGCTCCCATCACGCCGCCGAAGTTCGACTTCGAGGTTCGAGAGGCCTTCTTCTTCGGTGGTCTGGTCGAGAATCTGGTCGACGCTCACCGGTCGGTCACTCGTCACCTCCGGGAGTTGTTTGCCCAATACTTCCTCTTGCGTCCATCCGAAGGTCTCTGTAGCCGCCTCGTTCCAGCGAGTCACCTGCTTGTCGGGAGTCACCGAGATAATCGGAACCGGCGAGGCCGACACGACGTTCTCCAACTTCGTCAGCGACGTCCGAACGGACGCTTGCTGGCGTGCTATCCGCTGGTTCTTCCGATTGACGAGGAAGCCGACGAACACACTGGAGACGACGACGAACAGTAGACCTTTCCCGATCGCGAGCGGCGACGCCATCGGCGTCCCCAAGAGCGTCGAGAGGACGAGTTCGCCCCCCAGAATACCCACCGCCCCAAAGCCGACGTACGCGGTTGCAATCGCCCGGCCGTCGTGTGTATCGAGTGGCGTCTCGTCCATTCACTATCTGGTATGTACTGGTCGGTATAAACAAGAGTGCGCAGTGTCATCCGGTGAGAATTCCGAATACGACTCTCGAACGGGCGTGCTGAAGCGCAACCGACATTGCCTCCCACCCGTTAGAGTCGATGAAACGCCTAGACGGCGGTACCTCGAGGCGACACACCACATGAGACGACGAGACGCCCTCAAAACCCTCGGAATCGGCGCACTCACAGCGACCGCAGGTTGTCTTGGTGGATTCGAACGACAGTCCGCCTGGCGTGACCCGCCGCTCGTCGAAAACCGCCCCGACGCGGTGTACCTCCCGGCCATCACGGAAGGGATGAAGATGTACGGGATGACGACCATCGGCCCCTACGGTGTCGCACTCTCGTACTCCTATCCGCACCGGTTCTGGTCGGTCGCCGGGCCGGAGTTACAGAAAACCGTCGTCGAGGCAGACGACTCAGTTCACCTCATGGCATCGGTGTGGGACCACGAGACGGGGACGGTCCTCCCGTTCGACGCCGGTGTCACGATCGAAATCCTCCGCGACGGCTCGCTCGTGAGCGAAGAAGTCGCCTACCCGATGTTGTCACAACAGATGGGGATGCACTACGGGTCGAACTACGTCCTCGACGGCGAGGGAGACTACGAGGCCCGAGTGACGGTTGGCGGCACGTCGCTCCACCGGACGGGGTCGTTCGCTGGACAGTTCGAGACGGTGGAGACCGCGACGTTCGAGTTCACGTTCGAGACAGACGAACTCTACGACGTCGAACTCGAGCGTCTCGGAGACGAGGCAGGAACGCTCGGTGCCGTCCCGGCGATGGAGATGATGAACGTGCCAACTGGCGCGCTCCCGGCAATCGACGCACTTCCCGGCGACCACCTCGGCAGGCAGACGAGTGGTGACGCACACTTCGACGCGTTCGTCGTCGACGACGGCTCTCCATTCGATGCCGACGGGGCTTACCTGTACGTCTCTGCGCGAACACCGTACAACGAGTTCGTCCTCCCGATGATGGGCGTCCGCGGGACCGTCGAGCGAGACGGGACACCTGTCCTCGACGGCGAGCGACTCCGCCGCACGCTCGACCCTGAACTGGGATACCACTACGGTGTCGCCGTCGACTCGCTCGAATCGGACGATACCGTGACGCTCGCCGTCGACGTCCCCCCACAGGTCGCTCGTCACGACGGGTACGAGACTGCGTTCCTATCGTTCGACTCGATGCAGTTCGAGCTGTGAAGAGACGAACCAAGATGAGTGCAGCGCCGGAGCGACTAACAGAAACGTTCAGAACCCGCCACTGCTGACCTTCGAGTGACCAACGGATGACCACGGACATCGACGCGACACGTGACCGCCACGTCTGCGAGACGTGCGGCGAGGCGTATCCGGCCGAGCAACTGCTGGTCCTCCACCGGGGTGTTCGTCACCCTGACGCTCTCGACGCCAGCGAAGTCGAAGCGTATCGCGAGGCGTACTACGAAGAAGAACGCGAACTGAAGTCGTTCCGTATCCGCGCCCTCGGCGTCCTCGTCGTCCTGTACTTTGGATTCCTCATCCTGTTCATCGTCTTTGCCTCATGATTCGCACGAAACTGCTCCGACGAGTTGGCTTCGGCCTCCTCCTTACGAGTCTCGTCGCACTTCTCTCGGACCCGGCCGCTGCGAGCAACGCCGCCGTCGGCCTCGCGGGTGCATCACAGGATAACCTCTCCGTCCCCCGATGGCTATATCTCGCCACCGGTGGTGCCACCGTCGGTGCCTCTGCGCTCTTGGCGAGTTTCGTGACCGACCGCCGGTTCATCGACCGAGTCCACCGTTGGCAGAAAGACGTTGGGTTCGCTGACGGCCTCCGCAGGGGACTCGTCGTCCTTGGGCATCTCCTCGGAATCGTGCTGTTGGCGCTGCTCGTGTACCTCGGCTACACCGGCCCGCAGGTCCCAACCGTCAGTTTTGCCATCATCGTCGTCTTCGCCGGTCTTCGCGCGGGGTACACGATGTTCACCTACCTCGTCGTCGATACGTGGCGGGCACTCAACCCGTGGCGGACGGTCGCGAGCGTACTCCCCAATGGCTTCCTGGCGTATCCCGAGTCACTCGGGCGATGGCCTGCTGTCGTCGGCATTCTCGTCCTCGTTTGGGTCGAAACTGCCGCGGGCGTCACACGCCAACCGGCAGTCCTCGCTACTGTGCTCGTCGCGTACTCTGTGGTCACGCTCCTCGGCGCTGTCGCCGTCGGCGTCGACGAGTGGTTCGAGAAGGCTGACCCGGTCTCCGTGTTCCTTCACTTCTACGGCCGGGTCGCACCGATTCGAGTGGACGACGACGGTCTCTCGTTCCGTTTGCCGGGAATGCGTCTCGTCACCGACGACGAGATGACTGACATCGCCGACGTCGCCGTCGCTGTCGTCCTCGTCTGGGAACTCACCTTCAGTGGGTTCGTCACGACCGAACAGGGCGCGGGCGTCATCCGCGCAGTCGTCGACGCCGGGATTCCACCACTTCTCGTCTACGCTGTCGTCTATCTCGGCGGATTTGCTCTCTTCCTCGGTCTCTACCTTCTCGCGGCGCGAGTGACCGTTCGCCGCATCGAGACGTTCGAAACCTCGCGAGCGCTCGCAGTCCGATTCGCCCCATCACTCCTCGCAATCGCCGCTGGCTACCACCTCGCGCACTACTTCGGCTTTTTCGTGTCGCTGTCGCCCATGCTGGTCGGCGCGCTCACGACACCGCTGTCACCGCCGGCAAACCCTGTCGTTCTCACGCTCCCGTCGTGGTTCGGTGGCCTCAACGTCGCGTTCGTCTTGCTCGGGCATCTGGTGGCCGTCTGGGTCGCCCACTCACAGGCGTATCGGACGTTCCCGAGTCGACTGCAGGCGATTCGAAGCCAGTTCCCCTTCGTCGCCGTGATGATTCTCTACACGATACTCAGCCTCTGGCTTATCTCGTTGCCGACGGCCCCGCCGCCGTTCCTCTGAATGTTATTAAAACACAGCAAAAATATTGTTAAGATAGATTATTTTGGCCCCACTTTATAACAGGTGGATTATTAACTGGTGGCTTGCTACTGGCGGGTATGAGCGAACACGATGGACGTGTCTCGGACGGCAGAGACACGACCACGGACCCACCAGACGACGCGTGCGGGTGTGACGACACCTGCGGCGTCGACGTCGAGGAGGGTTTGCCGCCACAGCGCGTCCCCAGTGACGACGCTGCTCGCAGTCGTGCCGAGTTCGGCGTCCCCGACATGGACTGTCCGTCCTGTGCCGGAAAAGTCGAGTCGAGCGTCCGACGACTCGACGGCGTCGGCGACATCGACCCACAGGTGACGACGGGGCGTCTCGTCGTCGACTACGACCCTGACCGGACGACCATCGACGATATCAGAACCAGCATCGAGGGCGCGGGCTACGCCGTCGAAGACGAACCGACTGTCCGCACGGTCACGCTCACAGTCCCGGATATGGACTGTCCGTCCTGTGCGGGAAAGGTCGAAAACGCCCTCGAAACTGTTCCAGGAGTCCTCGACTACGACACGCGGCCGACGACAGGAGCGGCGATTGTCACTGTCTCCGCCGACACGGACCTTTCGGAGGTCGTCGAAGCGGTCGAACGTGCCGGATACGAAGTGACTGGAACCGACGCCGACGAACTCGACGACGCAGACACTGACGACGAACCGCAGAGCGTCTGGCGGAGCACCCGCGCGATGAAAACGTGGGTCAGCGGTGGGTTCCTCGCGGCGGGTATCACTGTCGAGTTCCTCCTCGGTCTGGAACTCGTCGTCGCCTCCATTCTCGGTATCTCGTTCACGCTGGTCGAGGTGCTGTACATCCTTGCTGCCGCAATCGGCGGGCAGGAAATCCTCCGAAACGGCTACTATTCCGCACGGAACCGCAGTCTCGACATCGACTTCCTGATGTCGGCGGCGATTATCAGCGCCGTGACGGCGAGTCTCATCTCTCCGCCGACGAGTCTCTACTTCGAGGCTGCGACGCTCGCGTTCCTCTTTAGCGTCTCTGAACTTCTCGAACGCTACTCGATGGACCAGACGCGAAACTCGCTGCGCGAACTGATGGACCTCTCTCCCGACGAGGCGACTGTTCGGCGCGACGGCGCCGAGACTGTCGTTCCGGTCGAAGAAGTCGTCGTCGGCGACGTCGTCGTCGTCAAACCCGGTGAGAAGATACCCGTCGACGGAACGGTCCTCGACGGCGACAGCGCCGTCAATCAGGCACCAATCACCGGTGAGTCTGTTCCCGTCGACAAGACCACTGGCGACGAGGTGTACGCCGGGACGGTCAACGAAGCAGGCTATCTGGAGGTCCGTGTGGACTCTGCGGCCGGTGACGACACGCTCTCGCGTATCGTCTCGATGGTTGAAGACGCACAGGCGAACAAAACCGAACGCGAACAGTTCGTCGAGCGCTTTTCGTCGTACTACACGCCGTTCATGGTCGTTGTCGCCATCGCCATCGCCACGATTCCACCACTCGTGTTCGGACTGGACTGGGTGACGTGGTTCGTCTACGGTATCACGATGCTCGTCCTCGCGTGTCCGTGCGCGTTCGTCATCTCGACGCCCGTCTCGGTCGTTTCCGGTATCACCTCGGCCGCCCGCAACGGCGTCCTCATCAAGGGTGGGACGTATCTCGAGGCGATGGGGTCGGTCGAAGCCATCGCCATCGACAAGACCGGAACGCTGACCAAGGGTGAACTCACCGTCACCGACGTCTTGCCGCTGAACGGGAACACCGAAGACGACGTTCTCCGGTGTGCTCGTGGCCTCGAAGCACGGAGTGAACACCCCATCGGCGAGGCAATCGTCTCGGCTGCCGACGGGAAGGACGTCGCCGATAGAACGGTCTCCGGATTCCAGAGCATCACCGGCAAAGGTGTCCGCGCCGAACTCGACGGCGTCCCACACTTCGCTGGGAAACCCGGACTGTTCGAGGAACTCGACTTCGCGCTCGAACACACCCACGTCACCGACCCCGCGGATGCGCTCTCAGACGACGTTCGGTCGCTCTGTGATAGACAGGGCTGTCTCAACCTCGTCGAAGACACGATTCCTCGCCTGCAAGCGGAGGGGAAGACGGTCGTCCTCGTCGGGACCGAAGACGAACTCGAAGGCATCGTCGCCGTCGCCGACGAGATTCGCCCAGACGCGAAAGCGACTGTCGAGAAACTTCGGTCGTTCGGTCTCTCCGTGGTGATGCTCACTGGCGACAACGAGGGCACTGCCCGCGCCATCGCCCAACAGGTCGGTGTCGACGACTTCCGGGCCGGACTGCTTCCGGAGGATAAAGTCACCGCCGTCGAAGGGCTTCTCGACGAATACGAATCGGTCGCGATGGTTGGCGACGGCATCAACGACGCACCGGCACTGGCGACGTCGACGGTCGGTATCGCCATGGGTGCCGCGGGCACCGACACTGCACTGGAGACTGCCGATATCGCACTCATGGCCGACGACCTCTCGAAACTCCCGTACCTCTACGAACTGTCGCACCAGGCGAACCACGTCATCCGCCAGAACATCTGGGCGTCGCTCGCTGTCAAGGCACTCCTCGCCGTGGGTGTTCCCTTCGGGTTCGTCAGTGTCGCGCTCGCCGTCCTCGCGGGCGACGCCGGCATGACGCTCGGTGTGACCGGGAACGCGATGCGACTCGCTCGGATTCGCCCCGACGAGTAGTCTTCTTGTCAACAGGTTCACGATTCTTACCTGACGAGAAACGGCACTCCTGATTTATTCGCTCACGACCGACCCCGGGATATGGGAGACGAACAGCGGACGCGACGGCGATTTATCTGGCTGACCAGCACTGTGACCGTCGCAGGTCTCGCGGGATGTACTGGTGGCGGCGGTGGTGGTGGTGAGGCCGAGACCGAGGCGACGACGACACCTTCGGAATCGGGTTCGCTCGGGGGTGTCCCCGAAGAGTACGCCACAGCAACGTCAGTCGACGGGACACAGCGGAACCCCGAGAGTCTCTCGTCACAGGAGGCAGTCGCGTATCAAGACGAGCCAAAAGAGGGGCTACAGTGTTCGAACTGCCGTTACTACATCGAAGACAAGAACGACGACGGTCTCGGTGCGTGTGCAATCGTCGAAGGCGAAATCGCACCCGAAGGATACTGCGTCTCGTACGTCGAATACGAAGGATAGGAGGTTCGTGGGACTCGGAGTTTCAGGTACTCGTCAGTCGTCGTCTGCGGGTGGGTCGATAGCACTCTGAATCCGACACCGCACTGCTCGTTCTTCGCCGTCGCGTTCGACCGGGATGACCCACTGTTCACCACACCCGAGGACGGTCACCATCTCGCCGTCTTGGCGATGTTTTACGGAGACGAACACCTCACCACGCTCGGCGTCGTAATCCACCAGTTCGACCAGTACGTCTTCGCCGGCGATGAGGAGGTTCTTCGCACCGTCTAACTCGGTGACGTACGACTCTGTGTTTCCGTCCGGGTCGGTGACGAACAGTTCGACGACCGGGACGCTCTCGCCGTCGGGGTAACTTGCATCGACTTCCAGCGCACCGTCTTCGATTCGTATTCCGTGGATGTCGACGAGTGACGCCGCCACCCCGAGTGAGTCCGCAACCTGTTGTCGGAGGTCACCAAGCGGGATTCGAACAGACTTCCGAGTCGTTCCCATGGGCACCTCTAAGGCCGGGGGGTGTATGAGCGTGTCCGCTAGACAGATGCGTCTTCGAGCGCCGCGGCGAGTCGGGAGTCGGCGGGGATGGCGTCCCTGAACGCCGCCGAATCGAAGGGAACCTCACCGTTTACGGAGAGAAAGCCGAGTTCGCCCTGGGCCGCCCGGTCGAGGTTCGTCAGGAAGGCCACTTTGCGCGATGCGGTGACGTCCTCGACGACGGCGTCCGGGTCGACCGACTCGTAGAGGGCGCGGTGTTCGTGGACGTGTTCGACACACCGTGTGGTCGGTGCGAACAGCAAGAGGACGTGCACACCGGGGCCATTCCGTGCGAGTTTCGGACGGATGTCGTGTTCGTCGTCTTTGTAGAAGTAGCGCTCCATCCGGCGATACTGGCGGAGAATCTCGTTCGCACCGGTGGCGTGTCGGATGGCGGCGTCGGCTTTGAGTTCGATGAGGTAATCGACCGGCTCGGGCGTTCGAACACGGATGTACACGTCGGCGACGCCGCGATTCCCGTAGTGGTCGTACGGCTCTTCGAGGTGGATGTCGACGTCGTCGAAGGCCGTCCGAAAGTGTTCGACGACACGGGTCGCCAACTCGTCCTCTCGCATTCGTCGGTCCAACCGAGGGAGTCGTCGGGGAAAGGTCCCGCGATTTGCGTGTTCCGCACTCGGTCGACCACAAGGACCATTATGTCCCGAAAAAGTCGATGAAACGACAGATGTTCCCGCGAACACGTAGACAGTTCCTCCACGCGAGCGGCGCGTCTATCTTCGCCGCACTCGCCGGCTGCGCTGGCGAAGCAACCAGTTCCGGTTCCGGTTCCAGTTCGCAGACACCCCACGGACCACGCCCAGACTCCCTCGTCACAGACTACGACTACCTCGAACTCCGGTCGAACTCCGAGCAACCGATTTTTCGCGACACCGAACGGGAAGACGACCGAGGATACTCGCTGCCTCACTTCCTCGTCGGGTCGGAAGACGAACGCGCTGCCGTCGAGGTTGCCGCCGAGTTCGACGGTGTCGACGACGCCCGACAGTTCATCTCCGAGACTGACTTCGACGAGCAGGGGTTGGTCATCATACAGCACCGCGTCAGAGGCTGTTACGACGTCGAACTCCTGTACGTCGCATCGACGCCGGACAGAATCGTCGACCTCGAATTCTGTCGCGTCCTTCGTGACGCCGCTGTCGAGTGTTCTGTCGACGACCGCCACGTCGTTGCCTCGCTCGTCCGGCTGCCGTACACGGTCTCGGAGGCTATGGGGTGGGGGCACGGAGGTGGGCGCAGTTGTCGGCTCCCGCCATCGCTTCGAACCAAGACGGCCGAGGAGGAGGCGTGACGATGCGACGAACACGCCGTGACGTGCTTGCTCTCGTCGGAACGGCTGGAATCACGTCTCTCGCCGGGTGTTCGGGCGTACTCGACTCTCGCGGAGACGACCGTCCCGACCTCGACGCCGAGGCGCTTCGAGCAGTCGAACGACTCGGGTCTCCGGCGTTCCCGGCGCGAACTCCTGCACCAATCGAAACGACGCTCCTCGAAACGAGTCGCTCTCGCGCGCGAACGTTACTGGATTCGGTCCCCGAGTCGATGAGTTCCCGGACGGTTCCGAACGAAGCGGTTCGAAACATATACGCCGAGGAACGAGCCGATGCGATTCGAGCCCTCGACCGTGCCTCGACAGAACGGACACGGTTCGAACAGATGCGGTCACTCCGATACGCCCGCGGAAACGCGGCCATGGTCAAGGGAACTTACGAGGCCGCAGTCGGCGAAATAACTGAGGACGAGGTGGTGTCGGAACGTGACTCACTCCGCGAGGAGGTCGAGTCGTTCAGACAGGCACATCGATACTTCGGAGACGACCTCGGTCCGGCACTGGTCGTGCATGGCGAGATAGAAGACTTCCTCGCCGTGGCCTCGCGCTATCTCGACAACGCGGACGACCCCGTCCGACACGGGGGGAGTGCCCCCGGAGTCGGTGAGATGCTCGACGCCGTCGAGTCCGCGCGTGCGTCGTTGGAGAGTGCCCGCCACCTCGCCGACCGCTATCGGCAGTCCCTCTCTGACCCGCAGGACTTCGGCCACGTGTTCGAGGAGACTGCCTCGTCGCTCTCAGATATCGTCGAAGCACGCAGAGACGACTACCCCGACGACTACGGACCTACCAGCCAGCTGTTCGACGACTTCGACCGACCAATCGAAGATACGCCGGCAGCGGAACTCCTCGTGGAGACGTTTATCCACTTGCATTACGGCGTCGAGGGTATCCGAGAAGCAGTCCGTCGTGACCGAGTTGCGAACGCACTCCTCGAAGCACACGTCGCCGAACGGAGTCGTCGAGCCTTCGAGGCCGCGAAAGTAGCAGTCCGACGGGGTGAGTACGGAACACTGCAATCTGCCGCCGAGGTTCGTGATGAGAAACTCGCGGCGCTCGAAGCGCTCGAATCGGCGCGCTCGGACCACTCGTCTCCCGACGTGACGAGGCGTGCCCTCACCGACGTCGCACACCGAGTCGACCGGGGTGACCGCTACCTCGAACGGTCACTCGAAGACGACACGCATCGCTCGGCACGGAATGCACTCGGCCAGTACGCGTTCGTGGCGTACACCGCCCGCGAAACACCGAATGTGAGTGCGTGGCTTCTCGGCGCAATGCGTGCGGCGCTGGGTGAGTCTGCGGACTGACGCACCGGCGTCGAAACTGAGTCGGTGTCAGTCGACCCAGTCCGAACAAAACGACTAATATCGATTGTCAGGTAACTACTCGCTCACGTGCTGGATACAACTCTGAGGAAATGCGAACTCGTTGAACGATCCCTCACGAATGGGTCTTCCGAACGTGCAATCGAGGGGAGCGTTCGATGAACGGACGGGTCGCGTCAGGCCTCTTTCTCCTCCTTGCAACTCTCTGGGGGAGTTCGTTCGTCGCCATCGAAGTCGGCCTCGAGTTCTTTCCGCCGCTTCACTTCGCCGCGATTCGATACTATCTCGCTGGCCTCATCGTCCTCGGATATGCCGCGCTCTCGACCGACTACTGGCGACCACGGACACGAACTGATTGGAAACTCGTCGGTATCGCGGGTGGGTTGATGATTGGTGGCCACCACGCCTTCCTCTACATCGGACAGCAGTACGTTCCGGGTGCCGTCGCGGCGATCGTCATCAGCCTCGGGCCGATTCTCACGACGCTGTTCGCCGCGGGACTGCTCGGTGACCGACTGACGGCGCTCGGTATCGCCGGACTCGCGTTCGGGTTCGTCGGTGTCGGACTCGTCGCTCAACCGGACACCAGTGCGCTCCTCTCGAGCGACGTCGTCGGTGTCGGCATCGTCTTCGTCGCCGCGGCGTGTTTCGCGCTCGGTGCCGTGTTGACCCGGCCGTACTCCTCGGATATCCCCGCTCGGACCCTCCAAGCGTGGGCGATGCTGTTCGGCGCGGGATTGCTCCACCTCAGTGGCGTTGCGACGAACGAGTCTCTGGCATCCATCGAGTGGACGACGACTGCCATCGGGTCACTCGTGTACCTCGCCGTCGTCAGCGGTGCGGCAGCGTTCCTCATCTACTTCGAACTGCTCTCGCGGTTCGGGCCGACGCAAATCAATCTCATCGGGTACCTCGAACCCGTCTCGGCGACGCTGCTGAGTTGGGCGTTTCTGGGACAACTCATCGACTCGCTCACGGCGCTTGGGTTCGTCACCATCTTCCTCGGGTTCGCTCTCATCAAACGCCGGGCACTCATCGAGTTGGCTGGGTCTGTCCGCAGTCAGTCGACCGGGTGAGCCCCACCGACACGCTCCTTTGAGACTCTGTTATCTCCCAACGAGATGATTAGTGCTGACTCTACGGGGGCGACGGCGTGAGATACAGAATAATAAAATAGAGTCTCCAAATACTAGTGCTTATTATCCCAAATTACATTTTTAGTAATATGCAACTACAGAAACGACGCGCGTTCCTCGCGGCCGTCTCTGGCACCACTGCCGCGGCACTCGCCGGGTGTCTCGGCGGCGACACACAACAGCAGACCACGGCCTCCGGCGAGGTGCTCGCGTCCGCGTCGTTCTTCGTCTTCGGTGATATTGCACGCCACGTCGCTGGCGACACAGCGACTGCCGAGACACTCGTTCCACTGGGGCAGCACGGCCACGGATGGGAACCCGGACCGGACGTACAGGGGCGTATCCTCGAATCGACGCTCTTCGTCCACGGGATGGCCGACTTTCAACCGTGGGCCGACGATATCGTGGCCTCGCTCGACGCAGACGGTGCGGACGTCGTGTCTGTCGACATCGCCGCCGACGTAGACCTCCACGCCTTCGATGCCACACACCACGACGAGGCACACTCCGAGACAGACGAGGAACACGGAACCGACGCGGTCGACCCACACTTCTGGATGGACCCAGAGCGTGTCGCGACTGCCACGAAGACGCTTCGAGACGCGTTCCAGTCGGTCGACGATGCGAACGCTGAGGCGTACGCCGAGAACACAGACTCCTACGTGACCGCACTGTCGGACCTCGACACGGCGTTCGAACAGGGCCTCGAATCCCGTGAGCGAGACGTGATTCTCGTGGCGGGGCACGACGCCTTCGGATACCTCGCAGAGCGGTACGACTTCGACGTCGTCGCGCTCACCGGGCTTTCGCCCGACGATGACCCCTCACCGCGTGATATCGAACGCGCACAAGCGGCAATCGAGGAACACGGAATCCGCCACGTCCTCGCCGACCCGTTAGAACCTGACCGCGCCGCGAAGCAACTCGTCGCCGAGACGGCTGCCGAATCGGTCCTTCCGCTCACGTCGATTCCCGGATTGACGGCGGAGTGGGACGACGAAGAGTGGGGCTACATCGACATCGTGCGAGAAGTAAATCTCCCGTCGCTTCAAACGGCGCTGGGTGTGCGATGACTGCAGTGACACTCCACGACGTCGCCTTTTCCTACGGTGACCTCCCGGTCGTCGACGGTGTTTCGCTCGATGTGGAGGAAGGTGAATTTCTCGGCCTCGTCGGCCCGAACGGGTCGGGAAAGAGCACGCTGTTGACCTTGATGCTCGGTCTTCAGCGCCCCGACAGCGGTGACGTTCAGTTGTTCGGGGAACCCGCTCACGAGTTTTCGGACGGCGAACGCATCGCGTACGTGGCACAGGACGTGACGAACACTGCGAGAGACATGCCAATCACCGTCCGAGAAGTCGTCCGAATGGGGCGGTACCCCCGCAACCTGTTCGGTCGGTTTTCCGATGTCGACCACGCCGTCGTAGATGGCGCGCTCGACCGTGTCGGCATCACTGACCTCGCAAATCGGCGCGTCGGATCGCTCTCGGGCGGTCAGCGACAGCGTGTCTTCGTCGCCCGGGCACTCGCCGCCGAGGCTGATTTACTCGCACTCGACGAACCGACGGTAGCACTGGATTCGGAGTCTCGTGCGTCGTTCTACGACCTGCTGGGTGAACTGAACGCACAGGGGATGACTATCGTCTTGGTCGAACACGACATCGGCGTCGTCACCGACCGTGCATCCCGCATCGCCTGTCTGAACAAACGTCTCTACTTCCACGGTGCCGCCGACGACTTCGCCGACAGTGACGCCCTCGCAGCAGCGTATGGAACAAACCAGCGGGTGTTGGATCACACGCACCATCACCACCACAACGGTGAAGCCGATGCACCCACCGAGGGTCCCCCTTCGGATGACTCTCCTTCTGAGTCGACGGAGGAACAACAGTGACTGCCACTGCGCTGTTCACTGCCGTCTCGGGGGGTGACGTGTTCACTTCGTTGCTCGTGCTCAACGTGCTCTCTGGGATGTTCGACTGGTTCCTCACCGTGGTCGTCGATGGGTCGTTCTCGTGGCTCGCGGGCGTGACGGGACTCGAATTCTTGACGTACCCCTACATGCAACGGGCGTATCTGTCGGTCATCTGCATCGGCATCGTCGGCCCGCTCGTTGGGTCGTTCTTGGTCTACCGCGACCTCTCGATGGTCGGCGATACACTCGCTCACACTGCGTTTGCCGGCGTCGCAGTCGCGCTCTTCCTCGATGCGACGCTTGCGTTGGCAGTCCCGCCTCTCGTCGGAGCGCTCGTCGTCGCAACGATTGCGGCGCTCGTCGTGCAGGTGCTCGTCGAGTACACGGACGCCCGAAGCGATGCCGCACTCGCGATGGTCCTCACAGGCGGATTCGCGCTCGGGAGCGTCCTCATCTCACTGACGGGGGGTGGCATCTCCGTCGGCATCAACCAGTACCTATTCGGCTCACTCGCGACCGTCTCCCGTGCCGACGTTGGTCTCCTCGTTTCGATGGCGTTCGTGGTCGCCGTCGCAGTGATGGCAGCCTATCGGCCGTTGTTGTACGTCACGTTCGACGAGACGGCGGCCCGCGCCTCTCGGGTACACGTCCGGGCCGTGAACACACTGTTGTCGATTCTCACCGCGTTCGTCGTCGTCAGTGCGATGCAGATTATGGGTGTCATCCTCGTCGCGGCGTTACTCGTCGTTCCAGTCGTCACCGCGGCACCACTCGGCCAGAGTTACAAACGGTTCTTGCTGTACGGTGTGCTGGCTGGTGTGGTGGCAGGGGTCGCTGGTGTCACGCTCGCGTACGTGTACGGACTCGCCGCTGGAGGGTCTATCGTCTTAGTTGCGATTGGGGGGTTCGTTGCCATCCAGATGGGTCGTCGAGTCACGTAGGTTCTCGAAAAACTGAACGTATCTGGTATTCAGGTGGTATGCTCACTCCCGTGAGACGCCGGCTGTGAACCTTGATTCTGCAAGTTAATTTATATATCCGTCTGGTGGTTCCGCCGAAATATCTGCGGGAACTGCGTACTGAACGGAGTGGACAATTGTTCACTACATCGTGTGGTATGTGGCCAATCGAATTCCAATTCACGCCACTTAGTGATTATTTTTTCTGATATCTGGGAAAAGAGTTTATGTCGGTTGTCACCCTCGACCAACCATGACGGGTGACAACGGACTGAATCTAGAACGTGACACGACTGAGCTCGGCAGTCGCGCCGAGAGCACAGTGAACCACGTTACAGGTGCGGCAGCAGCAGATGCGACCGACGTCCTCGGCGACGTGGACGACGTGGACGACGCAACCGACGAGATCGACGCGGCCGTCACCGAACTTTCGAGCGCTTCTGAAACCGTCGCAATCAGTGCACAGGGGATTAGCGACCTGGCGAACGTTCAATCCGAGAACATGCGTGAAGTGGCCGGTGAAGTCTCGAATTTGAGTGCCAGCGTCGAAGAGATTGCGTCGAGTGCCGAGCAGACGAAGTCGATGAGCGACCAGGCCCGCGAACTCGCCTCGGAAGGCCGCGAATCGGCCGACAGCGCGACGTCAGCGATGGAAACCGTCGACGACGCCACCTCTGACGTTCACGAAGAGATTCTCGAACTTCGTGAGAAGGTGGACCAGATCGACAGCGTCGTAGAGGTCATCAACGAGATTGCCGACCAGACCAACTTGCTCGCGCTCAACGCGTCCATCGAGGCCGCCCGCGCAGGCGAGGCTGGGTCGGGGTTCGCCGTCGTCGCCGACGAGGTCAAGAGTCTCGCAGAGCAGTCGCGTGAGAGCGTCTCTGAAATCGAGGAGGTCGTCGACGACATCCAGTCGACGACCAAGACCACCGTCGACAACATTCAGGAGGCGAACGAAGAGGTCAACGAAGGGCTCTCGGAAGTCGACGCTGCGGTGTCCGCACTTCGAAGCATCGACGTTGCTGTCGGAGAGGCTGCCGAAGGCGCCGAAGAAGTCGCCCGTGCAACCGACCAGCAGGCTGCCAGCACGGAAGAGGTCGCCAGCCTCGTCGACGAGACGTCTCGAGGTGCCGAAGAGGTTGCAAGCGAAATCAATCAGGTCGCGGCCGCGTCCGAAGAGCAGACGGCGAAGATTTCCGAGGTCAGCCTCCTCATCGACCACGTCGACGACGAGGTAGACACGATGGAAGACGACCTCGACGAGGCCACCGACAGACTCGCACACTCGGGGGCGTAGATGGCCGTCGGAGACCACTCGGACGCGCAGTTCGACGACCCGAAACAGGTTCTCGAATTCACGGTCGGAGACGAGCGTTACTGCGTCGTCCTCGACTCGGTTGCAGAGATTATCGACCAACAGCAGTCCCGGTCGCTCCCCGACGCACCGCCCCACGTCGTCGGCGTGATGGACTACCGCGGTGTGACGACCACGCTCGTCGATACTGCGCGACTCCTCGGTGTCGAGTCGAACCCTGCGGCGTCACGGGTCATAGTCTTCGATACTGGTGAAGAAGACGACGACGTCTATGGATGGCTCGTCGACGAAGTGTACCGAGTGACCGACCTCGACCCAACCGACGTCGACGACGCGCCGTTCGGTGACGAACGGACCCGCGGTATCGTTCGAACTGACGATGGCCTCGTGGTGTGGGTCGCCCCCCCGACACAGCGCTAACCGGGTCGAGTACTTTCTTGCCAGCGTAGTCGAATTAGCAAGTCGATGGATGCACGACGGGACGCAGTAGACGCGTTCGACTCGTTTCGGCAGTTCGTCGGCCTCGAACGCGACGTCCTCGTCCTCTCGGTTGCGATGTTCGCGTTCAGTCTCTCCTTTCAGATGACTGGACGGTACGTCCCCGAGTACCTCCGTGTGCTCGGCACTGGTGCCACCGTCGTCGGTCTCTATGGGAGTGTCGGGAATCTCATCGGTGCACTCTACCCGTACCCCGGTGGCGCGATTTCAGACCGACTCGGGTCGCGCCTCTCGCTCACCCTCTTCGGCACGATATCGTCTGCCGGATTTCTCCTCTGGTTCGTCGCCCCATCGGTCCCACCGGTGATGGTCGCTGGATTCTCACTCGAACCGTGGATTTGGATCTTCGTCGGCCTCTTTCTCACACAGGCGTGGAAGTCGTTCGGGCTGGGTGCGACGTTCGCCATCGTCAAGCAGAGCGTCCCACCGTCGCGACTCGCCATGGGATTCGCGAGCACCGAGATATTCCGGCGTGTCGGGTTCTTGCTCGGCCCGCTCATCGCGGCGGCGTTGTTGGCTGTGACGTCGTCGTTCCTCGTCGGGTTCCAGCACGTCCTCGTCGTGGCAGCGGTGTTCGGTATCCTCGCGACGGTGGCCCAACACTTCCTCTACGACGCTAGTGAAGACTCGCTTGGAAAATCGTTCGAAGGACTCTCACAACTGCGCGAAGACCTGCGTTCACTGCCCGAGACACTCCGTCCGCTTCTCGTCGCGGATACACTCGTCCGGTTCGCGAACGGGATGGTGTACGTCTTCTTCGTCATCGTCGTCACCGACTTTCTCGCAGTCGGGTTCACCGGTTTTGGCGTCTCACTTCGCCCCGACGCCTTCTTCGGTATCCTCCTGAGTGTCGAGATGGTCGTCGCCATCCTGACGAAACTCCCCGTCTCGAAACTCGCCGAACGAACGGGACTCAAACCGGTCGTCGCGGTGGGATTCCTGGTCTATGCTGTCTTCCCCGTCCTGCTCATCCTCGCGCCGAGTAACCAGTGGGTGCTCGTCGCGCTGTTCGGTTTCTCGGGACTCCGTTTCGCTGGCTTGCCCGCACACAAAGCGCTCATCGTTGGCCCCGCAGCACAGAACGCCGGCGGCAGGGTCACTGGTGCGTACTACCTCGTCCGGAACACCATCGTCATCCCGAGTGCAGTGCTCGGTGGATGGCTTTACGCGGTCGATCCAACACTGGCGTTCACCGGTGCATCGATGGTTGGCCTCGTCGGCGTCGGATACTTTGCGATTCGTGGAAAAGAGTTCGACGCCTACGCAGGCGGGGCATAGGAGCTGTTATTTCGGTGCCGTCAGGTCGATTTCGAAGTGGTACATCTCGGTGACGTCCCCATCGAACGCGAGGTGGATGAGGGCTTTCTCGCCACCCGGGATGTTGTTGCTCACGTCGGTGTCTTTGCTGATGAGACTCCCCGATTCGTCGAACACCCGTCCGACGACACTCAGGCGACCAATCGAAGACCCAGACGTGACCGAGAGGCCCACCAGGTACTGCCCGTTCTCTTCGTCGACTTCTGCGTAGTTCTGCCACGCGTTGGCGAACGGCAGGTCAGATGAGACGATGACACCGGGAACTGGCCCCTTCGTCAGGAGCGTCCCGACGACTTCCGGGTCCCCTTCTTCGCGCGTGAAGTCGATTCTGTCTTCTGGGGCAGGTTCAGGTGTCTCTTCGACGTCGGGTTCGACCGTCGGTTCTGGCGTCGACTCAGGCGTCGATTGGCCACCAGACGACTGCTCAGGAGTCTGAGTACCGTCCGCTGGTCCGTCTTGGTTTGCGCCTGGCACTGGGGTGGTGGTGTCGCCACCACTGCCGAGACATCCCGAGGTGAGAACCATGCCCACGCCGATACCACCGATGAATTGGCGTCTGTTCATAGGCGTACTACGCTCACATGTATATTAATTTATGATTGTCCTGCTTTACTGAAAGTTCGCCAATTGTGAACGTCTGTGGCGGTTATTCTGAGAATAACGATACTATCCTGTGACACGACGATTGTGAACGACTCCCTACTGTTCGGCTCCAACACGAGTGCCATCACGGTGGAAAAGCCTGATTTCCGGTTTCTCCGGCACTGCACGCGCGGTATTCTCCTCGTGTGCGACGACCGAGAATGGGCACAAGATTCAATTTGTCAAACATTCATATTTGTTCATGGACATTGGGATACTCGGTGCTGGCCGTCTTGGTGGGACGTTGGCCCAGCTGCTCGTCGAGGCAGGACACGAGGTCGCCATCGCAAACAGAAGTGGGTCCGACTCTCTCGCAGACCTCTCTGAAGCGTTCGAACCGAATCTCCGCGCTGTCACGCCCGAGCGCGCCGTTCGGTTCGGGGAGGTCGTGTTCCTCGCGCTTCCTTTCCGGAAACGTGAGTCGCTCCCTGCGGCGGACTTCTTCGATGGGAAAGTCGTCGTCGACGCGATGAACCCGTACACGGAGAACTTCCACGTCATCGACCTCGGTGACCAGACGTCGTCGGAAGTCGTCGCTGCGCAACTTCCAGACGCGCGCGTCGTCAAAGCATTCAACACGATTTACTGGGAGACACTCCGTGATTTCGGCCACCCAGAACTGGACGAATCAGAGCGTATCGCCATCTTCCACGCGGGAGACGACACCGAGGCAAAAGCGGTCGTCGCCGACGTAATTCGGGATTTGGGCTTCGGTCCGGTCGATACGGGCGACCTCACGTCCGGTGGTGCGTTGCTAGAGCCCGGGGCAGCATTGTACAATCGTGAAATATCGACCGCGAAAGCGAGAGAGAAGACACAAGAACTATTCGCCAGACGGTAAGAAACCCGGCGGTAGCGGACGTGAGGCGGTTTTTCGGAGCGTCTCTGTTCACCCACACAAACAGTACGTATCCGAATCTGTGACTTTCACGAATCACTACTGTTCACAAATAGCACGGATTTAAGACCCATGAAATTAGACACAGGAATGTCACGCACCATGATGGCACAGACGATGCAATGGAAAGAATCACGGGTAACGTACGAAGAGGAGACCGGAGTCTACCGAATCGACCGGGATACCTCCGAGCCTCTGAGTACGAATGTGGTACTTAGTATTGCAGCGATAGAGGACATCCGTCCAACGCAACTTCCTCCACTTGCGCAAACTATCGACCCAGATGCCCTAGATACAGTGTTCAAATGTTCAGACGACGCGGTCCTCTCATTTTCGTACGCCGGTTATCGAGTAACGCTGGACGCACTCGGCTCGCTCGAAATTGTGTCCCTCGACGACGCCCAGCCCCTCCAATAAGTAGTCCCACTGCTGGCCGGGCATATTCTACTGCTGTCTCAGTCCTCCACCGAGTAGGTTTTGCCTGAAAGTCTGTGGTTCACAGTAGGTGACGTATACCAAAACGTCCTGTCAGCATCAGTTTCTCTATGTTCGGAACGAGTGGAATCCGTGGTCCGGTCGGCCGAACCGTGACCGCAGACCTTGCCCTTCGAATCGGCCGCGCAGTCGGGTGTGACGCCCGGACTGTCGTCGTCGGACAGGACGCACGCCTCAGTGGCGACGTCTTGGCGGATGCCGTGAGTGCGGGTGTTCGTGAATCAGGTGCAGACGTCGTTCGTCTCGGAGTCGTCTCGACACCGACAGTTGCCCGTGCCGTTGGCTGGCTCGGTGCTGACGCAGGCATCGGAATAACCGCTTCGCACAATCCGGCGTCCGACAACGGCCTGAAACTCTGGACGCCCAGCGGTCGCGCGTTCGACCGAGAACAGACCCGTGACATCGTCCATCGACTCAACCGCAACGAAGTTTCGCTCGCCGCGTGGGACGAACTTGGAGAGGAACGAACGTGGCTCGACGGGTCTGCCCAGCACGTCGACCACCTCGTCTCGTCGTTCGACTCGTTCGGCTCGTTCGACGACGTGTCTGTAGTGTTCGACCTCGGCAACGGGACGGGACGTGTCTCTGTCGACGCACTCTACGAACTCGGCGCGACAGTCAATACGATCGATGGACAGAAAGATGGCCGCTTCCCCGCTCGAAAGAGTGAACCGAACGAATCGACACTTTCTGCCCTCCGGAAGACCGTCCCGGTACTCGACGCAGACGTTGGACTCGCCCACGACGGGGACGCAGACCGACTGGTCGCCGTCGACGAGACCGGTGAGTACGTCCCCGGTGACTACCTTCTCGCACTCTTCGCCCGCGATGCAGTCTCGTCGGGTCAGTCCGTTGCCGTCCCAATCGATACGAGTCTCCTCGTTCAGGACGTCGTCGAGAAGGCTGGTGGGTGTGTCACCTACACGCCAGTCGGCGACGTTCACATCGCAGAGACCGTCGAAAACGCAGGGTACGTCTTCGGTGGTGAACCCTCGGGTGCGTGGATTTGGCCCGACGAAACGCTCGCTCCCGATGGTCACTACGCGGCCCTCAAACTCACCGAACTCCTCAAGCGTAACGGTCCCCTCTCTGAACAGGTTGCGTCACTGGGTGGCGACGCGTACACGACCCGCAGAGTCAACCTCTCGTTCGAGAACAAAACCCAGGCGATGGACCGCATCGCCCGCGATATCCACGCCCAGTACGACAACGTCGACACCATCGACGGCATCCGTGTCGATACCGACGATGGGTGGTTCCTCGTTCGTGCCAGTGGGACCGAACCGCTCATCCGTATCACGGCAGAGGCGCGAGACCGGACGCAATCAGACCGTCTCTTCGAAGAGGCTCGTTCCCTCGTCGAGGGTGCCCGCGTCGTGGCCTAACGCCCCCTCCGTTCGAGCGTTCCTCACATCTTCGTCACACTCGCTTCGTCTCGTTCCGTTCTGTCCCGTCTCGTTCTGTTCCGTTCTGCTTCGTTTCGTCTCTTCGTCTGGAGCGCCAGTCTAATGCGCCCTCCCTTTCTCACTTTTTAAATACGATGACGGCTGAGTTCGAGTAGACGAACCGATGCACGGCGCACCTCTCGATGCTGGCCGGTCTTCCAGCGCATACACCCGCAGAACAGCACTGAAAGCACTCTTTTGCGGTGCAACTGTGGGACTCGCTGGCTGTCTCGGGGACGACACCGCGTCGAAGCCAGCGCCAGTCGACCTCTCCGGCGGAAAAGAAGACGACCAGGGAGGCATGGTCATCGGTCTTCACGCCGGCCCAAACGGACAGATATTCTATCGGGACCACGAACCCGACGGACATCCGAACCCTGCGTGGTTCCACACGCTGAGTATGGGGCTGTTCCCCTACTATTTCGAGCACCAACAGATGGGGTGGGAAGCGACGGCCATCTACGTCACCGACTACTCCATCGTCGACTACACCCTCACCACCGATGGCGGAGAGACGTTCATATCGACACACACGGATGCGGATACCTTCGGTGACGCCACCGAGATGACCTACGTCGTCGACAGTGAGGTCAACGGGGGGATGGGAAAGGATCTGATTCCGTTCTCGGTGACGGACGATGCCAACGCGTTCGTCGACGAGCACGGCGGGTCGACCGTCGAATTCGCCGACGTGACGAGCGAGTGGCTCAGCGGATACATGCGGTCGTAGACCACTGACTGCCCGTCCGACTGACTGTTCGTCGGGACGACCGCCGGTTCAGTGACGGAGACGTACGTCTCACCACTGAAATTGGCGGGAGAAAACAGCGGTCTGAACGCCTGCCTCAGAAGGAGTTGGTCGGGATGCGGACGCCGTCGACGTAGACCGACACGGAGTCGGTCGACTGGAAGTTCGTGATGTCACCGGCAAACCGGTAACTCCGCGAATCGTCGCCGACCGTTCCTTCGGCCGCCGGTCCGACTGCTCCCGTCGTGCTGAGGGCACCGTTCTCGTTCAGCGGGCTAATCGTGCCGCTGACGGTCACTTCGAACGAAGACAGGGAGCCGGTACCTGCGACGACGAGCGTGTGTTCGCCGTCGTTCGAAGCTGATTCGTCGGACTGTTCTGTCGCCGAGCCGACCCCAGAGACACCTGCGAGCGTACCCGCAGCAGTTACTGAACCGAACAGCGCGAGGTATCTACGCCTGCCGACCGTATTTTCAGTGTTGTTCTCGGGGTCCTGCCCGTTGGACCGTTCGCTTACCATATTTCTGGAGTTGAGGATGAGGACCATAAATGTTGTGATGATTACATTAGTAGGAATGTATGAATATCTAATTCTAATACTATACGACTTTCAACAGTCGTGAATTCTTATAGAACGCGACACCACGTAAATTGCTTAAAACGCTGTACAGTGGCGTATTAGTAGAGTATTAATCAGTTTCTTATGACTGCATTAATCGCCAAATTCGGGATGGTCGAAACTGGGTAAAAATTCTGAAATATTTGGGGCCAAGCCAATGTCTCAAAATGTGATACCTCTCTGTGAAGGGTGCCCATATTCTCCGAAAAACGGTGGCGTCAGCCCTCGTTGATAGGTGGAACACCACGATTTCACAGACGGGTGAAGTGGGACGACGTGATGCGATTTGATGGGTCACTCGCACGAGGCGCTCTCGGTTCCGACCGTAATCAGGCAGACGTGGCTTTCGTCGTCTTACGACTCTCACTCACGGTCACAAATTTCTCGCGTCGACTGGTTCTGCCGATGGATTTCTCGCTGCGCTACTGTCGATGTCTCCGGTGCTGGGATGGTCGACTTTCCGCGGTTCGCGTCCTGTGTGTTCGCGTTCTGTGTGTTCGCGGGTCTATGTCGTGTGCAAACCGTAGCGCGTTGCCTGGAACTGCACGTTCAGTGCGTCGAGCCGTGTTCTCGACCGCTGAGAAGTGACAACCGTTCGTCCGCGAACGAATCGAACGGAGGATTACAGCGTCGTCGAGGGAAGGGACGTGACCACGGTGCCGCAGCTGCGCTCACGAACAGATCTGAAGTCGGGAGAAATCGAGATCGCAGGGGCTCGTTCTGATTGGTTTCTGTGGTACGAAGAGCCCACTCGGACGAAAACTACCAGTCCGGTAGCTGTTCGAAGTGACGATTTCACGACCTACTGCCGTGTCGGAAACTCACTGAAGGTGGCTTACTCGAGGAAACTAACGTGTTGATCTTCCCACTCTCGTCGGGCAAGAATCGACTCTCGTCCTTTCTCGGACATCTCGTAGAAGTTTGTTCGTCGGTCGTGTTGCCCTTTGTTCACGTACCCTTGTTCTACGAGCGCGTCGAGGTTCGGGTAGAGCCGTCCATGGTTTACTTCGCCGACGTCCTTGCTGATCATCTCTTTGATTTCTTGGCCGGACGGTCGCTCCGCCCCGGCAATGACGTACAGAAGGTCGCGCTGGAAGCCAGTCAATTCGAACATGTAGTCTCAACTCATATTATCGCCGTACTCTGGTATTGTTAGCCACCTCTATACTGGATAATTGCCAGCATTACCGCCCGAGACGCGATATTGGGCTCGTTCTATCCTCCTGACTTATTTCAATACCCACTCACACCAGTAACCAGCCCGATTTCCGAGACAGAACCGGGGCACTGACCGTCTCTCCCCAACAGAACCTCTGGTGAAGCTGAACTTAATTTTCGGCCAGTAGTAGTCCAGTGCATCGCAGAAATGTCACGATAACAAAGGTCACATGTGGTGTACTCAGATTAACCGGAGTTTGGTCCTTACGCGCGGCGTGCGCGGGACCACCCGCACACACCGATGACATCTCTATCCAAAGACGAGCTGTTCAGGATCCTCAGCAACTCGCGTCGGAGGCAAATTCTATATTTCCTCCACCGAGCAGATGAGCCCATCTCGTTGAAACAACTCGCTGCAATGGTCGCCGCCAGGGAGAACGAAACCCCGGTCGAGGACGTGACCGACGAGGAGCGACAACGGGTGTACATCTCGTTGTATCAAACACATCTCCCCAAACTCGAGTCGGCGGGCTTAGTTCGCTACGACGAAGAAGAACGGAGCGTCTCGCTCGTCTCTGACGTTGCTACTCGAGGATTCTTTTGGATGCAGTCCGAGGATGGCCGCTCGTGGAGTAAGTACTATGGCGCGCTCGGGATCCTCGGGTGGGTACTGATTCTCGGACTCTGGGCCGGACTCCCGGTGTTTTCACTTCTCTCGTGGGCTGCAGTCGCCATTTTCGTCTCGACAGCGCTCGTCGTCTTGGTTCTCGCGCAGTATCTCCTCGAAGAGCAGAGTGGCGCCCCGCCAGATGCCTTCGAAGCTCTCGTCGAATAGGATAGTACGGGGTGACTCGCCACAGATGTGTTATGTGTGAGCATATCTAATTGGTATTCTCAGATTTTGCCATCACTAATTTTCCAAGTTGACTCTCGAAGTAATCAGGAATCCTGAATATCTGTTTCTGTATCTCGGTACACTCACAATAATCAGTGCACCGGGGCCTCACCGACCCTCGTAACGTTCTGTCGACCTTATTGAAAATCTGAGTTACTATAGATTGTTACAACCACTTTACTCGCACATTTTGAGACCCTAACGCTCGGACAAATCAGAGTGTGGGATTGTCAGGCAGATATATATCCTCATCTGCCGTATAGTTTCGATAACCCTCGTGTGTCGGGTCGCACCTGGTGGAGTGACCCAACGCTGTGGTTCGTATCTGTGTCGTGGCAATCACCTTATTGCCACGCGAACTGCCACAGATTCGTCCGTCGATGAGCGACATCGCGTGACTAAACGAGTGGGGGAGGAAGGAACAATGGTTACCGATTCACTACAAACCAACTCTGAAGCTGTCGAACAGACGGCACCGGAACAGATCGCCGAAACGACCGGAGGCTCGACTGAAGTCTCTGAACAAGTCCCAGAATCTCTCTCGAAGGATATCGTCTTCGAGATTCTGAAGAACCAGCGCCGCCGTGACGCCCTCCGTTACTTGAAAGAGAACGACGGTGAAGCGAAGCTCGGTGATATGGCCGAGTTCATCGCTGCAAAAGAAAACGACATCGACGTCAAAGCACTCTCTTCGAGTCAGCGCAAGCGTGTCTACATCGGGTTGTACCAGTGCCACCTCCCGAAGATGGACTCGGCTGGCATCGTCGAATTCGACAAGAACCGGGGAGACATCACGCTCCTCGATGCAGCGGACCAACTCGAGACGTACCTCAACGGTGATGTCTCTCCCTCTTCGGACTCGGCCGAAGAGGCTCCGAGCCTCGCGTCGACGCCGAAGCGGAACCTCACGATCGCCGCCGGCGTGGCGGCCACAGTCTCTGCAGGTCTCCTCGGTGTCCCTGGCCTCGAACAGATTCCCGCTGCTGGATGGGCCGTCCTGAGCACCGCGACGCTCATGGCAATCACCGCGATGGAGTCGTACAAAGACCGTCTCCACGCGTGAGCTGACGGATACGCGTCCTCATCTCAGTTTTTGACTACTAACTCAGGGACTCCCTGGGTTGGTTCCTTTGTTCGAAACGCTTTCTCCGTGAGTGTCAACGCCGGCGTATCAGACTGGCACGACGACACTGCTCTCGATGCGTCCGAACCGTCGCTCTGTGTGTCCGGCCTCGTCTTCGTCCAGTATCGTACTAGTTCCGCACGCTGAAAGTCACCGATTAGGTGTACTCATACCGTCGAATCGGGAGGTACCACCGGTGTTGGGCCATGTTATTCTGTGGCACATGAGACCCTAACTTCCTCCCAGTTTCGAGAATTGTCTGTATAACAATCCCCATCGCTCCCCCAATCTCTGGTATGATTTACACCCGATCACGGACCCGTTCTGCACGCGTTCTCGTCGAGGGAGGGCGAGCATGAGCCACCGAATCAACGAGGCTGTCGTCCTCGCTGCTGGGGAGGGTCGTCGACTCCGACCGTTGACCACGTTCCAGCCTAAGCCCATGCTTCCGGTGGCTAACAGGCCGGTCGTCGAGTACGTACTCGACTCTCTCTTCGAGTGTGGCATCGAACACGTCGTGGTCGTCGTCGGCTACCGCTCTGAGCGTATTCAGACACACTTGTCTGCGCGCTACCCGGACGCAAATATCGACTTCGTCCGCCAAGATTCGCGACTCGGAAGCGGCCACGCCCTCCTCCAAGCAGAGGGGTACGTCGGGGACGAATTCGTGGTCTGCAACGGTGACAACGTCATCGACGCGGACATCGTCTCCAAAGTGCTGGAGCGCTTTTCGGTAACTGACTCCGTGGCAACGCTCGCTGTCGCGAGCTCCGACACACCCGAAGAGTACGGTGTGGTGGTCGAACACGACGGCCGGATCTCCGATATCGACGAACACGGCGCCGAAAGTGGCTACTTGGTCAACGCCGGCGTCTACGTCTTCGATTCGTCTGTCTTCGATGCGCTTCGGCGGACGCCATCGTACGACGGAGAAACCCGACTTCCAGACGTCATCCACTATCTGGACGGCTACGTCTCGTCGGTCACGGTCAACGGCGGTTGGCTCGACCCCTCGCACCCGTGGGGACTACTCTCGGTGACCGAGACCCTACTCGCACGCCTCGACTCTTCGTCGATTTCCGACTCTGCTCGCATCCACGACCTCGCTGTACTCGAACACCCCGTCGTCATCGGCGACGATTGCAACGTGGGTCCTGGTGCCGTCATCGGTGCTGGAAGCTGTCTCCAGAACAACGTCGTCGTCGGCGCTAACAGCGTCGTCGAGCGGTCTATCCTCTCGACCGACGCGCACGTCGACGCCGGTGCAATCCTTCGGGACTCAGTCGTCGGACCCGGTGCGAAGATTGGCGATGGCGTCGTCTCGCCCGGTGGCCGCGCAGACGTCATCCTCGAAGGCCGACTGTACACCGACCGCCAACTCGGGAGTATCGTCGGTGACCGCGCTGTCGTCGGTGCCAACGTGACGCTCTCGCCGGGGAGCCGCGTCGGTGCCGAAGCCGTTGTCGGCGCAGGAACCGTCTTACATGGTGACGTGCGCGAACGCGTGGAGGTGACGCACTGATGTGCGGAATCACCGCCTGCATCGGAGCAGACGACTCTGTCGGCTCACTCGTCGAGGGACTCCGGCGTCTGGAGTACCGTGGCTACGACTCGGCCGGAATCGCCGTCAAGAACCAGACTGGCATCTCGATGACCAAGCGCGTCGGCGAAGTCTCCGAACTCGTCGCGGCAGTCGAAAAGAACCCGATCGCTGGATCGTACGGAATCGGCCACACTCGCTGGGCCACTCACGGTGGTGTCACGGACGGCAACGCGCACCCGCACACTGACGAGGCAGGTCGCGTCGCAGTCGTCCACAACGGCATCATCTCGAACTACCAGTCGCTTCGCTCCGACCTCGAATCGAAGGGTCACTCCTTCAGCAGCGAGACGGATACCGAAGTCGTACCGCACCTCATCGAAGAGAACCTTCGTGCCGGCGCGACCCCCGAAGAAGCCTTCCGCGCGGCTATCGGGTGCCTCTCGGGAAGCTACGCTATCGCAGCCATCATCGACGACGAGGAAGCAATCTACGCGACTCGCTCCGGGTCGCCACTCGTCCTCGGTGTCGGCGATGGCGAGTACTTCCTCGCGAGTGACGTTCCGGCGTTTATCCAGCACACCCAGAACGTCGTCTACCTCCACGACGGAGACTTCGTCGTGACCCGCTCTGACGGCTACACGATTACCGACTCTGCGGGGCGCTCTGTCGACCGGCCAGTCGAGCACATCGAATGGGACCCAGAGACGGCAACGAAAGGTGGCTACGAGCACTTCATGTACAAGGAGATAAACGAGCAACCCGGCGCGCTTCGACGCACGACACAGGGTCGGCTGAACACCCACACCGGCGGTGTCGAGTTAGACGAGTTCCCACCGGGAACCTTCGCCGACGTCGAGCAAATCCACCTCGTCGCGATGGGAACGTCCCACCACGCAGGAATGTACGCGGCGTCCCTCCTGAACGCTCGTGGCATTCCCGCCTTCGCGTTCATGTCGGGCGAGTACTCTGTGGTTAAGCCACCGGTGACGCCGAACACGCTCGTCATCGCGGTCAGCCAATCCGGTGAGACGGCCGACACACTCGACGCCGTGCGCCGCGCTCGTGCAGCAGGTGCGAAGACACTCGCCGTCACGAACGTCGTCGGTTCGTCGATGACTCGCGAGTGTGACGACGAGTTGCTGCTCCGTGCCGGTCCGGAAATCGGTGTCGCAGCGACCAAGACGTTCTCGTCACAGGTGACTGCACTCGCGCTCCTGTCGGAGCGCATCTCTGAGGACATCACGGGCGTGAGGTCATCTGACGCCCGGAACCTCATGGAGGCACTGGCTCGGCTCCCCGGCGACGTTCAGGAGATCCTCGACACGTCGACTGCGCGTGAGATTGCAATCGAGTACGAAGAAAGCGATGCGTACTTCTTCATCGGTCGGGGGCCCGCCCACCCCGTTGCCCTCGAAGGTGCGCTGAAGTTCAAAGAAATCTCGTACGAACACGCCGAAGGGTTCGCCGCTTCAGAACTCAAACACGGCCCGCTCGCACTCGTCACACCCATCACCCCGGTGTTCGCCATCTTCACCGGCCACGAAGACGAGGCCACGCTGAGCAATATGAAGGAAGTTCAGGCACGGGGTGCTCCAGTCATCGCCGTCACGAGCGACCGGTCGAGCGAAGTCGTCGAATTCGCCGACCACGTCCTGTCGATCCCGGAGACGCACCCAGAGATTGCTGGTATCCTCGCGAACGTCCAACTCCAACTCGTGGCGTACCACGCGGCGAACCTGCTCGAACGGCCAATCGACAAGCCACGCAATCTCGCGAAGTGTGTCACTGTCGAGTGAGCACGACACCGTCGCGGACCCACACCGCCGTGTCCGCTGTTCTGGCGGACTGACGAACCTGCTCACCTCGATTGGTCTCTAATTTTCCTCTCACTAACCACTCCCGTCAGTCGATTTTCCACGTCCCCTGCCTGTTCAAGTGGTGCAGAAGACGTTTCAGAATAACTGAAATGATACGATTACTGTAGGCGCCGATTACATATTGTTTGACAACGTCTGGTAGGATACGATGACCCGACGAGACCTGGTGGACGACGTTCTGTCGTCGTCAGACGACCCAGGTGGTCCCCTGACAGACGAGGCAGAGGATGTTGCCCCCGCGGCGAGCAGTGACGTTCCACCCGACTCGACTGACGAAGAATTCCTCGATGCACTCGGCGATAGCGTCTCTCGTGAGGTTTTGCTCGCTTGTAAACACGCTCCGATGACTGCCGAGGAACTCGCTGAGAAGTGCGACGTCTCTGAGTCGACCATCTACCGTCGGCTGGAGACGCTCTCGTCGCTCGGCCTCGTCAAACGAAGCCAACGGGTGGACTCACCGAACAAGACCTGTTACGAGACGGTCGTAGATGGATTGTCTATCCACCTCGGTGACGACCTCCGCGTCGAGGCCGGAGCGAGCAACTACGTCGTCGACTCGATGCGGACACTCCTCGCAGCCATCGACGTTCAACACCTGTCGTACGAACGTGAAGAAAACAGCGTCGACGTGCGGTTCGAGTTGGCGCCACATCTCCTCGACGCACTCGTCGAACTGTACATTCGCGATACGAACTCGCGCGACCAGTAACTGCCATCGCGAACGCACTCTGTCTCTCTTTCAAAAACAGTCCGCTGTACCACTACCTGCTAGTGAATCCACGATGTCGGGTCCAGTGAGTGGGTGCCGATGCCAATCTACTCGGCCACCCTCACTGTCGCCACGACTCGTCTACTTCTTCGAGGACGAGCTCGACCGCCTCTGTCGGGCGGCCTGCAGCGATGAGTTTCCACGCCGTCGCAGCGGTCAACGGTCCGATGAGGTGAGATGCTTCGAGGCCGGCGACGATGCTTGGGGCCTCTTGGGCGAACCACGTGTGGACTCCGTTTCCGACGTTGTCGGTGTGCGGATTTGACCGGTCGGATCCGGAAATCATACTGACTATACGACCCCCATGCCCATAGTTAGGAATCCGTGATATGAGATAACGTGGCCAATATGTCCCCAGGAAACTCATTTTCGAGTACTCTGAAGGCTCATACATCCAATTTGATTTATGAAAAGAATGATATACCGGTCTCACCTCTTCATCAATCGATTATGTCCCTCAGCGAATTGATTGCCGGTGTCGCCGCCGCTGAGCGGACACTCACTGTATTTAACCCGCGGGATGGCGCAGTCGACCGTCTCGCCGAACACTTCAAAGACCGGAACGTCTCGGTCCAAGCGGCGATGTCGGACGTCGGACCATCGAATTACGCAGTGCTCGGAACCGGGACGCAGTTCCACACTGCAGTCGACGTCACCGACGTCCTCAAGGATGCCGCGGACGTCGAACCCGGATTCGAACGAGAGTCCTACGTTCCGATTCTCGACCACCTCGACGAGACGCTCTTTACCTCCTACGACCGCGAACGGATGCTCAATGCGACACGTGAGATAGAAGACCGAGCGTGGCGTGTCGGTGCTGGTGAGTTGCACGCTGGGTTCCAGACGGGCGCGAACCTGCGCCCACAACTGGAGTCGTATCGCCGACTCGGCGGTCGCGACGACCTCTCTGTCCACGCGTACATCTACCCGAGCGACGACGTCCCGAAAGTCGAGCAGTTCTTACTCCACCTCGCCCGTTCCGAAGAGATTCGCCGGTCGTGGTTCGTCGTCTACGACGGAAACGGGGTCGACGACTACAAGTGTGCCCTCGTCGCCGAAGAGCGAGCAGACGCACCGGGATTCAGGGGCTTTTGGACGTACGACCCGTCTACTGTGGACTACATCCGCAACCATCTGCAGACGACGTACTCCATCATCGAATCCGATGGAGACGGACACGATATGTCAGGTACTCCTTCGAGCGCCACGAAGCGCAGTTGAACTGAAGGAACCACGCGTCGTGTGTCCCGCCTGTGGGTGAAAATCAACGGCGAGAACTAGGCGCGAACACTTACCAGTAGGGGGTGGAAACCGGACCGTATGGTCGATGGAATCCTGCTGGACTCCTCACAGTTGAAGGGGAAAGTAAAGGGTGGCCGCGCCGGCGCGGAGATATCTGGCATGAGTTACATCGGGTACGAAATCGGGGTCACAGAACACAGTGTACACATCTTCGGGGACCAGTGTAACGCAGATATCAAAGACGAAGAGTTCCGCTATCTTATCGTTCCACTCGACGCGATTCGTGGTATCGAACTGATGGACTTGACGAACCGTGGACGGGCAGTCGTCGTCCACGCACTCGACGAGGAAGTCGTTCTCTACTCGGAGAATCAGTCGCGCCTCTCTGAGAACCTCAAGCGCGTCTTTCTGCTGCTCTCTCGACTCCTCGCCTGACGACCCCACGTTTCGAGTATCGGGCTGTCTCAGCGCATCGTCGGTCGAACGAACGTAACCGTCTCTCCCTCCTTCTCACTCTCTCTGTGTCCGCTTCTCGTTCGACGCTCCGATTTCCTGCTTCCCGCTTCGACCATGTCCTGCGTCCAGTATTCGATGGTCGGGTCTGTCTCGACGTGAGTGGCGTCCCACCGACAACAACATTCGACCTCGATGCGGTGTTCGGAGTCCGGTGCATCGCCGGAATCGACTTCGACGATACGTGCGACACACCCAGACGATGGTCTCTCCACGAGTACGTACTGTCCTCGTTGGACATCTCCTTCCGGGTCTACGACGAAGTGGTCGTCACCGACCCAGAGACTGAGGTGCTCACTGCGAAGGAGCAACACCGATGCATCGAATTCGAAGACACCACCGCCCGTGGTGTCGTTCTCGCCCACGACTGTCACCGAGAATGTTCGAGGCCTGTGCATACGTACTCTACGCGTTACAACAGCAGAACCGCTTCGCTCACCCGGCAGACGACCACTCGCCAGGTCGTGTGCTGCAGTTCCATCCTGCCGATAGTTCACAGCGATGTCAGTTGGTTACTATCCGACTCAGGTAACGTTGTGAAAGTAGGTAAAATAACCGAACTACTAAAGTCGGTCGGGTCCCAGACCAGGGTATGGCCTCCGAACTCCCTGTCGACGATGCACCGTGTCCCATCATCGACTCACTCAAACAGATTGGGTCACAGTGGCGACTCATCGTCCTCCACGACTTACAGGACGGTGAGAAACGATTCAACGAGCTCAAGCGTTCGACCGGCGCGAGTTCTCGGACGCTCTCGCGCGTCCTCGACGACCTTCAGGAGACGGGCTTCGTCAACCGGCGTCTGGAAGAAGATGCACCCGTCGCGACCTACTACTCGTTGACCGACAAGGGCGTCTCGTTGTGCCCCGTGTTCGACGAGATAGAAGAGTGGGCAAACGAGTGGCTCGAAATCGAAGGCCCGTCTGTCGAGGCCGAAGCCGCCGAATCGACGATTTAGCGGCTCAGATTTCCATTGGGTCGACGTCTGCGGCGTCGAACACCGTCTCGTGGACGTCGGCGACGGTGATGGCGTCGAGTTCGTCGAGCATCGCCTGAATAGCTGGTTCGAATAGTTCGCCGAGCACCGGTTGGATGTGTTCGCCGACCGTGCACTCGTCGTTCGGTTCGTTCGCGTGGAAACAGAATGGCTCTCCGTCTTCCACCGCCTCGTAGATGTCTCGAAGTGAGATGGCTGCGGGGTCACGCGCGAGCGTGAATCCACCAGTTGGGCCGCGCTTCGAGTCGACGAGGTCCGCTTCTCGGAGCGAACAGAGCAGCTGGCGGATTACGACCGGATTCGTGTTGACGCTCCAGGCGAGGCGGTCGGAAGACAGCCGTTCGTCGCTCTGCACGGCCAGGTTCGTGAGCACGTGGGTTGCGACGACGAATCGGCTGCTGTTCGACATATACTCTGATTCGTTCTACGCCCATTTTAGATTTCACGGTGAGGCGCTCGGGTCCCCGATATCGACCGGAATCTCCGTTCTCTTCGTTTCCTGCAACAGAGTCGGGCGGACCACGAAACTTTCAGCCGTTGAGTGGACAGGGAACCAGTAATTCTGGAAATATCCGCACGTGCTGTCTCGACAGACCGTCTGACTCGTTGACTACCGTGGCGGTGGTGTCTCGTAGAGGGTGCGACCGACTTAGTCGTCGCTCGTGTCGGGGGCGTCGTCGACCCGGTCGTAGAGGACGGATTCGCCGGGCTTGACTGTTCCTTCGGTCGGCAGTCGGACACCGGCGTTCAGCGAGGAGTTGATGCCCGTCTTGACGCCATCGCCGAGCACGACGCCGTACTTTCGGCGGCCCGAGGAGATGAGTTCGCCTTTGAGCATCTGTCGAACCGGCTCGCCGTCGTGCCGCAGGTTGGCGACTTTGGTTCCTGCACCGAAGTTGACGTCGCGACCGAGGAGACTGTCGCCGACGTACGAGAGGTGGCCGACAGTTGCACCTTCCATCAACACACTGTTCTTTACTTCGACGGCGTGCCCGACTTTTGCACCCTCTCCGACGAGCGTGTGACCGCGGACGTAGGCGTTTGGCCCGATCGAGGCGCCTCGTCGAACCAGTACTGGCCCGTCGATGACCACCCCCGAGCGAACTGTCGCTCCATCTTCGACGACGACAGGTCCGTTTAGCTCTGCGCTCTCGGAGACATCGCCTTCGATACGCGACTCCATCTCACCGAGTTTCCACTCGTTGGCTTCGAGCAGTTCCCACGGGCGTCCCACGTCGAGCCATCGGTCGAAGGCGATGCCGCGAACGTCGTACTCGTCGCAGGTTCGCGAGAGCACGTCGGTCAGTTCGAGTTCGCCACGGTCGCTCTCGGCGACGTTGAGCCATGCTTGGGCTTCAGCAGGGAAGACGTACGACCCGGCGTTGATGAGGTCAGAGGGTGGATTTTCTGGTTTTTCGATGACGCCGGTGACGAAGTCGTTGCCGTCGGTTTCTAAGACGCCGTAGGAACTTGGGTTGTCCACTCTGAACGACCCGACGGCCGGCCCTCCGTCATACAGTTCGGTCAGTGACGGTACGTCGTACAGTGCGTCACCGTTGAGGACGACGAAGGGTCCTTCGGGGTCGAGGTGTGCCGCCGCGGCCCGAACGGCGTCGGCAGTCCCACGCTGTGCTTCTTGGACGGCGAATTCGACTGGGATTCCTCTTCGTTCTGTGCCGAAGTACGAACGGACGTCGTCGGCTTCGTACCCGACGACGAGTGTGAGACTCGACGCACCTGCATCGATTGCGGCGTCCGCAGTGTGTGCGACGAGCGGCTTGTCACCGACCGGAAGCATCGGCTTCGGCCGTCGGTCGGTGAGTGGGCGCATTCTGGTCCCACGCCCGGCAGCGAGGATGACGGTTTGCATGCTTAGGTAACGCTCTGCGTGAAGGAAATTTCTTTGCCTCCGGATAGTCCGAGAGAGGAGAGGGGGACTAGCGAGACGACGGCTGTAGTAGGGTGCCTCTGTCAATCTACCGTTACCGATGAGGGGACGGCTGGTCCGGCAATACGTTGTCACGTTTGAAGAGAAATAACGGTTCCGGATAATACCTCGATATCACTCAGGTTATACCGGACTCGCGCAGCGCAACCGCTCAGGAGAGTTTGAACCACACGGACCGCGAGCGGCGAATACGTTGGGGTTACGATTGATTGGAGATTCGCACTGGACGCGGTCCCGTGTGTTGCTAAACAGACGGAAGCGAGGTGGTAATAGTTTCGTTCCACGGCGACAGCGGCCGCCTCCCTCGGAACTATATCGGCACGTCCCATCCGCTGTGGAGGGTTACGATGGAGATTCGCACAGGACTCTCGTATGGAGACGTATTGCTGATTCCACAGCGCTCACCGGTCGACAGCCGAAGCGACGTGGAACTTTCGACCAACGTGACGCCGAGTTTGCAATTGGAGGCACCACTCGTCAGTGCGGCGATGGACACCGTCACCGAAACTGAACTCGCAACCACGCTCTCAGACTGTGGTGGTCTCGGTGTCGTCCACCGGTTCCTCGACATCGACGAGCAGGCAGCTCAGGTGCGACAGGTCGCCGAGAACGGTGGCACCGTCGCTGGCGCAGTCGGCATCAACGAAGCGTACCTCGAACGGACTGCGGCACTCCTCGACGCTGGTGCCGACGCAATCGTCATGGACATCGCACACGGCCACATGGAACGGTGTCTGGATGCAGTTGCTCACATTCGCGACGAGTTCGACCCCGAAATCGTCGCTGGCAACGTCGTCACACCTGCTGCCGTCGAAGACCTCTGGGAGGCTGGCGCTGGATGTGTGAAAGTTGGTGTTGGCCCCGGGTCTCACTGTACGACGCGTGAAGTCGCCGGTGCTGGATTCCCGCAACTGACTGCAGTCTCGAACTGCGCCGAGCGAGCGCACGACCTCGGCATCCACGTCATGGCCGATGGCGGCATCCGCACGTCGGGCGACGCGGCGAAGGCACTCATGGCGGGCGCGGACACCGTGATGATGGGCAGTTTCTTCGCTGGGACTGACGAAGCGCCGGGACACGTCGTCGAAGTTGGGGGCGATGCGTACAAACGGTCTCGTGGGATGGCCTCGACCGAGGCGGCGTCCGACCGCGACGACAAACAGAGCGACGTCGTCACGGGCGAAGGCGTCGAAGCACTGACTCCGTACAAAGGCCCCGTCGAACCACTCGTCGAGGAGTTCCTCGCAGGCATTCGATCTGGTGTGAGTTACTGCGGTGGCCACACGATAGCTGCTGCCCGCGAGAACGCGTCCTTCGTCCGTGTCGCCGCGAGCGCGAAGGAACGCGAGGGTGCACACGGCGTCGTGTTCACGGAAGAATCCGCCGGCGAGACAGCCGACGAACGTGAACGCGACGTGCACGCGCCACTCGCCGACTGACCGCGTTAATTCACCGTCACTGTTTTTGGTCGCTGGTTGTCTCGCCCGTGTCGACACTGCGGAGCGCTCCCACGAGCTGCGCCGTTCTCAGGTGTCGGTGGCTGACTATTTCAATAATATTACTAATATTGCAAACAGTAATATCTCTGTGACGATTGTGCCTCTGTTCCTTCGAGAGTGTGTAATTGGAGCTAGATCTACCAAAGCCAGTCAAATCGCTAGGAATACGGTACCTGTATGTCCGAAATCTCGACCTCGATACGACTGTCCTGGGATTCGACCAAATCCTGCAGATTGCTTCGTGTTCTGGCACCACATGACGCTTGTATCCGTGCAATATGGCTATCTCGTTGCGACGTCTCCATCGAGAACGATTTGTTCGTACAGAACTTGCTTCTCACACGTTCTTCCAATAGTATCTAAAAATTTACTATGAAGTCTATATTATATGTTTCAGTGTCACCGAGTCTATTTCGAGGGTGTAGACGAGGGGGAGCGGACTGTGGTGGACTAAAGATGTTACAACTGTAGTCGTGTAATGGTTCCCGAGTTGATTCGAACGACGAACACCGTCTAAACCGTACGAAGCACTGTCTCCATGAACCGTTCACCAAACGACCGGTACAGAACGGGTGTTCGGCAGGGCCGAACTACGAGTACGTCGCTCGAATACCGATGACGCGAGCGGCCTGCGTCACCATCTCTGGAACGTCTTTGTGGTACCACTCACCTTTCATTCGGGTGGTCGGGCCCGACACGCTAATCGAACCGAGGATGGTCTCGTCATCCGAGAGGATTGGTGCGCCGACGGCCCGCATTCCGGTGATTCGTTCTTCGTCGTTGAAGGCGTACCCACGCTCTCGAATCGCTGCCAACTCGGTTTCGAGGGCCTCCCGGTCGTCGATGGTCTTCGACGTGAGTTGTGGCAGGTCGCCGGCAAGGATGTCGTCTCGGCGCGCTTCGTCGCAGAAGGCGAGATAGGACTTTCCGACGGCAGTCGTGTGGAGGTCGACGGTAGTCCCGATGTGCGAGTCCGTCTGGAGTCCTTGTTCTGATTTCACTTGGTAGATGTACACACCGCGTCCGTTCTCTTCGACCATCACCTGCCCGCGCTCTCCAACCGCGTCGACCAGTTCGTCCATCTCTCCAATCGAGGCGTGGTAGAGTGCGTGTCGCGTCCGTGCGTGGTCTCCGAGGTCTAGGAATTTGAGACTCAACGCGTACTCCCCGTCGACCCGGACGACGTAACCGAGGTGTGCGAGCGTTTGGAGGTGGCTGTGTGCAGTGCTCTTCGATATCCCGAGCTCCGCAGAGACCTCAGAGACACCACAGGTACCTTCCTCACGCAGGTGTTCGACGATGCCGAACGACGTTTTCGTAGCGCCGATTAATCCGCTCCCACCGGGCTCGCCTGTATCCATATGGTACCAGTTAGCGAGATTCGCAATAATTGTTCGGATTGGGTTCGGCAGTGCAGAACGATTGTTCGGTCTTACGCCGTCAGCCCATCTACAATCGCCGAGACTGTTTTCGAATCCATCGACGAGAGCGCATCAACCGCGTCGTCGACGTCGTCCGAGCCGAGACCATACACGAGCAGGTCGCGGTTACGAGCGGTGAGAATCGTCTCTGTGAGCGGGTCCCTGTAGTCGCCACGCGGGACGTCTCGTTCTCCAACGTACTGCGTTCCGTCGTTCGCGACCACTTCAACGCGCGCACCCCACTTCTCCGGGAACGCTCGCTCGTACGCGTTGTCTGCGTAGAGGTGAACGCGTTCTGAGAGTGCCTGTACTGTCTCCTCTTCGAGTGCATCGTCGAGGAAGTGGTCGAGCGTGAGTTCTCCGTCGGCGACCCATCTGGCGAGGACGTACGGTGTCGAGAACTTTGCTGCAGTCAGCGTGTCCGGACGCGTGTGGCCCATGTCGACGCCGTTCCGGTAGGTGTACACGTCGATGTGGTCGACGTCTTCGGGACCGAGACCATCGGCCCCGGCGTCTCGCAGGGCGTCGAGTGGGGCGTGGGTGTACCGACAGGAGGGGTACGGCTTGTGGTACACTTCCGTTATCCACCACTCCGTTCCGAGCGAGTCGAAGAGGTCGACGAACTCGCCGTCGCCGAGCAGCGTCTCGAAGGGGTCGTACACCGCTTCCATCGCCGCGGCAGAACCACGGAGACCGGCTCCGGCGAGTGTCGCGGCACTCACACCCGCCTGTGCAGAGAACCCCGCAGTGAAGTTCCGCGATGGCGCTCCCTCTGCGAAAGGGTCGTGCATCGAGACGACGGCGAGATTCAACGCCGTCCGGACTGTTTCGCGCACCTCGTCTCGGGAGTGGCCCATGCAGACGGCGGCAGTCAACGCCGGGCCGAGGGTCGTCCACGTCGAGTGTGGGTCTCGGACGAGCCACGGAACCGCGTCGTTGAGTCTGGCCTTCATCGCGAAGATGGCGTATTCGAAGCGGGTACAGAGTTCGTACGACCTGATACACGCGTCGACGAACGTCTCTCCGTCGACGTCGAACGCCTCCGCCACGCCGACGGCGCCGGCGACGATGCTCGCACCGACGTGGCCGCCTCGGTTGTGGCCTTCTTCTATCTCTTGTGTTATCGCGGCAGTCACGTTCAGGAGGGCCGCTTGCGCTGGGTCTGTGCGCCGGTCGGTTCCGAGGACGGAGGCTGGACCGTCCGCGAGTGTCACCTCTCGAAAGACCGATGCGTTCTGTGGTGCCGCGGAACCCGCCACGGTGGCTGCGAGTACGTCCGCGACGACACGCTGTCCGGTCGCTCGGACATCGGGTGGGACCTCGTTGTTCAAAAAGTCGTACACCTGTCGTTCCCAATCTCGAACTGCTGTCTGTGGTATCATGGTTTGGGTCGAATGAGGAGGGGGAGTGTCTCAGGCCCGGGTCAGGGCACAGAGAACGCGGGGAGCGGCGGGTTCGCGGGCAGCCGTCCAGAGGCCGTCGACGCTCTCGTCGCCGACGACGGGTACGACGAGTTGGTCGAATTTGGTTCTGAGGTCAGATTCGGTGAACGGGTCGTGCTCACCACCGCGTGCGGCCCGCACTTCGTGGGAGAATACGTCGCCGTCGACCGTCTCGATAGTCACCCGTGCCCCGCGTTCGTCAGGGACGCGCGAGGCGAATTCGTCGGTGGCGGTGACCTCGACACGTTCGGAGAGCGTGAGCGCTTCTTCGGTCAGTGCTTCGTCGGTGAACGAGAGTTTCCCGGTGTCACCGGTCGTCAACGCCGAAGCGACGGCGAAGGGAACCGAGAACTTCGCCTGTAAGGTGTTCTTCGGACGGGTGTTCGACAGCGACGCTGCTGCAGGATACGTCTCGACGGACACTCCCTCGACGTCGGCAGCGCCGATGTCCTGTTCACTGGCGACTGTTTCGACTGCGTCGAGGACTGCGTGTGTGTATCGACACGCTGCGTGAACTTTGAAATAGCCCCGTTCAATCTCCCATCGGTCGCCCAAGCCATCGGAGAGGGCGGCCCGCTCTGGTTCGCCGGCAGCAACCGACGAGAGGTGGAGTGCGATACCGTCTTCTAGACCGGTGAACCCTGCTTCGGCCTGTTCGACGGCGATAATCCCCGAGAGGTTGCTCATGCCTGCGTAACTGTTTCGGACCGTCGCACCGTCGGTTGCCGCTTCGAACCGCGTGTGCTGTGCGTAGTTCGCGGCGATACGCATCGCGTTGAGTGTCGTCTCGGCGTCGAGTTCGCGGAGTCTAGCGATTGCTGCAGCAGTTCCGACGCCACCCCACACACCGTGGGGATGGACGCCGTCTGCCAACGGGACGACCATCTCGGCGACGCGAACCGCTGTCTCGTACCCGGCGACGAATGCGGTCAGGAGTTCGTCGCCGCTTCGGTACGACGACTCACCGTCGGCGAGGAGCGCTGGTAAGACGTGAATCGCCGGGTGACCCGCGGCAAATCGGTGGCCTTCGTCCAGTTCGAGGACAGTCCCGGAAGTCGCGTTGATGAACGCTGCACGGTACGCAGACGTTCGTTCGCCTGCCGTCCCCATGAGCGTCGCCTGTCCCCCGTTTTCGGCTGCCCACGCTCGGGTGAGCGACGACACTGCAGGGTCGGACGCCCCGCCGAGGATGGCGCCCACCGTGTCCGCGATGACGAGTGACCCACGGTCGGCGACGTCGTCCGGAATATCTTCTCGGTCGAGTGCCGAGACGAACGATGCGAGCGTCGCTTCGTTCATCTCACACCCCGAGGTACGCCTCGACGACGCTGTCGTCTTCGAGGAGTTCGTCACCGCTCGCACTCATACTGATTCGGCCGTTCTCCATGACGTACCCGCGGTCGGCCAGCTGAAGCGTCTGTTGGACGTTCTGTTCGACCATGAGGACAGTGACTCCCTGTTGGTGAATCTCTTCGACCACGTCGAACACTTCCTGAACGAGCTGTGGTGCGAGTCCAATCGACGGCTCGTCGAGGATGAGTAAGTCTGGTTCGCCCATCAGGGCGCGTGCGAGCGTCAACATCTGCTGTTCACCGCCAGACATCGTCCCTGCCCGCTGTTTCTTGCGCTCTTCGAGTCGGGGAAAGAGGTCGAGCATCTCGGCGAGGTTCTCCTCACGATTCTCCTTTGCTTCGTCCGTTTGCGCCCCGAGGAGCAAGTTGTCTATCACCGTCATGTTGGTGAAGAGGTCGCGATTCTCCGGAACCTGCACGATGCCGCGCTCGACGATTTCGTGCGAAGGCTCCCGTTGAATCTCCTCTCCCCGGTAGGTGATGGTTCCGTGACTCGGCGAGAGGATACCGCAGATGGTTCGCATCGTCGTGGTCTTGCCCGCACCGTTCGAGCCGATGAGTGCGACGATTTCGCCTTCGCCGACGTGCATGTCCACGCCGTGGAGTACTTCGATTTCGTCGTAGCCGGCGCGGACACCTTCGAGTTCAAGCATCGACGTCGAACCCTCCGATGTACGCCTCGATGACACGGTCGTCTTCGACGACTTCCGCGGGTTTGCCGAAGGCGATTCCCTGTCCTTGGTCGAGTACCTTCACGTAGTCCGAGATGTTCATGATTGCTTTCATGTCGTGTTCGATGATGAGGAGGCTCGTCCCGCGCTCGCGGAGTTGACGGAACAGCCCAAGCATCTGCTTCGACTCTTGTGGGGTGAGTCCGGCCATAATCTCGTCGAGGAGGAGAATCGACGGCTGCGTCGCGATTGCGCGGGCCAGTTCGAGTCGTTTCTGCGCGCCTACAGTGAGTTCGCCTGCCTCTTCGTCTGCGCGATCTGCGAGACCGACGAATTCGAGACTCTCCATGGCGATGTCGCGCGCCTCTCCACGGCGGCGAGTGTGAATGTGTGCTCCCACCATCACGTTCTCGGCGACGGTGAGTTCTTCGAGCGGGCGCGTAATCTGGAACGTTCGTGCAAGTCCCGCCCGCGCAATCTTGTGGGAGGGCATTCCCGAGACGTCCTCTCCCTCCAGTGTGACTGTTCCTGAGGTGGGGGGAAAGACCCCGCTGATGCAGTTGAACAGCGTCGTCTTACCCGCCCCGTTGGGGCCGATGAGCCCGATAATCTCGCCGCGCTTGACGGTCATGTCGACGTTATCGAGCGCTTGCAGCCCTGCAAAGCGCTTCCCGACACCTTCGACGGTGAGGAGCGTCTCTCCATCCCGTTCGAACGAATCGTCGTCAGCTGCTGCCATCACTCACTCACCTCCTCGTCACTGCGGACACGATTCCAGAGCGCTCTGGCGCGACTCGGCCAACTCACCACACCCTGTGGGGAGTAGATGACGATGGCGACGAGGAACGCTCCGTAGATGATGCGGTCGAGACCGTTGATGTTGGAGAACGTCGTACGCGCGACTTCGCTGACGGGGGTGACGATGAAGGACCCGACGATGGGGCCGATAAGCGTCCCCGGCCCACCGACGACGGCGGGCAGGAGTATCTCGACGTTCTTGAACAGCGCGAAGACGGTGTCGGGGCGAATCGTGTTGAAGTACATCGACCAGTACGCACCGCCGAGGGCAGTGAAGAAGGCGCTCACGGCAATACCGATGAGTTTGTATCGGAACGATGGCACGCCAACGCTCGCGGCGGCCCGTTCGTCTTCACGGATGGCGAAGAAGTAGAGTCCAACCCACGAGTTCTTGATGGCCCACGAGACGAGTGTCACGACGAACAGGAATCCGAGGATGACGTAGTAGTACGGGAGATCGGTCTGGAACTGGAAGGCAGCGAGTCCGTACTCCGCCCCATAGTCACGGGGGAACGGCTTGAAGTAGCCATTTGCGCCGTTCAGTTCGGACATGTTGGTAACGACGAACCGAAGGAGTTCGGCGAACGCGAGCGTCGCCAGTGCGAAGTAGTGGCCCTTGAGGTTGAATCTGAACGAGAGTGCACCAATCACGAGGCCGTACAGCCCTGCGATGACACCCCCGATGAGCATTCCGAGCCAGGGGTTGAGCCCGATGTCGACCAGGAGTAACTGTGTCGCGTACGCACCGATACCGAAGAATGCGGCGTGCCCGAAGGAGAACTGTCCAGTGTAGCCGGACATGATGTTCCACGCCTGCGCGGTGTACGCGTAGATGATGGTGAGGATGAGCACTTTGAGGCTCAGTGTCGCCGCGAGTTCCATTCCGGCGATGTCGATCTCGATGATGTAGGGGAGTGCCGCGAGGAGACCGAACAGTGCCGCACCCTTCACGACCGGTGCGAATCGCTGGTCGTCGAACGTCTGGTACCCTTCGCGGACTGAGTCGAGCGTGCTCATGCGTTAGCACCTCCGAAGAGGCCCTCGGGTTTCACGAGGAGTGTCAAGATGAACAGCAGGAAGATGAGTATCTGCGAGGTCGTTCCGGGGAGGTAGTACCCGCCGAACACCTGAATCATGCCGACGATGAGTCCGCCGACGAATGCTCCGGGGAACGACCCGAGACCACCGAGGATGACGATGACGAACGCGTTGATGAGGTACGTCTCGCCAGTGAAGGGGTCGAACCGCTGGAACAGCGCAATCGAACCGCCAGCGACACCTGCGAGGGCGGCGCCGATGCCGAACGTGAGGTAGTTGATCTGCGGGACGTTGATTCCGACGTAGCGAGCACCGTCACGATTGTCGGCCGTACCGCGAATCTTCCGACCGAGGTCGGTTTGGTTCAAGAACGCACGGACACCGAGCATCGTCCCGAGAGCGATGAGGAGGGCATAGAACTGCCCGAGTGGGATGAACACGCCACCAACCTGAAGCGACCCTAGTGAGAGGTCGACCTGTTGTGGGTCGGGCGTGAAGATGATCTCGATGGCGGACTGGATTATCAGCAAGACACCGAGTGTCGCGATGAGTTGGTTCTGTTGGGGTGCTTCGATAATCGGCTCGACTGTCAGGATGTGGACGCCGACGCCCAACACGAACAGGACGGCAGCAGCGATTGGAATGCCGACGAAGGGGCTGATTCCGATGGCAGTCGAGACCAGCCACACGGTGTACATCCCGACGACGAGGAACACGCCGTGGGCGAAGTTGATGACGTCCATGACGCCGAATATCATCGTCAGGCCGAGTGCCGTGAGCGCGTATACGCCTCCGAGGAGGAGGCCGAACGCGAGCAACTGGAGGAGAACGGGCTCCATGTTGGCGAAGTCGGTCAGGAACTGTGCAAAGGGTTCTATGAACCGGTCGATGCCACCTCCTTGTAAGGGAAGTGGGGCGACCGATGTGACTAGGTGTCGCATGCGGTTTCTACGCTCGTGGGTTGTTGGCAACTGCCATAAAAGGTATCCATCTTTTATTGAGGTGATTCGTTGACGTGTACGCTGATTTAGACCTGTGGCGGGGCCTCTGCGTACTCGTCTGGATAGACGACTTTGACCGAGAGGTCTTGCACCTGGTTCACTGGGCCGAGGGCGTTGACGTTCTCACCCTCTTCGTTGAACTCGATGGCACCCATCGCGGAGATGTGGTCGTCGTACCTGAGGTTCTTCAGCGCTTCGTTGATGTCGTCTGGGTCGTCGCTCCCAGCTTCTTCGAGTGCCTGAATGATGACCTCTGCTGCCGTGTAGGCCATCCCCACGGATGCAGAGAACTCCTGTTCGTAGTTGTCGAGGAACTGTGACCGGACTTCTTGGGTCTTGTCGATGGTCGGGTTCAGTGCGTAGTTGTTGTCCATCACACCGTTTGCGAAGTCGCCGATGTCGCTGACGGCTTTGTCGTCGGTAAACGTCGCCGACGCGGAGGCAGTGAGGTACGGCGGACGGTAGTCCTGGTCCTGCAGTGCCTGTGCGAGAAGGACGCCGCCGGCGACGTACGTCGAGGCGATAATTGTGTCGGGGTCGGCACTGCGTAGTTTCGAGACTTGCGTGTTCGCGTTCGACGCGCCGAACTCGATGGCCGTCTCTTCGACGATTTCGACGTTCTGTTCTGGGAGGAACTCCCGAAGGCCATCGCGAATCGCTTGGCCGTAACTGTTGTTGATGTAGAACAGTCCCGCTGTGTCGACTGTGCCGCCACCATCGCGGATGACTTTCGGAACGAGGTCCGCGTAGTCGCTCGCCAGCCGTCGTGCTGGGGGTTGTGGTCGGTAGACGTAGTTGAATCCACGGCCTTGCAGAATGTTGTCCGCCGCGGCAATCGAGACGACAAACGGGACGCCCTGTCGCTCTGCGACCTGCGTCGCCGCCGTCGTAACCGGGGAGGAGTAACATCCGGTGAGGACGTGTGCGCCGTCACTGAGTAGTTCTTCGCTCACCTGTCCACCGAGTTCTTGTTTCCCCTGGTTGTCACCTTCGATGACTTTCACTTGTGCGCCATCGAGCGATTCGATGCCACCTTCCTCGTTCTTCCGCATCGCGGCGAGTTTGATGGCGTTACTCATCCCGACACCCGTGGCAGCGAGGCCACCGGAGAGCGGGTGGTTCGAACCGATGATAATCTCGTCGACTGATTGTTGCGGAGCGCTGGTCGTGGTTCCCTGGCCGCCGCCGGACCCACCAGAACCACCCGAATCGCCGCCAGACCCGCCCGAGTCGCCGCTGCCGCCAGCGTCGTCGCTCGTACATCCAGCCAGTGTCAGTGCCGCGACGCTCGCGCCCGTTGCTTTGAGGAAGCGTCGCCTGTTGCTCGTCGAAGACTTGAGAGTCTTACCCATGGCAATCGTTCTCGGGGTTAGCGGTTCACCATAATAAATACTCGTATACCTACTTTGTCAGGTATTGCGGACGTTCACCTTCTGGATATGTTGAATTCGGCATCGATAGTGCTTCAGTCTTCGATATTTCATATTCTACCAACGATGTCCCATGTCGATAGCTAACACGTATCGATTCGCCCCAGAACAACCGGTGAAGAGCGACGCGAATGCACCCGAAAACAGCGCGTTATTCGAGTGACTCTCTCGCGTGGATCCCTGCGAGTCGGCCGTATCCGAGTGCCGTCGTCAGTCCGTTACCAGAGAGATACCCGCCCGCCCCGTGACCGCTGATTCCGCAGGCGGTTCCGCCGCCGGCATAGAGGTTCGCAACGACGCTGCCGTCTGTTCTCAGGACTCGCGCGTGCTCGTCTACGACCAAACCGCCTTGCGTGTGGAACAGCGACCCCGTCACTTTGGTGCCGTAGAACGGGGCTTCGAGTGGGTGGGACCCATCGACTCGGCCCACCTCGTCCGGTTCTCCCGCTGCGGCGGCCTCGTTGTACGCGGCGACGGTCTCTGCGGCCCGTTCCCCATCACTCCCGAGACGGTCTGCGAGTGCTTCGACTGAGTCGGCGCTGTGGTACGTCCCGTGTTCGACTGCTTCGTCGAAGTCGTCGAATTCACCCTGTAGCTTCTGGAAGATGCGCTCGTCGAACAGTTGCACCGCCTGCCCACCGGGTTGTTTCAACACGTCGATGGCGAACTCACTGTATCCAGACGACTCGTCGCCGAACCGTTCGCCGTCTTCGTTGACCAGGATGCCACCGTTCATCGTGACTGCGTAGGTAGAGAGCATGCCCGTCTGGCTCGCAACGGTCGCGTGCCCCTGATAGGCGTCCATACAGGCGAGTTCGCCGCCGAGTTCTGCGCCGAAGCGCACACCGTCGCCAGTGTTCCCATCCGACCCGAAGTAAAGTGCCCGTTCGATATCCTCCTCGCAGTACTCTGTGACCATCTCACGGTTCCCGGCGAATCCGTCGGTTCCGAGGATGACCTTCTTCGCTTCGATTGCTTCATCGCGGGTGAGTCCAGCGACGACGCCACGTACAGCGCCGTCCTCAGCGACGAGTTTCGTCACGGGTGCGTTCGTCAAGAGTTCGATGTTCGGCGTCGTTTCGATACGTTCGACGAGTTCTGCGACGAGGTTCTCACCGTTCCTCCCGTCGGGGGCGTGCATCCGGTACTCGGAGTGTTTGGGATACTTGAAGTCGTCGACGAGGTGGAGGGTGATATCCCAGTCGTCGACCAACCAGTGGATGAGGTTCGCGCTCTCCTCGCAGAGATACCTGACGCGGTCTTCGTCTGCTTGATACCCGTTTTTCTCCAGAATGTCCCGGGCCATGTCGGCGGGTGTCTCTTCGATGCCTGCGTCCCGTTGGAGGTGCGTCCCCGCGGCGGGAATCATGCCCGTCGAAAGCGATGTATTGCCGCCACAGTGTGGTGCCTTTTCTAAGACAGTCACACGGATGTCTGTGTTCTCACTGGCCGCCAGCGCGGCGACCAACCCGGTCCCTCCTCCGCCGGCGACGAGAACGTCGGTGTCGATGTCCCAGTCGACATCAGCTGCCGAGACGACTTCGGCGACGCTATCGCTGGGTGTTCGCTTGGCTTGCTCATCCATGGACCCTGCTAGTCAGACTCTCTCGTAAAACTACCGCCAGCTGCTGCCTCCCGCTCGCGTACGCGTGTGAAAAACAAGGCAACCAGATTACAGGGGTTGACGGGAGTGAAGGCTATGGTGTTTGGGAACACGCTGGTACCATGGACTCACCACGAGTCATCGTCGAAGAGTTCTTCGACCGGATGGAGGACGACAGGAGAAACACCGTCGGCGACCTGTTCGCCGAGGACGCAGTTATCACGCTCCCTGGTGCGACGTTTGAGGGGCCGACCGCAGCCTACGAGTTCCTCGATTTCCTCGCACCGCGGTACGAGTGGGCCGCAAAAGAGTTCGACCGCTGGATCGAGGCGGGTGACACCGTCGTCAGTATCGGGAGCCTCTACGGCGTCGACAACGATGGCGTCGAGTTCGGAGACGTGCGGTACGTCGACGTGTACGAAGTCCGCCGGGGACTCATCGAACGACTCGACATCTGGAACGACTTGGCGGCGGATGGTGTCGTCGCCGTCGAACCGGAGACGTCGACCGACAGTGTCGAGGCGGACGTGCCGAGCGAGGAGGAATGACCGCCAGAACGGGTGTTCTCTTCGCGCTTCGAGACGACCCATCGCTCGTCGTTCGCGCAGAGGAACTGGGATACGAGTCGGCGTGGGCCGCCGAGGGCCAGGGGATGACCGCGTTCGGAAAACTGGAACGGTGGGCTGTCCACACAGAAGAAATCGGCCTCGCGACCGGCATCGTCAACGTGTACTCCCGCACACCAGCGACGCTCGCAGCGGCGACAGCGACACTCGACGCCCACTCGGACGGTCGTGCGATTCTCGGACTCGGCGTCGCTCACCCCGGCGTCGTCGAGACGTTCCACGGGGTCCCGTTCGAGCGCCCACTCGCGCGGATGCACGAGTACGTCGAACTCGTCCGCCGGTACCTCCGTGGCGATGCCGACTCGTTCGACGGGGAATTCTTCACACCCGAGCGGACGAGTTTCTGGGATGCGTTCGAACCCGTTCGTAAGGAGGTCCCAATCTACAACGGCGCTCTCGGCCCGGGGAACGTCAGACTCACCGGGCAGGTTGCCGATGGGTGGGTTCCCAACCTCTATCCGCGTCCACAGTTCGACGAGGCACTAGAGTGGCTCGAAACGGGAGCCGACCGCGCCGGGCGCGCTGTCGCCGACATCGACGTCGCGATGTACGTCCTCACCGCAGTTCACGACGACCCCGATGAGGCGCGACGTGCGGCGGCCGAACACGTCGCATACTACTTGCGTGACGTTCCGGGCTACTACGACCGTGCGGCTGAGCAGGCAGGGTTCAGCGACGACGTCGCGGCTGTTCGGGCGGCATCGACGACCGAAGCTGGTGCGCAAGAAATCTCCGAGGCCTTCCTCGACCTCGTCGCAATCGTCGGTACACCAGACGAAGCCCGTGGCCGGCTCGCCGAACTCCGCGAGATGGGTGTCGACCTTCCCATCGTCCGCGCGCCAGGTGGTGTCGACAGAGACTGGGTTGCGCGAACGCTGGAGGTGTTTGCACCGTAACATGACTGTCCCTGTTCGTGCCGTACTTTTATGCTGGATGCCATCGCATCTCAGTCGAAGCGAGTCATGACAGACCGTATCTGGGAGGACCTGCTATCTGAACAGGATAAACAGGTCATCACGAAGGCTGGTTACGACAAGGAGGGCGCCTCGTCGTGGGAGTCACGCGGCATGGGCGAGAACCCGATGGTTCTCGTCATCGACATGCAGCGACTCATCGTCGGCGAGAACGTCCCCATCCTCGACGCCGTCGAGGAGTATCGAACCGCGATGGGCGACATCGCGTGGAACGCTATCGAGTACATCGACCCATTCCTCGACTTCGCGCGCGAGGAGGGACTTCCGGTGACGTACACCCGAGTCGTCCCGTCGAGTTACGACGACTCCGACCACCCGGACCTCGACATCGTCGACCCCGTCGCACCCGAGGAAGGCGACACCGTCATCGACAAGTCCTACGCCTCGGCGTTCTACGGGACCGACCTCCTCTCTCGACTCGTCCGCGGTGACCACGACTCGGTCATCATCGTCGGCAACTCCACGAGTGGGTGTGTCCGGGCGACGGCAGTGGACGCGAAGCAAAACGGGTTCAGCGTCATCCTCCCACAGGAGTGCATCTTCGACCGCATCGAGGCCTCACACAAGATTGGCCTCCTCGACCTGTGGATGAAGTACGCCGAGGTGCTGGAGACCGACGACGTGAAAGCGTGGGTCGAGACCCTATGACGTACGACCTCGTCATCACGAACGGAACTGTCGTCACACCCGAACACGGAACCTTCGACGCAGACGTCGCGGCCGATGGTGAGACCATCGCGGCTATCGCGGCACCCGGGACACTCGAAGGCGAGACGGAAATCGACGCGACTGGAAAGTACGTTCTTCCCGGCGCAATCGACCCGCACACACACCACGGCATCTACCGCGGGTTGGAAGCAGACGCCGAGTCTGAGTCGAAATCCGACCTCGTCGGCGGTGTGACCACGATTGGCAACTACTTCCGCCGTGCAGGTGCCTACGCCGACATCATGCCGGAGTACTTCGACGAGGCGGAACCCAACTACTACCACGACTACTTCTTCTCGCTCGGCCTCCTGTCGATGGAGCACGTCGAGGAGATTCCGACCATCATCGACGAGTTCGGTATCACGACGTTCAAGTGGTACATGAACTACAAGTACGCCGCCCGCGAGAAGTTCGGCGTCGACTGCGACATGAAAGACGACTTCGGCGACGCCTTCATCCAGAAACTCGCCGAACAGGACGTCCCGACGACGCTCGGCTACCACTCGGAGAACGTGGAGATAACGAACGCCCTCGCCGGCGGAAACGTCTACGTCACCTCCGAATCCGACGACACCGACGCCGACGCCGACGAGGGCTACGAAGTGATGGTCGAAGAGTTCCCCGGATACGCCGAAACACAGAGTATGGTCGCGGGGTCGTCCCTCGCGAAGGTCCACGGCTACGACGACCGATTCTACGCGGTCCACATCTCTGCCGGGCAGACCGCCGACGAACTCGCCGCACTCCACGACGCCGGCTATCAGACGTGGGGCGAGACCTGTATCCACTATCTCGCGCTGACCACCGAGGAGTGTGACGAGCGGATGAAAGTCAACCCGCCGGTCCGGTCGAAAGACGACCAGGAGACACTCTGGAAGCGACTCGCCGACGGAACCATCTCGACCATCGGGACCGACCACTGTGCCAACCTCGCCGAGAACAAGTTCGGCGACGGGATCCGCGACAGTCTCCTCGGATTCCCCTCGACGCCGGTGATGCTCCCGCTCATCCTCTCGGAGGGCGTCAACGAAGGCCGCATCTCTCTCGAACGCGCCGTCGAGGTGACGAGTACGAACGCTGCGAAGGCGTTCAACCTCTACCCCAAGAAGGGCACAATCCGAGTGGGGAGCGACGCCGACCTCGTCGTCGTCGACCTCGACGAGACGAAGACGGTGACACCCGAACTGCTCCACAGCGTCAGTGGCTATTCGCCGTACGAAGGTCGCGACGTCACTGGGTGGCCCACACAGACTGTGGTGAAAGGCCAACTCGCGTACGACGACGGCGACATCGTCGGCACGAAGGGATTCGGAACTCACATCGACCGACCAGTGTAGGCGACCGACCCACAGCGGATACCGGTCACTACCAACCGACTCGAACAACCCCGGACGGACACTGAACCAGCAGACGAACGCACCACGATACACACGAACGAGACACATACGATATGACAAACGACACGAACGGACCACTCGACGGCCTCGTCGTCCTCGAGGCAGGGTCGATGATTTCGGGCCCGACGGTCGGCCGCTTCATGGCCGACTTCGGGGCGACGGTCATCAAAATCGAACACCCGAAGTTCGGCGACCACATCCGACGATTCGGCCCACAGAAAGACGGCGTCGGCCTCTGGCACAAGTACCTCTCACGGAACAAACAATCAGTCACCCTGAACATCTCCACCGAGGAGGGGGCGACGGTGTTCGAAGATCTCGTGAGCGAGGCAGACCTCCTCATCGAGAACTTCCGACCCGGCACCCTCGAACGGTGGGGCGTCGGTTGGGAACACCTCTCTGCGGTGAACCCTGACCTCGTCATGCTTCGGATGTCTGGATTCGGCCAGACGGGACCGTACTCCGAACGCCCCGGATTCGGGACGCTCGCAGAGGCAATGTCGGGATTCGCCTACTTGAACGGCTTTCCGGACTCACCACCGTTGCTCCCGCCGACGGGACTTGCAGACAACATCGCAGCGTTGTTCTCGACGTTCGCAGTGATGTTCGCACTCTACCACCGTGACGTCCACGGCGGTGGTGGGCAGTACATCGATACGAGCCTCATCGAACCCATCTTCGGGTTACTTGGTCCACAACCACTCCGCTACGACCAGCTCGGCGAGATTGAGGCACGGTCGGGCAACCGCTCGACGTCGTCTGCCCCGCGGAACGTGTACCGAACTGGAGACGACCGCTGGGTCGCTATCTCTGCGAGCGCCCAACCGCTCGCAGAGCGGACGTTCGAGGCAATCGGTCGGCCCGACCTGATAGACGACCCACGGTTCGAGACGAACGAAGACCGTGTCGAGAACGTGGAGGAACTTGACGACATCATCCAAAGCTGGATGGACGAGCACACTCGCGAAGAGATTCTCACTGCGTTCGAAGAAGCTGACGCTACGCTCGCACCGGTGTACAACGTCGAAGACATCCTGAACGACGAGCACTATCAGGCGCGCGAGGCGTTCTTGACCGTCGACGACCCCGACCTCGGTGAGGCAGTCGTCCAGAACGCATTCCCCAGATTCTCGGAGACGCCGGGGCAGGTGAAGTACCTCGGGCCGAGCTTGGGTGAACACAACGACGTCGTGTTCCGCGAACGGCTCGGATACGACGATGAGTTCCTCGGCGAACTCGAAGCAGAGGGCGTAATATGAACTTACTCGAAAACCTTCCAGACCAGATTCACGTGGTCGAGATGCTCCCGCGCGACGGATTCCAGCGTCTCGACGACTTCGTGCCAACCGACGAGAAAGTCGAAATAATCGATGCGCTGTCGGCGACTGGCGTGGACGAAATCGAAATCTCGTCGTTCACGCACCCCAAGGCCGTCCCGACGCTTCGTGACGCCGACGATGTGGCGAAGCAAATCACTCGCTACGACGACGTGACCTATCGGGCACTCGTTCCGAATCTCGTCGGCATGGAACGCGCCGTCGAGGCCGACGTCGACAAAGTAAACGCGCTCGTCACGGTGAGCGAGACGTACACGAAGAAGAACCAAAACCGGACGCGCGAGGAAGTCCTCGCCGAGATGGACGACATCGTCGAACTCGCCCACGCCCACGACATCGAAGTCGAAGCGGGGATGGGGACGAGTTTCTACTGCCCGTACGAGGGGCAAATCGACGCCGAGGAGACGCTCTCGGTCGTCGACAGTGTCGTCGAATCCGGCGTCGACGAGGTGACGCTCGCGACAACGATGGGCCTCGCAAATCCGGTTGAGATTACCGAGCGGTTCAGTGCGGCGTTCGACGCTCACCCGGACCTCGATATGGGGCTTCACCTGCACGACACGAACGGGATGAGCCTCGCGAACACACTCGCTGCCATGGCAGTCGGCGTCGACCGATTCGACGCGTCAGTCTGCGGTCTCGGTGGCGGCGTCGTCCTCCCAGAGGGGATGTCCGGCGTTGGCAACACGCCGACAGAGGACCTCGTCCAGATGCTCACGCGGATGGGTGTCGGCCACGGCGTCGACTTCGGCCGCATCGAATCGGTCGCTCACGACGTGTCGGATCGACTCGGCCTCGGAGCGACCAGTCACGTCCTCATGGGAGGGACGGTCGAGCGCGTGCTCGAAACCGTCGCGTCAGACCAACAGGAGAAGTGAACCATGCCAGGAAAGACACTCGCAGAGAAACTCCTCTCGGAGAAGTCCGGTTCCGACGCCCGCGCCGGCGACTACGTCGAAGCCCAAATCGACGTGGCGATGGCGCACGATATCACGGGTCCGCTCGCGTTCCAGACGTTCCACGAGGTGGCGGGCGAAGATGCTGACCTGTTCGCGCCCGACCGTACCATCTTCACAATCGACCACCACGCCCCGGCCGACGGAGTGCAGGCTGCGAACAACCACAATGCGGTTCGCGACTTCGCCGCCAAACACGGCGCGAATCAGTTCGACGTCGGCGACGGCATCTGCCACGCTGTCCTCGTCGAAGAGGGGTTCGTCAAACCGGGTGACCTCGTCATCGGAGCGGACTCACACTCGACGACCTACGGTGGCATTGGCGCGTTCGGAACCGGCGTCGGTTCGACCGACCTCGGGACTGCGCTCGCGACCGGCGAACTCTGGTTCCGCGTCCCCCAGACGATGCGATTCGACGTCCACGGTGACCTGCAAGACGGCGTCTACGCGAAGGACCTGATTCTCCGGTTCATCGGTGACGTTGGCTTCGATGGGTGTACCTACAAAGCCGCGGAGTACACCGGGAGCACCATCGAATCACTCCCGGTTCACGAACGACTCGTCCTGTCGAACATGGCGATCGAGATGGGCGGCAAGACGGGCATCGTTCCCCCGGACGAACGAACTGCCGAGTACCTCGAGCGACAGACCGGGAACGACATCGACCTGAGCGACGCGTTCCACTCGGACGACGACGCCGACTACGAGTCGGTTCACACCTACGACGCCACCGAGTTGGCCCCACAGGTGTCGAAGCCATCGAACCCAGAGAACGCCGTTGACGTCACCGACGTCGAAGGAACAGAGATCGACCAACTGTTCGTCGGGACCTGTACGAACGGCCGGTACGAAGACATCAAAATCGTCGCCGACATTCTGGCGGGCGAAACGCTCGCCCCGAACGTTCGAATGGTCGTCGTTCCCGCTTCGAAATCTGTCTATACACACATGCTCCACACGGGCGTCTTCGAGACACTCACCGACGCTGGTGCAATCATCCAAAACGCCGGTTGCGGACCCTGTGCAGGGTACCATCAAGGGGTTCTCGGAGACGGAGACATCTGTCTCGCGACGGCGAACCGGAACTTCCCCGGACGTGAAGGCTCGATGGACTCGGAGGTGTACCTCGCTAGTCCGGCGACCGTCGGTGCGAGTGCGCTCTACGGTGAAATCACCGACCCACGAGACATCGAGACGAATCGCTACGACGACACCATCTTCGCGGAGGTTCTTCCATGACGGACCCGAGTGACACCACTTCTCGCCCAGACCCGAGTGAACCAGCGCGCGCGTGGGTGTTCGGTGACAACATCGATACTGACCAGATAACACCGTCGCGCTTTATCGTCTCGTCTGACCCGGACGAACTCGCAGAACACGCGTTCGAAGACCTCAGACCTGAGTTCTCCGAAACTGTCGAACCCGGGGACTTCGTCGTCGCCGGAGAGAACTTCGGAAGCGGGTCGTCGCGGGAACACTCTCCGCTCTCACTCGTCGGCGCAGGCGTCTCGGGCGTCGTCGCGCAGTCGTTTGCGCGAATCTTCTTCCGAAACGCTATCAATCTCGGGTTACCCGTGCTTATCTGTCCGGGTGCGGATGCAATCGACGACGGCGACGAGATTCACATGGACCTGGACGCGGGCATCGTCGTCAACCACACCAAAGACGAACAGTACGATGCCGAGGCGCTTCCATCGTTCCTCCAGACACTCGTCGAACGAGGAGGGCTGAAAGCCTACACGAAAGCCAAACTCGACCGTTGAGCGGGCACTCGACGGTCGACACAGACGAATCGACTGACGACTTCCACAGAGGCACCCACTGACACGCAGTTTCGATACGGGATTCCGGTTTTATCTGATTCTCGCATCCCAGTAGAGGAGGCCAGCGGCGACGACCAGACAGACTGCGAGGCCGGCAAAGGCGGCGACGTAGCTCAGGTACGTCGCGACGATACCGACGTACGCTGGACCGACTGCGTTCGCACCGAGGAAGAACGCACGTGCAGCGCCCAGGTCGGCCCCTCGGTCGTCTTCTGGTGCATTGTCGAAGATGATGGCGTCTGCGAGGGGGAACTCCATCTTGTAGCCGATAGCCAACACGACGACGGAGAGGTAGATGAACGCCCGCGCGTCTGCGAACGCGAGGAGCGCGAGTGCGCCGGCGGCGACGAGGAGGCCGATGACAGCGATGGATTCTCTTCGGAATCGGTCGCTCAGTCCGCCTGCAACGGGCTTGATGGCGATTCCAACCCCGAAGACGACGGCGAACGTCGCACTCGCCAGTTGTTGGTCGAACCCTTTCGCCTCGATGAGGTACGTCGGAAAGAAGTTGATGAACCCACCGACCATGAAGTAGAAGAGGCCGAACGCGACCAGTGTCCGACGTTGTTTCGGACTCGCGAGGAGTCGCCGAGCCGTTCCGGTTGCGTCGAGTTCTGGTGACCCTACTGTGTAGCCTTCTGCCGACCAGATAGCGAAAATGATGGTGAGGATGCCGAGGAGGATGGCGATGGGGATGAACGGCGTGCGCCACGTCGCGTAGGTGAGCGCGAGGATAGCGAGTCCAGACGCGAGGAGTCCACCGAGGTCGGTGCCTGCTGCGTAGAGACCGAGTGCCCGGCCGCGCTGCTCGACGAAGAGGTCTGAGAGGAGCGCACGAGAGGGGATGGCGAAAAATCCTTTTCCTAGGCCAGTCACGACGGCGGCGAGGACGAACCCCGCGAGGCCGCCTGCGATACCGAAGGTCGCGAATCCGAGTACGAGTAACGCGAGTCCGGGCACGATGAGTGTCGCTCGCGTCCATCGGTCAGAGTACTCACCGCCCGGATACTGGGTGATGGCGTAGACGCCTTGAAAGAGGGCGAGCGCGAGGCCCGCGGTCGCTTCGGTAATCTGTAAATCTTCGATGATAGTCGGGAGAAGCGGTGATAAGAGGAATCGTCCCGCCTGGAGCACTGCCCACGCGAGCGAGACGGTAAGCAACATCCGACCTCGATAGCCTGCGAGGAGGTGTCCGTCGGATGCACGCTGTTGGTCCACACGGTTCGTATGCCGACCTGCTACCAATGAATTACGGTTCCGGAATCGTTGGTGGTCCGGTTTACTCTCGTCTGCCCCCGAATCGGTGTGTTTCGTTCTCAGGTAGTGACCTTCCAGCTGAGTCGCCCACACTACAATAATAAACTTTTACATAATTCTACAGCATATAATGGAAAAATCGCTTTGACTATTATAGTGTGGGGAGATACTGGAAAAACCTGCCATATCTAGGTTTTAGATTAGGTTAGAAAACAACCATCACTATAAACAACCATAAGTTTAATCAGATAACTGACAGTCGGTCTGTGCATCGCTCGCCGCCGAGTGAGTATTTACCTGATACCCCCGCGAACCCCGGGGTATGGAGGCAACAGCGATAGACCACGTCAACTTACGCATCCCCGACGACGCCGTCGACGACGCCGTCGAGTTTTACGGCGATGCACTTGGATTCGACATCGAGAACCGGGACCTGTTCGAGTCGGATGAGAAGCCGTTCATCTCCGTCCGCCTCACACCTGTGAGTATCATCCACCTCCAACCGACAGAAGATTTCCACCCGCCGACCGACCGGGCCTTCGACCACGTCGCCATCGAGTTCGACCACACCATCGACGAACTCCAAGAGCATCTCGACGCGGCGGGAGTCGAGGTCGACCGACAGCTCGAACCACTCGGTGCGACCGGTGTCGCTCCCGCAGTGTACGTCACGGACCCATTTGGATACACGTTGGAATTGAAAGCACAACCCGACGAGGGGAACCCATAGTATTTTAAAAACTGCACAATACTGAGCGGCGGTACTGAATCGGTTGTAGGTGAGTAGATACGTCGATCCAAGACTTTCTGTGAATGCACATGTCTCAGAAAATCATCGCTTTGGTGGCGAAATGTATCCTCTGAAAGGTGTCCAATACGCATTGAAAGAGACCCGATACTCACAGAAAGAAGCTCTATACTCGATTAAATCGGGGCTTTAGGACTGGTTAGGACGGTACTTACAAGTATGTAGGAAATCATTAATTTCTAGTATGGGTGGACAAACTATTGACAAAATGAGTGATGTTCCAGAGTTCGAGTGGGGGGAACTCTGGTATTCGCGGGGTGATGGGGTTCACCTCCGAGCCAACGCGAGTGTGCTTGGTGTGCAACCATGCCCTCGTGACATCACCTCGGCAGCACGCGACGGTAGCGGGCAGGGAGCGAGGTGAACGACGATGTCGTGTGATGAGGGACACCGCGATGGCACTGTCCCACAGAACGAGAGCAGGGTCGATTCACGCACGATGCAACTGGGGGTCACTTCCGTCGACCACGTGGTACGAACGCCGTCTTCGCCGACGACAACTCGGGACCACGTGCTTCGTCGAAAGCCACGGAGGGGTGATTCGTGGTGACTGATTCGATCTCTCCCGACAACCTCAGTCGCTCGGCGTACAGGAGCTCGGACCGTACAGCCGACGCGCTGACGGGGGCACCGAGTGAGGATACGACTGACAACTGTCTGTCGTTGTTCGTCCTTGCCTGCGAAGAGCACATGCCGGGAGACGGAGACTGCTTCAGCCCACTGTCGGACATCGCGTGGCTTCAGTTCATCGAGGGGCTCGAAATGCACGTCGTCGTCGACAACCAGCCTTCAGTCGCCGAGACACACGCTGCTGACTTCGACGCACGAGGGAGCGGTGTGTGGCTGGTCGACGACACGGGGACGGTCCACAGCCAGTGGGCGCTCCCATCCAAACGGCAGGAGGTTCTGTCGATTGGACGGACTGTCGAGCAGACGATCGACTCGTGGGGTAAGGGTCGATGACGCCACTCTTCCGTGAGATGGAGCGCGTCAGCGAGAAGTTCACGACCGCTATCCGCGGTATCACTGTCGAAAAGTCGGTGTGGGCGAACGGTGAGGGACTCTCGGTCGTCCGGTTCGAAATATCGTCGGACAGAGACGACGCCGTCCGGCTTCGGATGGTCGAATCCGTCCCATCGGACTTCCCGATGGAGAATCTCGGACCACACCCAAAGTACGGTGGCGACAAGTGGACGAAGACCGACGATGGCGCGTTCGTCTACACCGACCGACTCGCTCCCGAAGGAGAGGCGTTCACTCTCTACGGAATAAAGGGCCTGTCTCAGAGCAGCCTCGAATCATTTCTCACCGAAGTGGGGGTCGAAATCGACCCTGCTGGTGACGAACCAACGACCGACAGCGACGACTTACTTACTATGACGAACGACAACGCGGAGAACAGCGAACCCGACGACGAAACCACAGCACAAGAGACCACGTTCAAGCCAGGGGACGACTTCGAAGGCCGCATTCCACGCGTCGAAGACCTTCGGTCTACGTCCGGGAGTTGGAGTACGAGTCGGACAGGGAGAGATAGGGACATCTCGTCGGACATCCAGTTCGTCGGGTCGAAATCACAGAACGCTGCTGAGCGCGACGACGGTCCTAGCGCCAACGACGGTTCTCTAGAACTCGCTGACCCAACAGAGGGCGACGCTGACTCATCCGTTGAAGCTTCGACGTCTGATTCCGCTGAACCAGTCGTCGAGACTGACACACTCAGTCCCGACAACAGTGATTCGACGGCAGTCGACGAGGAATCTGAGGAGCTCACGGACGCCGCAGAAGAAGCGGACCACGGTAGCGACGAACCCGACGGGGAATCTGTAGACGTCGAGACTCCCGATATCGACGAAGACGGTGAGGTTGATTCAGCTGAGGTTGTCGAAGACGATGTCGACACAGCCGAATCCGAGGCGGAGGACGCCGACGCACCGACTTCCGAAGTGAGCGCCACCGACGAATCTGAACCTGCAGAACACGACGCGTCTGAGGTCGAAAGTATCGTCGACGCTCTCGTGGAGGAACTCTCGAGTCGGGACCTCTCCGACGACGAGTTGGCAGTCCTGCGTGACTCGTTGGGAACTTCGGCGCCGACGTCGCTGGACGCACGACTCAGTCACGTCCAGAACCGCGTCGACAACCTCGCAGCGTACACGAAAGCCCTCGAAGAGTTCCTCGACGAAAACGGGACCGCTGAACAGGTCATCGATGGCCTGCAGACTGAGACGGCCGAGATGCGCGACGACATCGAACAGCTCGAATCGGCTCTGACTGCGTCGAAAGATGCTATCCAGACCATCGAAGCGCAGGTCGAATCCATCGAAGACAGTCTGGTAACCGAAGCGGTGTTCGAAGAGCGTCTCACCGAACTCGACCAGCGACTCGTCTCCGAGTGGAAACTTGACGCGCAGGTCGACAAACTCACCAGCGAAATATCGGAGATTCGAGACGACGTCGAAACCGGAAAGGTGTGGCGTAGTAACCTCAGTCAAGCAATCCAGCTCCCCGGTATGATGGACGATCGAACGGAGGCTGACGATGCCGGAGGACACTCAGATACCGAAGAATCCGCATCCAGCACGGCTTCGAAAGAGGGTGAGGACGCCGAAAACACTGAAGCGGCCGAACTATAGTCTTGACATCTCTTCCGTCTTGAAGTGAGTCTCCAGAACGCAACTGATTCTGGCTGTTCGCTAGCGGTGGTCTGGCGACGATGATGCAGGTTGGAATAGTGTTTTTCACCACCCTTCTGTTAGATGCTTAGAGATTTTCTAATCGAATACAGATTCCATTCTGATACTAATGGCCGATTTGACCGGTACACCCTTGGCCAAAATTGGGGCGATTCTACACCCCTGAATTCACAGTTGTACTGGCTCTCGGGCCCTACACCCTTGGTCTACAGGGGTGTACACCCACGCATTTTCCCCGCAAGGGTGTACTCGAATCGGACCCACACCAGGGATGTAACCGAGCCACTATTGGCCTCTTGTATTCGGCATTTTGGTAATTCAAATTCGCTTGCTGGTGCCCACGAGAGACCTGCTACCCTGTGAAACGATTCTTCGGATGGCGTCCATCGGAGGTGGAATTGGCCTCGACGAAGCTCCTGGATATGTCTTCTAAAAACGCTGATTCCTTAGTACACCCCAACGTTGGTGGGGTGTATCCTCCGATTTCGAATTCCGATATTGCCTCTATTGAGTGGATTGATGACTGTTCAAAGTGCCCATTTCCACAATTCCTCTTTCTACGTTTTGACGCTCGTGAGGTCTCTCTGGCGTCGTTATCGACGTGAAACGAAGGTTGTCTCTCTGGGATGGAGACCGAGGCTTTTGTCGGCTAATGGAGAACAACCTCATTTGACCATCGATTTGGGGGCTACCTTCCGGGGAATTTCATGGGTGTAGAATCAAAATCGCTCTTATCGAGAGGTAACTCTGTGGCCAACACGCTGAAAAAGTGTCATACAGACTCTCGGACTTTCGCACGAAAGCTCGTTGAGTCCGAACATTTCTAGAACGGTTTAGAACCAATAAGCAACTGCTGTAACCCCTGATTTCTATATTTTCCCACCCACGGGTGGACCCTTGCCGTCCACCGAGACTAGACGACGTACCGAACGACTGACTCCATCACCTTGCGCTCTGCTCGCCTGAGATGTTCTTCTGCGGTTCGTCGTGAAACGCCCATCTGTGTCGCGATTGCGTCGGTCCTTGTCTCTCGTGGGAGTTCGTAGTAGCCGTGTTCGTACGCTAGCTTGAGCGCCTCTCGCTGTCGACCGGTGAGTGATGGCATCGCATCGAGCGGTGCCAAGAGCGGTGCATCACCGCTGGCGAACGACACTTCTCGTTTCGACTCGACACTCACGTCGTATCCACTCTCCACGAGGTCACGGAAACACGCCGTCAGCGACGCCGCAGAGACGGCAAGCAGGCGGCACACTTTTGCACCCCGCTGGTACCGAAGTGGCGGAAGCAGGAGGACGCCGTGCCGTCGGAGATATCCCTCGATGTCGTCTATCTCGTGATGTCGGAGACAGTCTGCAGTGATGGCGACGAGTTCGTCTCCCTGTTCGATTGCCTCTTCGATACCGACGGTCTCACGCACCTGTTCGAGGACGTCCGTCCCAACTTCGTGACTCACGTGCAACAGGTCGCAGTGTTCGTTGCACCACAGTTCGATTGTCGCACTGTTCCCCGCCGTCGCGGCGGCGTACGCGCTGTCGTCTCTAATTCGGAACGTTGCCTCGTACACGTGAGACGCAACGCGCCGGTTCTATATATAAATCAACCACCTTGAGGTGGGGGAACCGATACCCGTCGTGGTCGCCAAGTGAGAGGTATGCACGACCAGCGGTCGACGACCAAGACTGACCGGCTTGGTGAACCAAGTGAACAGTGGCGCCAGTATCAGGGTGCGCCAACGGGGACGGACATCGAGTGCAAAGGCTGGCGACAGGAGGCAGCACTCCGGATGCTCAACAACAACCTCGACCCCGACGTTGCCGAACGCCCCGAGGACCTCGTCGTCTACGGCGGGACTGGACGCGCCGCCCGGTCGTGGGCCGCCTACGACGCGATTCTCACCGAGTTACGTGACCTCGAAGACGACGAAACACTGCTCGTCCAATCCGGCAAGCCGGTGGGGAAGTTCACCACGCACGAGCGCGCCCCGCGCGTACTCATCGCCAACTCCAACCTCGTCGGCCACTGGGACGACTGGGAGCACTTCCACGAGCTGGAAGCGCAGGGGAAGATAATGTACGGCCAGATGACGGCTGGGTCGTGGGCCTACATCGGCACGCAAGGAATCATCCAAGGGACGTACGAGACACTCGCCGAACTCGCCCGACAGGAGTACGACAGCGACCTGCGTGGCAAACTCGTCGTCACTGGTGGTCTCGGTGGGATGAGCGGTGCGCAACCGCTCGCGGTGACGATGAATCACGGTGTGTGCATCGCCGCCGAGGTCAAAGCAGACCGTATCCAGCGACGGGTGGACACTGACTACCTGATGGAGTTCGCCGACTCTCTCGACGAGGCGCTCGAAAAGGCCCACGAGGCCCTCGAAGCAGGTGAGCCGTACAGCGTCGGCGTGCAGATGAACGCTGCCGACATGCTCGAAGCACTCATCGCGCGCGACGAGATACCCGACGTCGTCACCGACCAGACGAGTGCCCACGACGAACTGGAGGGCTACTACCCGAGTGGGTACAGTGTCGAGGAAGCGGACCAACTCCGTGAGGACGACCCGGACGCCTACGTCGAGGCGAGTCTCGACACGATGGAACGACACGTGCAGGCCATCCTCGACCTCCAAGACCGTGGTTCGGTCGCCTTCGAGTACGGAAACAACATCCGTGGACAGGTCCAGACACACAGAGGAATGTCTCACGCGTTCGACTTCCCCGGATTCGTTCCTGCGTACATCCGTCCGATGTTCTGTCGTGGGCGTGGCCCGTTCCGGTGGGCCGCACTCTCGGGCGACCCCGAAGATATCTACCGAACTGACGAGGCGATTCGTGACCTCTTCCCAGAGAACGAGTCGCTTATGCGGTGGATAGACCTCGCACAAGAGCAGGTATCGTTCCAAGGACTCCCGTCACGGGTGTGTTGGCTTGGGTACCACACCGACGACGACGGCCTCACCGAGCGTGCTCGGTTCGCACTCGAAATCAACGACCTCGTCGCGTCCGGTGAACTCTCCGCGCCTGTCGTCGTCACGCGGGACCACCTCGACGCAGGGTCTGTCGCGAGTCCGAATCGTGAGACTGAGGCGATGCGCGATGGGACCGACGCGGTTGCAGACTGGCCCATCCTGAACGCCCTGCTCAACACGGCCGCTGGTGCAGACATCGTGTCCGTTCACGACGGCGGCGGCGTCGGCATCGGCAACTCCCTCCACAGCAACAACCACGTCGTCCTCGACGGCACCGACCTCGCGGCGAAAAAGGCCCGCGCGGTGTTCACGACTGACCCCGGGATGGGCGTCATTCGTCACGCCGACGCCGGGTACGAAGATGCTCTCGACGAAGCGGCGCAGTCGGGCGTGCACATCCCGATGCGAGAACACGACGCAGAACGAGGGAACGAATGACGGTTCGTGACCCACCCGAGTGGCAGGGAACGTCTTCGGACCCGAACGACGAGCAGTTCGGACACGTCGTCCAGCAGACGAGTCTCGAAGACGTCAGCGACTACGACGCTGTGTTCGTGGGCGAACCGTTCGATGGCGCAGTCATCGGCCGTCGCGGCGCTCGTGAGGGCCCCACTGCGATTCGGCGTGCACTGGCGTCGGTCAAGACCCACCACTTCGACGACGGCCCGATATCGACGCTCGCCGACCTCGGTGACATCTCGTTCGATAGTACACGAAACGGGGTTGCAGAGGTCCAGTCGATGGTCGCCGACGTCACAGCAGACGTTTACGAACGCGGGTCGTTCCCCGTCTTCCTCGGTGGCGACAACTCACTGACGGTCGGCAACGTCCGACCGCTCCTCGCACTCGATGCGTCGGTCGGTGTCGTGAGTTTCGATGCCCACCTCGACTGCCGGGTACCGCTCGACGGTCCGTCCAGTGGGACTCCCTACCGTCAACTGTTCGACGAGGGACTCGACCGGCTCTCCGTCGTCGGTGCGCGTCACTTCGAGACGTCGACTGCGTACGCTGACTTCTTGGGCGACGTTGGGGGCACAATCTTGACGGCCGACGAAGTGAGTCGGGACCCACTCCAGACAGCTGACTTCGCGCTCGATGCGCTGGCAACGTGCGACTTCGTCTTCGTCAGCCTCGACGTCGACGTCCTCGACCAAACTGCCGCGCCGGGTGTGAGTGCGCCTACACCCGGCGGCATCACGACTCGTGAGTTATACACGATGCTCCGCCGGGTCGCGTCCGATTCGCGTGTCATCGGATTCGAAGTCGTGGAGTGTGCGCCGCCACTCGACGACAGCGGACGAACTGTGGACGCCGCAGCGCGTGCTGTGGCCCACTTCCTCTCGGGGGTGAGGACCGATGCGTGACTCCGGGACAGAGACTGACCCTGTGGATGGTGAGAACGTGACCGTCGTCTACGGCGCGGCCGAACTGGTCGTTGGCCCGGACGACGAGACTGGCATCGTCGTTGTCGAAGATGCAGCGTTCGCCGCAGTCGATGGACGCGTCGTCGCCGTTGGTTCGACAGAAGATGTCCTCACGGAATATCCGCTCGAAGACGCAGACACCTCCATCGACGCGACTGGAAAGACAGTTCTCCCTGGCTTCGTTGACCCGCACACCCACGCACTGTTCGCCGGAGACCGGTCTGACGAATTTGTCGCGAAACTCCGCGGTGCGACGTACGAAGAGATACTCGCCGAGGGTGGTGGCATCCTCCGAACTGTCGATGCGGTTCGTGAGGCTTCCGACGACGAACTCGTGTCGAACCTCACCGACCACCTCGACGCGATGCTCGCACACGGGACGACGACAGTCGAAGTGAAGACCGGGTATGGCCTCGACACCGAGACGGAACTCCGGATGCTCGACGCAATCGCTGCCGCTGGCGACGAGCACCCACTCGATGTCATCCCGACGTTCATGGGCGCGCACGCCGTCCCGCGTGGGATGGACACCGAAGCATACGTCGACGATGTCATCTCCGACCAACTCCCTGCAGTCGCTGAACAGGGAATCGCCGAGTTCTGTGACGTGTTCTGTGAGCGAGGCGTATTCGATGCAGACCAGTCGCGGCGAATCTTAGAGGCCGGTCGTGAGTACGGACTCACACCGAAGATTCACGCCGACGAGTTCGCTGCCATCGGCGGCGCTGACGTTGCGGCCGCTGTCGGTGCGGTGAGCGCTGACCACCTGCTGCACACCGACGACTCGGGGCGAGAGACGCTCGTCGACGCGGGCGTCACGCCTGTCATGCTTCCCGGGACAGCGTTCGGACTCGGCGCAGAATACGCCGATGCTCGTGCCTTCCTCGACGCAGGCTACGAAGTCGCCCTCGCCACAGATTTCAACCCGAACTGCTTCGCTCGAAGTATGGGGTTCGTCGCCACACTCGCCAGCGTCGGTATGCGAATGACGCCACACGAGGCTATCAGAGGTATCACCAGCGCTGCCGCGAACGCACTCGGACGACCTGATGGCACCGGAACACTCACCCCCGGCAGCCTCGCCGATGCCGTCGTTCTCGACGTTCCGACCGCGACCCATCTCTCGTACCGATTCGACACGAACCCCGTTTCGACCGTCCTGAAGTCGGGGGTGGTCGTCCATGAGTGAGCAGTCACTCCCCGAAATCGTGGTCCTCGACGGTGCATCGCTGACGCCCGAAGACGTGGCCGCGGTCGCTCGACACGACGCGCCTGTCGAACTGCACACGGACGCAATCGAGCAGATGCGAGAGTCGCGCGCACGAGTCGAATCAGTCCTGGAGTCTGGCGAACCGGTCTACGGCGTCAACACGGGGTTCGGCCACCTCGTCGAGACCCACATCGACCGAAAGGACATCGAACGCCTCCAGACGAACCTCGTCAGGAGTCACTCCGCGGGTGCAGGCCGCGAACTGACCCGCTCTGAAGTCCGGTCGATGATGGTCACGCGGGCGAACACGCTTGCAAAGGGATACTCTGGAATTCGACCAACCGTCGTCGAACTTCTCGTCTCGATGTTGAACGAGGGCGTTCACCCCGCTGTCCGGTCTCGCGGCAGTCTCGGTGCGAGCGGCGACCTCGCTCCGCTGGCCCACATGGCGCTGGTACTCATCGGTGAAGGCGAAGCACACGTCGACGGCGAGCGACTCTCTGGAGCCGAAGCGTTACACGCGGTCGGATTGGAACCGGTGACGCTCAAATCCAAGGAGGGGTTGGCGCTCATCAACGGGACGCAACTCACCGTCGGCCTCGCGTCGCTGTTCGTCGTCGACGCCGAGCGAATCGTCGATGCCGCCGATGCGGCCGGCGCCCTCACGACGGAAGTCACGATGGGGACGACCGCAAACTGTGACCCTGCGATTCACGAGGTTCGACCCCACCCCGGCCAGCAAGAGAGTGCTACCGCGGTTCGCCGACTCACCGAGGGATCTACTGTCTTGGAGTCGCACAAACACTGCGAGCGAGTGCAGGACGCCTACTCGATTCGGTGCCTCCCACAGGTCAACGGTGCTGTCAGAGACGCCGTCGAACACCTGCGGGAGGCCGTCGAAATCGAACTCAACAGCGTGACCGACAACCCACTCGTCTTCCCGGCGGGCGCCGTGGACGAGCGCGCTCCGGGAACCGACGTTGCGGCCGTGGTCTCTGCGGGGAACTTCCACGGTGAACCACTGGCACTCCGGCTGGACTACGCCGCTGGTGCGCTGACAGAACTTGCTGCAATTTCGGAGCGCCGGACCGACCGGATGCTCAACCCCGACGTGCAGGAACCGTATCTCCCGCCGTTCCTGACAGAACACAGCGGTCTCCGCTCAGGGTACATGATTGCGCAGTACACGGCGGCCGCATTGCTCAACGAGTGTCGCTCGTTTGGTCGCCCATCGCTCGATTCGACACCCGTCAGTGGCGGCCAAGAAGACCACGTGAGCATGAGTGGACAGAGTGCGCTGAACGCGCGGGTCGTCGCCGAGAACGTCGCGACCATCGTTGGTGTCGAACTCCTCTGTGGTGCGCAGGCGGCCGAATTCCTCGACGACGGCTTGAAACTCGGGACCGGAACTGGTGCCGTCCGTGATGCGATTCGGACTGTCGTTCCGCCACTCGACGACGACAGACCGCTCGATGGCGAATTAGAAGAGGCCGCTGACCTCGTCCGATTCGGTGCGATTCGTGTCGCTGCCACCGAGGCGACTCAGTAACCAGCGGTTCTGGTCGGCACCAACACCATCACAACCACTACTGAGGCCCGGACGCGTCGAACATTCAGCCAGCGAAGTTGGGATACTGGCGGTTACCAGAGCTGAATCGCGGGCGTGCCGCAATCGTCACAGATGACCGCATCGTTCCCTTTGTACGTGCTCTCGACGAGGTCGCCATCGCAGTACACACATTCGTCGTCGCCGAGCTTTTTGAGAAGTACGCCTGATTGAGACATACCGAACCTACTCGACTCTACCACTATGAATATTGTCACCGCACGAGATATTGTTCACGATTAACGCGTCTGCGCCGCTCACACGTACTGTCGCACCGCGACCACCGGTTACACGCCGACCGAACTGAGCAGTCGTGCAACGTCGACGTTGGACCCGACGAGTGTCGCCGTCCGTTCGTACGGGTCTCTCGAAACACTGTCTGCTTGCACAGGACGCTCTCTCCCTGCGTACTCGTACACTGCATCCACGAACCCTTCCCGAGGTGCCTCGTTGGCGAACAAGTCGTGGATGTACGTTCCAGCGAGCCGCCCAACTGCGGCCCCGTCGCCAGTGATTTCGGTTGCATCACCCACGATTCGCGTCGAACCTTGGTGTATCTCGTAGCCGTCGACTGGTCCAGAGACGCCAGCGAGTGGTCCGGCCCCCTCGAACTCGACCGAGACTGCTTCGACGCGCTTCTCCAGCGAGAACGTCGTGACTGTTGGGAGGTAGCCAAGCGCCTCGACCGTCTCTTCTCCACGTGTTCCTTCGATGTCGGCGTGTTCGATTCGTTCCCCGAGGAGTTGGTATCCGCCACAGATGCCGACGATTGGGCCGTCGAAGTCGGCGAGTTCGTCGTCGAATCCAGACGCACGAAGTTCGAGCAGGTCGTCGACGGTGTTCTTGCTCCCGGGGAGGACGACGCCATCGACGTCTGCGAGTGAGGCATCGAGTGGGAGATAGGAGACTCGAACACCCGGTGTTTCGGCGAGCGGTTGGAAGTCTGTCGCGTTCGAGATGTGTGGGAGGCGCAGGACGCCGATCGTGACCGATTGAGAGTCGGAGACTCCGTCGTCGGCACCGACTGTCGCGTGCTCGCCTTTCGATGGCAGCGAGAGACTGTCTTCTTCTGGGAGTCCAGGGTCGTCGTACGGGATGACACCGAGGACGGGGACACCGGTTCGTTGTTCGAAGGCATCGAGTCCCGATTCGAGGAGGGCTGGGTCTCCGCGGAACTTCGTGATGACCGCTCCGACGACACGCTGTCGAAGGTCGTCTGGGAGGAGTTCGAGCGTCCCGACGAGACTGGCGAAGACACCTCCGCGCTCGATGTCGGCGACGAGGAGAATCTTCGCGTCGGCGAACCGTGCCGTCTCGACGTTGGCCAAATCGCGGTCGTGGAGGTTTATCTCGGCAATCGAGCCTGCACCCTCGGCGACGATGATGTCTGCCCGCTCGGTGAGTCGCTGGTGTGACTCCTGTGCGGCGTCTCTGGCGTCGTGCCAGTGGTCGGCGTAGTAGTCACCGGCGGCGTTGACGCTCACTGCCCGCCCTTGGACGACGAGTTGCGAGGTCCCATCTCCGTGTGGCTTGAGAAGCACCGGATTGTGGTCGGTCGTTGGTACGACGCCTGCGGCACGGGCCTGGACGTACTGCGAGACACCGATTTCTCCGAATCCATCGCCGTCGTGACGTGCGACTGCACGCGCGTTGTTACTCATGTTCTGTGCCTTGAACGGGGCGACGGTGAGGCCGCGGGTAGCGAGGAGTCGACAGAGCCCGGCTGCGACGGTACTCTTTCCGACGTGACTCGCGGTTCCGGCGACGAGGAGGGTCGGCGTCGTCATTCATCGTCGTTCACGCGCTGTCGGTTCAAAGGTGTTGAGTTCGGTCGCGCACCTCACGTACTCCTGCTGTTCGAATCGACTGCCCCCGCTATATTTTGGTCCTACTCTTGGCCCGTTGAAATGTTGCCGCAAGTGGTGCGTTTAGTTGCCTCCACGTCCCGGTCTATCACGAATGAAAAAACAGTTACTCGTGACGGACTTCCTCGACCGTGCACGAACGTACTACGGCGACTACGAAGCCATCGTTGGAACCAACGGTGAGCGCTTCACGTACAGTGAGTTTGGCGAGCGCGTCGACCGGTTCTCTGCGGCGTTGCAGTCTCGTGGAATCGGAAAAGCCGACCGTGTTGCCGTGTTGGACCCGAACACGCACTACCACCTCGAAGCCGCGTTTGGCTCGATGCAGTCTGGTGCGATACACGTCCCGCTGAACTATCGACTCACGCCAGACGACTACGAGTACCTGCTTTCTGACTCTGGGTCGGAAGTCGTCTACGCCGACTACCAGTACGCGAGCAAAATCGAGGCAGTGCGCGACGACGTGCCGACAGAGGTGTTCGTGACCAACGACCCCGCCGCCGTCGACGGTGAGTGGATTGGGTTCGAGGAGTTCATCGACGACGTCGACGCGGACGACTACGAGCGTCCCGAGATGTCCGAAGACGACATCATCACGATCAACTACACGTCGGGGACGACGGGTGACCCGAAGGGTGTCTGTCGGACGCACCGTACCGAGTCGCTGCACGCCCAACTGGTGACGATTCACCACCACATCAGCGACGACGACGTCTACCTCTGGACGCTTCCGATGTTCCACGTCAACGGGTGGGGTCACATCTACGCCATCACCGGTCGTGGTGCCAAACACGTCTGTACGCGTGGTGTCGACGCCGAACAGGTGTTCGACGCGATTACCGAGGAGGACGTGTCGTTCTTCTGTTGTGCGCCGACCGTGCTCTCGATTCTGCGGGAGTACGCCGAAGAGAACGACCCTGCGTACACCGGAGCCAACCCGATTCGCGTGACTGCTGCCGGGAGTGCAGCACCGAGTGCGACGATTCGCTACACAGAAACCGAGTTCGGGTGGGAGTTCACTCAACTCTACGGCGCCACCGAGACGGGGCCGCTCATCGCCACGTCCGATGCTCGTCGACTGATTCCGGACGAGGGCGGCCTCCGATTCTCACTGAAGCAGCGGCAGGGTGTCGCACCGCTTGGGACGGACCTCTGTGTCGTCGACGAAGATGGGAACGAAGTCCCACGAGACGACACCACCATCGGCGAAGTCGTCGTGCGCGGTAATCAGGTGATGGAAGAGTACTGGAACAAGCCTGAAGAGACCGACGAAGCGCTCAACGACCGTCGCGAAGGCTGGTACCACACTGGCGACCTCGCCGTCGTCAACGAAGACGGCATGATTGCGATCAAGGACCGCAAGAAGGATATCATCATCTCCGGTGGCGAGAACATCTCGTCTGTCGAACTCGAAGACACGCTGTTCGACCACGATGCCATCGGCGACGTTGCGGTCATCCCTGCACCGTCAGAGAAGTGGGGTGAGACGCCGAAGGCGTTCGTCGTGCCGGCGAACGGCGACGTCGAAAACCCGGGTGTCACCGCCGAGGAACTGACCGAGTACACGCGTGACCGCCTCGCGGGCTACAAAGTCATCCGTGAGTTCGAGTTCGTCGAAGACATTCCGAAGACAGCGACTGGGAAGATTCAGAAGTACGAACTTCGCAAGCGCGAGTGGGACGACGAAGACCAGATGGTCGGACAGGGATAGGCGCACGTCGAGGCTCTGGGTGGACTGTCTGCCACCGACTGTGGAGTCCTCTAAACAACCAACTCCCAGATTTCAATCGGACCGGGTTTCGCTTTACTCCAACTCTGACTCTCACTGGAGTCAGATGCCGTAGCTTTCGCCAACGAACACTGTGGGAGCGTGTATCGAGAAACAGACATTTTTCGTGAGCTCATCGCTCGACACTAATCTAGAATAGTGGGATATACATTAACTAGCATGGTGTGTAGCGGTTTTCACACTCTCGTTTTCGCTGATTCTCAATTCCCTGGATTCGGAAATCAGACGCTCTTTATATTCTCTTGGCAGTCGATTGTTGAATTGTAAGGTGAATTAAAATGGCCGCAACTGGACAAATTGAAATATTCGGCAACAGAATGGACTTCGACTACTCGCAGGGTGCGACGGGCTACGTGCTCGTCCTCGTCCGTCTCATCACGGGCTACTGGTTCCTCAACGCAGGGATGGGTAAGTACCTTGCACCAGAACCGTTCAGCGCCGCTGGCTGGCTGGCGAACTCGACGGGACCCATCAGTGGCTTCCTCGCGTGGGCCGCCGCGACTCCGTGGATGCTCGAATTCACGAACTTCATGATTCCGCTCGGCCAGACCCTCATCGGCCTCGGCATCCTCATCGGCGCACTCACCCGGCTTGCCGCCTTCTTCGGTGGCTTCCTGATGGTGTTCTTCTACCTGGGGAACGCCGACTGGGGACACGGCATGGTCAACGGTGACCTCTTCGGCCTCATGATGTTCGCCCTCATCGGCACCCTCGCCATGGGCCGCATCCTCGGCCTCGACGCCATCATCGAGAAGACGGAGTTCGTCCGACAACGCCCCGCCCTCAAATACATCCTCGGCTGAGGAGGATGTTGCGACACTCCTCTCGCGGTCTTTCGTTGAGGATTGCGCGCGCTGAACACGACGAACGACGTGCTGACACTTCTTCTGGAACACTTCTGATGCACACAGTGTGATGTCTGTGTAGGATTGTCCATTCTAAACAATACTGTTAAGGTAGACGGGTGAGTACGAACGCGTACATGTCCGAACCGGAAATCGTAGCTGACGAACCCATCCACGTCGACTCTGTCGAACACTTCAAAGCCGTCGTCGACCGCGAGGGCGTCGTTCTCGTCGACTTCTACGCCGACTGGTGTGGGCCGTGTAAGATGCTCGAACCCATCGTCGAGACGCTCGCAGCAGAGACTGATGCTGTCGTGGCGAAAGTCGATATCGACGAATTCCAGCAACTCGCCGGCGCCTATCAAGTACAGAGCGTCCCCAACGTCGTGTTCTTCGCCGATGGCGAACCGAAAAAGCGCGTCGTCGGCATGCGCGGTGAAGACGTTCTCCGCTCGGTCATCGAAGACCTCTCTTCCTAGATATACGTCGGTTTCCGCCCCCGGATTCGACGTTGCTCTTGTAGAATAGGGGCAATATATTAACGGCTCCTCCGAGAACAACTGGGTATGGACCCGATTGTCATCGTCGGTGGTGATGCTGCTGGGATGAGTGCGGCAGCGAAGTTCAAGCGTGAACACCCCGACAGGGATGTCGTCGTCCTGGAGAAGGGCGAATACGTCTCATACGCCGCGTGCGGGATGCCGTACTACGTCAAAGGCGCTGTCGAGGAGTTCGACGACCTCATCCAGGTCACCCCCGAGGAGTTCATCGAAGACCGCGACATCGACCTTCGCTTGCACCACGAAGTCGTCGCTATCGACACGGACGCCCACGAAGTGACCGCTGAGACCCCCGACGGAGAGGTCACACTGACCTACGACCAACTACTTCTCGGGACCGGGGCTCGAGCAATCGAACCACCGTTCGAGGGGATGGACCTCGACGGCGTTCACACACTTCACAGCCTCGACAGTGCGAAAGCCGTCCACGACCTGATGGAAGGCAACTCTCTCTCGGCCGTTGGCATCGTCGGTGGTGGCTACGTCGGTATCGAGATGGCCGAAGCGTTCGCCGAACACGACGTCGACGTCCACCTCTTCGAGATGCTCCCGCACGTTCTCGCCCCGTTCGGTGAGATGGTCTCTGAGAAGGTAGAAGAACACATGCGCGAGAAGGGAATCGACCTCCACCTCGACACGGCCGTAGATGGGTTTACTGGCGATAGTGGTCGGCTCACAGGTGTCGTCGTCGGTGACGAAACGGTCGATGTCGGCCTCGCCCTCGTCGCCGTCGGTGTGACGCCGAACGCCGAACTCGCCGACGAGGCTGGTATCGAACTCGGTGAGACCGGTGCCATCGCAACTGACGAGCACGGCCGAACGAGCGCCGAGGATGTCTTCGCCGCTGGTGACTGCGCCGAGGCGCGACACGTCGTCACCGGAGAACCGGCGTACGTCCCTCTCGCACTCACTGCGAACCGGGCCGGCCGGGCGATCGGACAGACCATGGCCGGCGACGAGACGCCTGTGGGTGATATCGCTGGGACGGCCGTCGTAAAGGCGTTCGACCTCGAAGTGGCACGGACGGGGATCATCGACGAAGCGGAAGCCCGCGATGCTGGATTCGACCCAGTGAGCGTCACTATCACTGGCTCCTCACGGGCACACTACTACCCCGGTGCGAAACCGATTCACCTCACGATGGTCGGCGACCGCGACTCGAAGCGGGTCCTCGGTGCAGCGATGGTCGGCCGTGAGGGCGTCTCCAAGCGTATCGACACCGTCGCTGCCGCGTTACACACAGAGACCACTGTCGGCGAACTCGAATACTTCGACCTGGCGTACGCACCACCGTTCAGTCCGACGTGGGACCCCGTTCTCACAACCGCAAAAGTACTCGGCGGGAAACTCGACTGACCGTTCGATTCCCCCACTGAGATAGTCGCTCGTCTTCGTCTGGGGGAGTTCTCACACAGACTGGTATTTAATCCGTATATCTATCACGATTTTTATAAATGAAGTTTGTAACGGTGAAACGAGATGGGTGGGCAAGACGACCAGTCGGCCGATTCGATGGGACGGAGACGGTCCGATAACACCGAACCGTCGTCACTCGACCTCGATGAGACGAGTCTGTTCGGTCCACTCGCAACGGCCGTGACTGATGGGGTGGTCACCGCCGACGAGGACGACCGAATCGTCTTCGCGAACCCTGCAGTCGAATCACTCCTCGGATGGTCGCCCAGCGAGATTGTTGGGAGGTCGATATGGTCGTTGCTTCCCGACGAGTGGCGCTGCGAAGATGCAGGCCTGTTCACGAGAACACTCGATGTCGGAGCAGACTCCGTCGGGGTCGACTCCACCGTCGCGGTCCCGCTCAGACATCACGATGGGCACGACGTACAGACGACAGTTCGCGTCCAAGAGCACGCATACGAGGGTGAGAGACTGGTCACTCTCGTCATTACGGATGTTGCAGAGACTTCGGCGGACCTCGTCTCTCGCCTCGAAGCGGAGGCAGCGCTCGAACGTGAGCGAGCAGTGTTCGACCGCTTACTCGAGACGATTCCCGCCGGAACCATGGTGACGAACTCCGACGGTGAGATAACGCGAATCAACAGTCGTGCCGAGCGTGCGCTCGGAGTGTCGGATTCGAACCCACTCGGCAAGCGATACACCGACCTGGAATTACACATTCACGACGAAGACGGCGACCCCATCCCGGTCGACGACCACGTTGTCATGCGAGTGTTCGAGACCGGGGAACCGGTGGTCGGTGCCGAGTTCGGACTCGTGGGCCCGGACGGGTCAGAGCGGTGGCTTTCGATGAACTGTGCTCCCGTCGTAGCCCCAGACGGCACTGTCCAAGAGGCAATCACCGTTGCTCGCGACGTAACCGAGCAGAAGCAACACGAGCGACAACTGCAGGCGTTTCGGAAGGCGGTCGAACAGGCAGGTCACTCGGTGTACCTCACAGACACGGACGGGATACTCGAGTACGTCAACCCCGCCTTCGAGGAACTCACCGGCTACGACGCGACCGAGGCGGTTGGCAACCCTCCGAGTATTCTGACCGCCGATGAACACGACGACGCGTTCTACGACGACCTCTGGCAGACGGTTCTCTCGGGGAAGGTGTGGCACGGAGAGGTCACGAACCGACGGAAGTCGGGAGAACGCTACACCGTCAACCAGACGATTGCACCCGTCGTCGACGAACACGGCGAAATCGACCGTTTCGTCGCTGTGAACGCAGATATCACGGAACAGAAACGGCGAGAAGAGACGCTCGAACGACACCGAAACAAACTCGAACGAATCCAACAGGTGACCGAGAGTCTTCGACCGCTCAACCGAGAACTCGCCCGTGCCTCGACCCGGGAAGAGGTTAGACGACTCGTCTGTGAGCAGTTGGCGCTCTCGGATGCGTACCAGTTTGCCTGGTACGGGGAGTTGAACCCGGCGGTTGGTCGGGTGATTCCCGCCGACTGGGCCGGTGTCGATTCGGACTTCGTCGACCAGTTCGACGTCTCTGGACTCACCAGCGAGTCGTCGTGGCATCCATTCGCCCAAGCCGTCCACTCTCAGGCGGTACAGGCGGAACAAAACGTACTCGGGAGTCACGAGGAGTCGGACCGGCGCGGGGACGCACTCCGCTGGGGATACCAGTCGATGGCCGCAGTTCCTATCGGGTACGGAGGGACCGTTTACGGCGTGGTCGGCGTATACACGAGCCGGACAGCGGCGTTCGACGAGAACGAGCGCGCGCTCCTCGGTGAACTCGGCAACCGAATCGGTCACGCGATGAACGCAATCGAGAACAAACACCTCCTCTACACGGATACGGTCACCGAACTGAGTTTCCAGTCTGAAGACCCAGATTCGGTGTTCAACGACCTCACCGACGACCTCGACTGTCGATTGGTCATCGAGACGATTACTCCCGCACGGGACGACGGATACGTCTGCTACGTGCGTGTCGAAGGTGTCGACGTGGCAGCGGTCTGTGACCGACTCGCCTCCGGGCCTGCAGAACTGTGTCCACGAGTCGTCGATGACGGTGACTCGGCGGGATTGCTAGAGTGTACCATCCGAACTGCACCGTCAGCGACACTCCTCGACTACGGTGCGACCGTTCGCTCTGTCGTCGTCGACGAGGGACAGACGACTGTCGTCGGTGAGGTGGCACCAGAGGCAGATGTACGTGAAATCGTCGCCGGGATGATGGGACATGCCGAGACGACGCTCGTCGCAAAGCGGACAGTCGACCGGCAAGTGTCGACGCTCACTGCCACTCGTGAGACGTTGGACGACCTGCTGACGGCACGTCAACTGGAGGTACTCGAACTGGCGTACCACGCGGGGTACTTCGAATCGCCCAGACTTTCGACTGGTGACGACCTCGCCCGAGTCATGGGCATCTCGTCGCCGACGTTCTACCTCCACGTCCGTAAGGCGACGCGACGAGTGCTCGATAGCCTGCTGAACGAACGGTCGTTAGGCTGAACTGGGGGTGTTGGCGTGGGCGACGGCTAACTAGTAGACTAGTGTGGTAAGTTACCTGTCTCGACAGTGTCCTCTCTGTATGGTCGGACGGCGTCTCGGTGCGGAGTCGGACACGGTTGACTTGGTCACTGCGGTGGTCGATGCCGAGACCAATCACTCGGTAGAGTCGGACTTCGAACTTCCCGGGGCAGTTCTCGAATGGAGTCACCAGCACGAACACAGTCGGTGTTGGTCTGCACGTACTCGACAGGAGCTATCGTGACGTACGATATTCGCTGTACAGTGTGTCCGTACACGAAGACAGCAGTCGATTTGTCGATGGCCCTCTCGCTGGAATCCGCCCATCTCGCCGAGGTGGGCCGTGACCACGCTGTCGATATCATTCTTCGTCGCTAGCGGCAGTCAGACGGGCAGTCTGTCGACTCTCCCACCCCCACCGTTGGACTGGCTGTGTTCTGCCACCGAATCTACAAACAAAATTGGTGGCGTGAATCCAAACTAGCTATCTAGCGGCCCATCTCGCTCAGAGAGGCTAGACTACTAGCAATGTCATTTGTGTGTACTGCGTGTCTCTCTCTGGGTGCCACCAACGCGTGGCAGGTGGTGAGGATGGTGCCGAACACTCGGCAGTCGTCGATACGAGAACATGTGGTGGTGGTCTCGTCTCGCGTTTGCTCACTCGTCTGTCCACGCCATGGGGGTGTAACAAGGTGTACCCGATGAGAACGTGTAATCGCTGTGGACAGTACGTATCGGTGGATTTCGCTCGCGTGTTCGGCACGAACGACAACCAGGTGTTCGCGTGCCCAGAATGTGCGACGATGAGCGAGATTACAGAGATGGGCGCTGCTGCTGGGCGTGGACCGTACGGTCACGTCTGAGAACAACGAGGCGATGAACGGCTCGCCGAGTGGTGTTGCAGTTCCCCCCTTTCGACTGTTTTGGATCGGTCTCGGCAGTTCGCCGACGAAGACGGTGACTCCGACTACTTTCGGTCGAGTCGAGAGAGCCCATGCCAGATGGCTTCGATGAGTCGCGCTTCGCCTGTCCCGTTTGCATCGTCCCAGCCACGGGCGATTGCGTCTTCGAGGACGACGAGCGAGTGGTTCTCGAAGTTGTTCATCCCACGGAACGATTCGAGCGCGTCGACGGCTGCGTCGTCGAACTCGCCAGTCGGCGTCTCGTCGTAGAAGTCGAGTTCCGCGAGTGTCTCACAGACCGCTTCTGCGGTGTCGCCCGAGAGTGACACTGTCTCGTCGGGTTCTTCGCGTTCGAGGAGCGTGATGTCGTAGAGCTTGAACACACGTTCGAGTTCGTCTATCGGGTGCTCGTGGTCGTCGACGCGGACGTCGACCCAGCGGTCGTTGCCACCGTCGTACCCGCCTTCTGGTTTGGCGATGTACATCGCGGCGGACTGTTCACCGCGTTTGTCTCCTCCAGCCTCGTTTCCGGCGTGAAGGGCGGCGAGGAGGCGCTCAGGCAATCCGCCCTCGGTCGTCTCGAAGGCGTCGGCCATCGCTTCGAGCGTCTCGTAATTTTCGAGGATGTTCCCCTGGACCGTATAGTTCTCACCCTGAATATCGCCGGCGACGTCGAAACACTCGTCGCCAGTGAACGCGGCTACATTCCCGTCTTGGCCGACGACACCAACCTGTCTGCTCTCGGCCTCGTCGTCGGATTCGGTGAGCAGTTCGACGACCTCTGCAGCGTCGTGACCGTCCCGAAGAAGGTCGAGTCCGTCGGGGCCGTACGCGACGTTCGCGAAACTCTGTGTCGCGATAGCGCCCGCGTCGGCACTCACGAACGGGACGACCGACCCGACGCTGATGAACTTCGATTGGACGGCGACGCCGACGGCGTTCTGGGCTGGGTCACGAGCGACGATAGAGAAGGTCGATGGACGTGGAGTCATTAGCGTGAGCGTCTCGCTGTGTCTGGATAAGAGTTGACCTCTCGGCGGTAGAGGTGGCCGACTCTCGACGAGACGGTAGTCCGTCGTTCTGAACGACCACAAAGTACTTTCAACGAGACTACAATTCGGCAGCATGGCGTCTCAGGGACTCATTCGAGGTATCTTGGTAACCCTGTATCTCCTGTTCGTTCTCCTCGGTGCAGGGGTCGGTATCTGGAACTATCAGGCGGTCCAGTCCTGCCACGAATTGTACGACGAAGACCAGACGGTCGTCGTCGAGTGTGAAGACTCGTTTACCGACATCGTTCGAGCTCTGTCTATTCTCGGGATCGGGACGGGAGGTGTTGGACTCGCGTTGGTTCTCTATCGTCAGTACAATTGAGCGCAACTACTCAGAATAGTATCAGTATATTCAAATATACATATACTGGCCTATGCTATCGTTCTACAGTTTTGAGTGTGCGTGAAAACGCGTTGAAAGGCACTATAAGTCCACAATTTTTACAAATTGTAAAAATTGTATAGTTGTCTATTGTGTTTGAAAAGACTCAGTTACCTAACTGTGACAAATATAAAATATATCTGTGACGCCCTAATTCGATACCCCGTTCGAAACTCGAAATTCGAACCGAGCAGTGCCGATTGCTCAGTGGTCGATGACGGTTATCTCTTCGACCGGCCACTGGCTGAGGAGTTCGACGCCGTCGTCGCGGACGACGACCATCTCTTCGACGCGCACACCCTGTCGGCCAGCGGGTTCCTGCGTCTCGACTGCCATCGTCATTCCCTCCTCGATCTCGATGGGGTGGTCTGGCGAGAGTCCACGCCAGATGAGCGGGACTTCGTACAGTTGGAGGCCGAGTCCGTGTGCCCAGTGGTTCGTCGTCATCTGCCAGTGCTCGTCGGCACCGTACCAGTCTGCGTGCTCACCCTCCATGTCGGGGAACGCCATCGCAATCTCGTCGGTAGTCTTCCCCGGTTCAATTTCGTCGAGGACGGCGTAGAGGTTGTCACGAGCGGTGTCGTAGGCGTCTTTCTGTTCTTGGGTCGGTTCGCCCATCGAGAACGTCCGATAGTAGCACGAGCGGTAGCCGAGGTAGCCGATGTTGTAGAAGTCGGCGTAGACGAGGTCTCCGGGGCGAATCATTCGGTCGGTGGTGTTCGCCTGATGTTTGGGCCACGTGTTCGGCCCCGAGGTAATGTACCCACCTTGTGCCATCGCACCGTGTCGCCAGAGTTCGCGGACGGCGTCGCCCCACACCTCTGACTCGCGCTTGCCCGGTTTCGCGTTGTCGACGATAGCTTGGAATCCTGCTTCGCAGATGGCAGCGACCTGCCGAAGACACTCGATTTCGTCTTCAGTCTTCGTCTTGCGGGCGTCTTCCATCACACGCGCGGTCTCGGCGGGACGAACGTCGATGCCCTCCGACTCGAACGCGTTGAGGAGTCCTGTGTGGCCTGAATCGATGCCCATTGGCTCGTTCGACAGGTCGTACTCGTCGAGCGCATCGACGACGGTCTGCGCCATCTTGTCGATGAGGAACGACCGGGCCGAATCGCGACCGGACGCTCGCGGAACGTTCCCCAGTCCGGGACAGGCGTAGCGAATGTCGTTCAACCACGGGCAGTTGTACTTCTGGTTGCTCGCGTGGTCTGCGGTGTCCCAGTGGACGACGTTTCCGTCCTCCATGAGGAGTGAGTAGTGGTCCGCACCAGACCCGCCGGTCATCGCCAGACCGGTCACGTAGCGGATGTTTGGGTCGTCGATGAGGAGCATACTGCTGAGTCCAGCATCACGCATGCGCTTCAAGGCCCGGTTTTTGCGTTCTTCGCGCATTCGCTTCACGTCGATTCGTTGTTCCCAGTCGACGGCCATCGTGCCGCGGGTTCCACTCATGAACTCCCGCTCGTGGAAAGGCAT